>JBIKKE010000210.1:0-5117 GCA_044360575.1 Limnohabitans sp. | reverse complement strand
GTGACCGGGCCTATTGGATTGAGCGCCTGAACGACGGCGGTGTGGCCTGTGGCCTGATCAACAGCATGGACGAGGTGTTCAACGAACCGCAAATCCAACACCTGAAGATGGTGAAAGATGTGGTGTCGGTCCACCAAGGTCCCCAGCGCTTGGTGGGTCAGCCGGTGCAACTGGAGCGCACGCCGAGCACCATCGCCCGCGCCGCACCTCGGCGTGGCGAGCACAGCGTAGAAATTCTGGGCGAGTTGGGGCTGGATGACCAGACCTTGGCCGCATTGAAGTCCAAAGGAGTTTTTTGAATGTCCGACATCGTCTACACCTCGCCCACAGAGCGGGTCATCACCTGGCTGGACGGCAGCACGCTGTTCATCCAGTTCAACAACGTGGCGCGCCACAACGCCTTGTCGGTGGACATGTGGGAAGCCGTGCCCGTGCTGTTGAACCAGGCCGAACACGACCCCCGTGTGCGCCTGGTGGTGTTCACCGGTGCCGGTGAAAAAGCCTTTGTGTCTGGCGCTGACATCTCGCAATTCGAAGACATGCGTGCGGCGCGTGAAGCGGTGACCCGCTACGAGCACATGGCCGAGACCGCGCTCATGGGCATCTACAACTTCCCCAAACCCACACTGGCCTGCATTCGTGGCTTTTGCATTGGTGGCGGCATCAACGTGGCCATCAGTTGCGACATGCGCATCGCCGCCAGCGACGCCGTGTTCTCGGTTCCGGCCGCCCGCCTGGGTTTGGGCTACCGCTATTCGGCCATGAAAAATCTGGTGGACCTGATTGGCCCCGGGGCGGCCAAAGACCTGTTTTTCACGGCCCGCAAAATCAACGCGCAAGAAGCCCAAAGCCTGGGTTTGGTCACGCGGGTTTGTGCCCCCGAGGCCTTGCCCGAGTTGCTGGCCGAGTACACCTCGGCACTGGCCGCAAACGCGCCGCTGACCATTCAGGCGGCCAAAGCCATCACCCGCGAAATCCTCAAGCCCTCGCCCGAGCTGGATCTGGACTTGTGTACGCAACTCATTCGCGGCTGCTTTGACAGCGCCGACTATGCCGAAGGCCGCAAGGCCTTCATGGAAAAACGCAAACCCGTCTTCAAAGGCGAATGAGGTAACCCATGAAATCGTATTGGATGAACATCAGCGAAGGCCAAGGCAGCATGGAACTGCGTGAGGTGGACATGCCTGTGCCCGGTGCGGGTCAGGTCTTGGTCAAGCTGCACGCGGCTGCTCTGAACCGGGGCGAATTGATCATCGGCCACGGCCTGCATGGCAAAGGCGGCAGCAAGCCTGCGGGCATGGAGGGCGCGGGGCAGATCGTCCAGTTGGGCAGCGAGACCGGTGCCTGGCAATTGGGCGATCGCGTGATGGGCCGCTGCCCGGGTGCTTTTTCTGAATACGCCCTGATGGATGTGCGTGAAATCATGCGTGTGCCTGACAACTTGACGCTGGAACAAGCCGCATCGATTCCGTTGACGTTTTTGGTGACCTATGACCTCTTGGTCTTGCAAGGCCACTTGCAAGCAGGGCAGTGGTTGTTGATCAATGGCGTGTCTTCCGGTGTGGGTGTGGCCAGCTTGCAAATGGCCAAGGTCTTGGGTGCCAAAGTCATCGGCACATCGGGCTCACAGGCCAAGCTGGACCAATTGAAGCCGCTGGGGCTGGACGTGGGACTGTGCACCCGTGCGGCTGATTTTCACCAAGCCGTGCTGCAAGCGACCGAGCAAAAAGGGGCCAATCTGGTGGTCAACACCGTGGGGGGCAGCGTCTTTGCCGAAAGCATGCGCTGCATGGCTTTTCAGGGGCGTTTGGGTTTTGTCGGCTATGTTGACAACACGCTCAACGCCACCATTGACCTGGAAGCCCTGCACGCCAAGCGGCTTTGCCTGTATGGGGTGTCCAACAAAAACCGCACACCTGCCCAACGCGCCGATGGCATTGCCCAGTTTGCGGCGCAAATACTGCCGGCT
Organism: Limnohabitans sp.; assembly: GCA_044360575.1. Classification (GTDB taxonomy): domain Bacteria; phylum Pseudomonadota; class Gammaproteobacteria; order Burkholderiales; family Burkholderiaceae_C; genus Limnohabitans_A. Next base: position 3,148 of record JBIKKE010000210.1, on the reverse strand, counting down.
TTTGCCGATGGGCGCATCCAACCTCTGTTGGACCAGGTGTTTGAGTTTGACCAATTGGACCTTGCCAAGACCCACATGGAAAGCAACCAACACACGGGCAAGATCGTGCTGCGCATCGCCAGCGCTGCTTGAGCCACTTCCCTATCGCCAGACATTTTTTTCACGAAGGAGACAACACCATGAACAAAAGAAACCTGATTTCAGCTTTGGTCCTTTCTTGCTTCGCCCTGGGTGCGCAAGCCCAAGGTGCAGCCTATCCCAACAAACCCATTCGTCTGGTGGTCGGTTTTGCCCCCGGTGGTGCGGCCGACTATGTGGCGCGCGCCATCAGCGACGCGATGGGCAAAGCCATTGGCCAAAGCATCATTGTGGAAAACCGCGCCGGCGCGGGCTCCAGCATTGCGGCTGAAAACGTGGCCAAGGCCGCGCCCGATGGCTACAGCATTTTGTTGGCCAGTCCCAGCAGCATCTCGGTCAACCCGGCGCTGAACCCCAAGCTGAACTACACCCCCAAAGACCTGGTGCCCATCACCAAGGTCACCACCTCACCTTTGGTGATTGCGGTTAACCCCAACATCGGCGTCAACTCGGTGCAAGACCTGATTGCGCGTGCCAAGCAGTCGCCCGGCAAGATCAACTACGCCACCTCGGGCAACGGCTCTGCACCCCATTTGGGCGCGGCTTTGTTCACCCAGTTGACGGGTGTGGACATGGTGCACATTCCGTTTCGTGGTGGCGCGCCCGCCATCCAGTCGGTCATCGCGGGCGACACCCAAGTGACCTTTGGCACCCCGCCCTCTGTCTTGCCCATGATCCAAGCGGGTCGCTTGAAAGGCTTGGCGGTCAGCACGCGCAACAGCTCGGCCTTGGTCCCTGGTTTGCCGGGCATGCAAGAGGCCAAATTGCCCGAGTACGCCATCGAGTTTTGGTATGGTTTGTTTGTGCCCGTGGGCACGCCCCCTGCCGTGATGAAGCGCATTTTTGATGCCGCGCAATCGGCCATGGCCCAGCCCTCAGTCAAAGCCGCTTTGGCCCGCGAAGGCACCGATGTGTCGGTCTCCACCACGCCCGATCAATTCGCGGCGTTTTTGACCGAAGATGCCAAGTTTTGGGTCAATCTGGTCAAGAGTGCTGACGTGAAACTCGACTGAGTCCCAAGGAGCTGTCATGGTTGAAAACGGATTTTTGAAAATCGAATCGATGCAAGCGCGCTGCACCCCTGCAGAGTGGCAAGCACGGGTGGATTTGGCCGCTTGCTACCGGTTGGTGGCCATCTACGGCATGTCCGACATGATGGCCAACCACATCTCTTCGCGTGTGCCGGGCGAAGATGGTGCTTTTCTCATCAATGCCTACGGCATGATGTACGAAGAGATCACAGCGTCCAGCCTCATCAAGATCGACCACGATGGCAACATCCTGTCCAAGCCCGACTTTGGCGACCTGAACTACGGCATCAACAAAGCCGGTTACGTGATCCACAGCGCGGTGCACGAAGCGCGCCCCGAGGTGGACTGCGTCATCCACACCCACAGCTGGGCCTCCATGGCGGTGTCTTCGCTCGAATGCGGTTTGCTGCCCGTCACGCAGACTGCGATGCGCTTTCTCAAGATCGGTTACCACGACTACCAAGGCGTGGTGCTCGATTTGGACGAACAAGCCTCGCTGGTGAAAGACCTGGGGCAGGGCGAAGCCCTGATCTTGCGCAACCACGGCGTCTTGACGGTGGGCCGCAGTGTGGGCGAAGCCTTCAACTGGATGCACCGTCTGGAGTTGTCGTGCCACGCCCAACTCGCGGCCATGGCCTGTAACACGCCTTTCGTCAAAGTCGCGCCCGATGTGCTGGAAGAAACCTGGAACAACTACCAGCCCAGCACCCGCAGGCCCTATGGCCTCATGGAGTGGCCCGCCTTGCTGCGCAAACTCGACCGCATGGACCCGAGTTACAAAACCTGAACCCACGGTTTCTTCAAACCCAACGAAAGATCCGCATGCCTTCACCGTCTCTTTGGCTTGCCGCCAGCCTGTCCGCCTTGGCCATGGCCATGCCTGCTTGGGCGCAAGCTCAGGCTTATCCCCAAAAACCAGTCAAAGTGGTTGTGGCTTTCACGGCCGGGGGCACCACCGACATCTTGGCGCGTACCGTCTCGCAGCAGCTGTCCGAAAAACTCAAACAGCCCTTTGTGATCGACAACAAGCCTGGCGCGGGTGGCAACTTAGGCACCGAGTTGGTGGTCCGCTCTGCACCAGACGGTTACACCCTGATCGTCAATTCTGTGGGCCCGATTGCCGTTAACCCCAGCTTGTATGGCAAGCTGCCCTACAACCCTTTGACCGATCTGATGCCCATTGTGCAGATCGCAGATGTCCCCAATGTGTTGGTCATCCACCCCTCTGTGCCCGCCAACACCATGGAAGAGCTGATCGCTTACGCCAAAGCCAATCCGGGCAAGCTCAACTATGGCTCGACCGGCATTGGTACCTCGTCCCATTTGTCCAGCTTCATGCTGTCCAAGCGGGTGGGTTTTGAAGCGACCCACATCCCCTACAAAGGGGCCGATGCCCTGAAAGACCTGTTGGCCGGTCGTATCCAATTCATGTTCGCGACCATTCCGTCGGTCATGACGCACATCACGGCGGGCAAGCTCAAACCGATTGCGGTCAGCTCACTCAAGCGTTCGCGCTCCATGCCCGAAGTGCCCACTGTGGTCGAAAAAGGCTTCCCCCAATTTGAAGCCGGATCTTGGTTTGGCTTTTTTGCGCCCAAAGGCACGCCCGAGGCCGTGATCAGCATGGTCAACAAGGCTGTCAACGAAGTTCTGCAAGTGCCCGCCATTGAGCAGCAAATGATCGCTCAGGGCGCCGACCCTGCGGGCGGCACGCCTGCTCAGTTTGGCCAGTTCGTTCAACGCGAGCATGACAAGTGGCGCGTCATCGTGCGTGACTCGGGCGCCAAAGCCGAATGACCCAACGTACAGCCCATTCCATGCCATGAGCACCTGCTTGCGCATCCTCATGTCCGAGCAGTCCATTGACCGCTTGGGCACATCGGTCTCGGACTCAATGGGCCAACGGCCCTATGAGCTGATCTCCTTGGAAGACGCCGTTGCTGCGCAGCGCACCGATGCGGATGTGGCCTTCATCTCGC
>JBIKKE010000020.1:0-17258 GCA_044360575.1 Limnohabitans sp. | reverse complement strand
GCCCGCCATGGCTGTTACGCGCCCCACCATGTCACTGTAGGTGGCCAGGCCGGCATCGGGCAAGCCCATGTGCGAGGCCACGGTGCCGTAGCCGGTCATGTACAGCGCGTCAAAGCCAAAACTGTCGGCCAGGCGCAAGGACACCATGTCGAACACGCCGGGGGCCACGATCAGGCCAGGTTGCTTCAAACGCGCACACAGCGCAGAGGTTTTTTTGTTCATGGCACGAGGCGCTTGCAAGAATGATTAAATGGACAGAATCAGAACATGGATTTCATCAGAAGAGCCCCTCATGGACCTGCACCTAAGCGACAAGCACATCCTCATCACTGGCGGCAGCAAAGGCATTGGCTTGGCCTGCGCACAAGGCTTTTTGACCGAGGGCGCACGCGTCAGCCTGGTCTCGCGCGATAACGCCCATTTGGCTCGGGCCCAGCAGCACTTGCTGGACGCTTGCCCGGGCGCACGCGTCCACACCGTGGCCGCCAATTTGCGCGAGGCACCGGCCGCACTGGCCGCGCTGGCATCGGCCGAAATCGCGTTCGGTGCGGTCGATGTGCTGGTCAACTCGGCGGGCGCGGCCAAACGCACACCCGCCTCTGAACTCACGCCCGAAGCCTTTGCTGACGCCATGCAGGCCAAGTATTTCACCACCATCCACATGCTCACGCCCGTGATCCAACGCATGGCCGCACGAGGGCAAGGCGCGGTGGTCAACGTGATCGGCAATGGCGGCAAAGTGGCTAGCCCCATCCATCTGCCGGGTGGTGCGGCCAATGCGGCCCTGATGCTGGTGACCGCAGGCATGGCCGCCGCCTATGGGGCGCAAGGCATTCGGGTCAACGCGGTCAACCCCGGTCTGACCCTGACCGACCGGCTGCACGAGGGTTTTGCCGCAGAAGCACGACTCCAGGGCATCGGCCAGGACCAGGTCATGGCCCAAACCGTGGCCAAAATCCCCTTGGGCCGCATGGCCGAGCCCGAGGAAATCGCCAACGCCGTGCTGTTTTTGGCATCGAGCAAAGCCAGCTACGTCACCGGCATTTGCATGAGCATGGACGGGGCTTTGAATCCGATCGTTGTATGAAAATTTTGACCGCAATCCGAAACTTGGCACTGGCATGGGCCTGCGTGCTCAGCATTCCGGCGCAAGCCGAGATGGCACCCCTGAAAACCGTAGCTGCTGTGGATGTGCCGCGCTACATGGGCACTTGGCATGAAATCGCCAAATACCCCAACTGGTTCCAAAAGAAATGTATCAGCAGCACCCAAGCCACTTACAGCCTGCAGGCGCAAGGCCAAGTTCAGGTCATCAACCGTTGCAAAACAGCCAAGGGTGAATGGCGTGAGGCGCTGGGCGCTGCCAAACAAATTGGCGGCCCCACATCGGCGCAACTCAAGGTCCGGTTTGCGCCGGCGTGGTTGTCTTTCATTCCGATGGTGTGGGGCGATTACTGGATCATCGATCTGGACGCCGATTACCAATGGGTGGTGGTGAGCGAACCCAAGCGCGAGTATTTATGGATCTTGTCGCGCACGCCCCAAATGCCTGCAGCCACCTACCAAGCCTTGCTGGCCAAGTTGGACAAGCTGGGCTTTGACCTCAAACGGATCGAAGCCAGCCAGCCTTGAGCTTCAGTGCGCCGCTTCGGCCACGCGCAACTGGTTGGCTTCGCTGGCTTGCAGCCAGCCTTGTTGGGCAGCGTCTTGGGCCAACTGGGCAATCAAAGCCCGGGCATCGGCATTGACCAAGGCCACAGGTTGCAGGCGCAAAGCGGCATCCGAAAAGTGGTGAACCACTTCGGCCACGTCATCGGCATCGAGCGCCGTGGGCTTGTAGACCGGCAAGCACCGCACCTTTTGACCCAGCGCACGGTAGAACACAGCGGCCATGTGCGCCGATGCGCCGTACACGCTGCGTTGCTGGCCTGCCGCCGTCACACGCAAGGTGTAACCGTACTTGCCCTTCACGCACTCGGCCTCGGTCACATCATTCAATGCAAAGCGGTGCACCAAGCTGCCGCTATCGTTCTCTGAAACCAGCAACTGCTGGTCGGTCAGCAGCCACAAACCGCGGCCAGACAACACCACACGGCCCAACACATAAGCCAACACACGTTCGGCGGGCTGGATGTGGTCCCGCATCTGGTCCACATCGGCGTTTTTCAGCAACTGCGATCCGTAAGGGTTGGTGCCCTCAATCAACAGTTCACTCAGTTCGTTGCCATTTTTCAAAAAATCCAGCCAAGCCATCAGATCTCTCCAAATTGAGATGCGGATGTTCCTTCATGCCTCGTGATTCAGGCCATGATCCACCTCAATGGTCCTGATGGACACATGGTTATTGACCACTGCCAATGGCCCAAACCCAGCCTTCACCGATGGCCTTTGTCTGGCGCCGTGCAAGGTATGGGGCGGTGTCACACACTGGCACCTCTTTGAATGTCACCGGGCCCATGACACCACCCTCCTTCATCCAAACGCTGTTGGGCGCTGCCCAACCTGCCCGCAACGCCAACAGCCGCGCTGAATCGCGCTGTAGCCTGGGCCTTCCCATGGTCGGGCCGTTGGCCCAACAGTTGCGGGAACACCTGGCGTCTGAGGTCAAAGACCGGCTGGGTCAGCGCGTGCGGGCCATGACCGGGGCCACAGGCGATGCGCGAGACTTTTTGGAACCCGCAGGCGACCCCGGTTTGTTGGGTCCCGACTCGGCCGCGTGGCAGGTGCACGCGCATTTTGTGGCGATGATGACCGGGGGCTTGTCATCGTTGATGTTGCAAGCGCTGCACCCGCAGGCTTTGGGGGCCGTTTGGGACCACTCGCGTTTTCGCACCCAACTGCAAGCGCGGCTGGGGCGCACCGCCTTGTTTGTGGCCACCACCACTTATGGCGGCACCGCCGCAGCCTTGCAAACCATCGAGCGGGTCAACCGCATCCACGCCCAAATTCGTGGCCAATTGCCAGACGGCACGCCTTATGTGGCGAATGACCCGGAACTGATCCGCTGGGTACACCTGGGCGAAACCACCAGTTTCTTGCGGGCTTACCAAGAGCTCTCGCTGCAGCCTTTGGGCGCGGCTAGGCAAGACTTGTACTTTGCCGAAATGGCGCAAATTGGCGAGCGTTTGGGCGCACACAGTTTGCCCCTGACGCGCCACCAAGCCCTGATGCAACTTCAAAACTATCGGCCTCAATTGCGGGCCGACGAGCGTACGCGCGAAACGCTGCACTTGATTGAAAACTACCCTTGTGAACCCTTAGACCGTCCATTGATCACCCTGATCGTGCGGGCCGCGTTGCAAATGCTGCCCGACTGGGCGCTGGACATGTTGGAGCGCCCACGCCGCTGCTTGGTCGAGCAAGCGGCCGTGCGCACAGCCCTGCAAGGCATGGGGGCGTCTTTGGCTTGGGCTTTTGCCGACACGGGCGTGGCCGCTCGCGCGCACCAGCGCATGCAGAGGCCCCAGGCTTCTGCTCAAACCTCGGTTTAGGCTACTTCTGGTTGGCGGCACATCGCCCCAACGCCACCTTCAGGGGCGTTGAATCGTCTCAAGGTATTGAAGCAAAGACACGATGCGATGACGTGCTGACCACTCGGCGATGGTCGCCGAGTCTCCCGGCTGGGTCATGGCGCGGGCCTTGAACTCTTGGCCCCACACCGGCATCTCGCGCGAACCGTGGGGTCCACCATCACCCGACCATCGACCATCGATCACCTCCCACATCAGCTCTTGCGGAAACTTGCCACCATGCCTTTGGGTGATGGTGGTCAAATCAGAAGGCCGCTTGACCAAGAAGGATTGCACCGGGCCGTCGCCTCGGCTTGAATGGCCATGGCAACTGGCGCAGTTGTCTTTGAAATCGGCACGGCCAAGGGCGACCGATGTTTGTGCCCATGACGATGCGGTCACGCTGAGCAAGCTGGCCACGACGCAGCTGCAAATGCTTTGTTTGTTCATACAGGCTCCTGTTGTTTCACAAGAGCCAGATCATCCAGAAAACCGGTGTTTCAGTCTGTACGTTGGCACGCAAAAACAGCGTCTTTGCAGGAGCCCACCCCGTGGGCGAATTTGTGGCGACTCAGTTCAGCGTACCGCCACCGATGGCAGCGTCTGCCAAACCTTGCTGGCGCTGCGCCACCAGCAATGCCAAGGCCTGCCGCACCCCGGCCACTTGCAACGCCACAGGCCAGCTGGGCAAGCTAGGGCCAGGCCAGTGGGCCGCTTGCTCTGGCAACAAGGGCAGGTGCATGAAGCCGCTGTGCACACCTTGACCCGCCAAAGCGTGTTGCAAGCCATAAAACACCTGGTTGCACACAAAAGTGCCTGCCGTTTGCGACACAGAAGCCGGGAAGCCGGCGGCCTTCAAACCCACCACCAAGGACTTGATGGGCAAAGTGCTGAAGTACGCCGCAGGGCCACCCTTGATCACCGGCACGTCGATGGGTTGTTGACCTGCGTTGTCAGGGATGCGGGCGTCTTGCACATTGATGGCCACGCGTTCGAGCGACAAATCACAACGCCCCTCGGCCTGCCCCAGCGCCAGCACGATGTCCGGCCGGTGCTGCGCCAGCGCCTGGTGCATGGCTGGCAGGGCTTGGGCAAATACGCAAGGCAGTTGCACGGCCGAGACCTGTGCACCCGCTAACACCAAGCCCTGCAGCGCGTGCGCCACCTCCCATGAGGGGTTCACGCTTTGCCCGCCAAAGGGCTCGAAGCCAGTGACAAGAATGCGCATGCCCGAACCGTTTGGCTGACCGTTCATGCGTTAAAAATCGACACCGTCTTGGTGTTGAGGTACGCCTCCAGCGCCTCAGGTCCGCCTTCAGAGCCGTAGCCGGAATCTTTCACGCCACCAAAAGGCAACTCAGGCCAAGGCGCAGCGGGCTGGTTGACCCACAGCATGCCCACGTCCAGACGCTGGTTCAGCAAATGCATGGTTTTCATCGAATTGGTGAAGGCATAACCGGCCAAGCCGAAGGGCAAGCGGTTGGCTTCGGCAATCGCATCTTCGATCTTTTCAAAGCTGCGGATGGCCGCGATGGGGCCAAACGGCTCGTTGACCACCACATCGGCGTCCAGCGGCACATGCGACAGCACGGTGGGTGCAAAAAAGTTACCTTGCGTGCCGATGCGCTCACCGCCGGTGAGCACCTTGGCACCTTTGGCACGGGCATCTTGCACGATGGCCTGCATGGCCGACAAGCGACGTTCGTTGGCCAAAGGACCCATTTGAGTGCCCGCTGCCAGGCCGTCACCCACTTTCAGCGCCTGCGCTTGCTCCGCAAAGCGCTGTGCAAACTCGTCGGCGATAGCGTGATGCACCAAAAAGCGAGTGGGCGAGATGCACACCTGGCCCGCATTGCGGAACTTGGCCGCACCGGCTGTCTTCAAGGCCAAACCAATGTCGGCATCTTCGGCCAAGATGACGGGGGCATGACCGCCCAACTCCATGGTTGCGCGCTTCATGTGTTGACCGGCCAGCGCGGCCAGTTGCTTGCCCACAGGCGTAGAGCCGGTGAAGGTGATCTTGCGGATCAAGGGGTGCGCGATCAGATAATTCGAGATCTCTGCGGGCGTGCCATAAACCAGGCCAATCACACCAGCGGGTACGCCCGCATCGTGAAAGGCGCGGATCAACTCAGCAGGTGCGGCTGGGGTTTCTTCAGGGGCCTTGACAATGATCGAGCAGCCCGTCGCCAGTGCAGCCGACATCTTGCGCACAGCCTGATTGATGGGGAAGTTCCAGGGCGTGAAGGCGGCAACAGGGCCAACCGGCAGCTTCAGAACCTGCTGCTGCACATTCACGTTGCGTGGGGGCACGATGCGGCCATACACGCGGCGGCCTTCCTCGGCAAACCACTCGATGATGTCGGCCGCCGACATGGCCTCGACCTTGGCTTCGGCCAGAGGCTTGCCTTGTTCTTGCGTCAGCAGCTCAGCAATTTGCGGGGCACGTTCGCGCATCAGGGCGGCGGCCTTGCGCAAGATCACGCTGCGATCATTGGCGGGCGTGTCGCGCCAAATTTCAAAACCTTTTTGCGCGGCTTGCGCGGCACGCTCCAGATCGGGAATGCCGGCATGGGCCAATCGGCCAATTTCGGTGCCAGTAGCGGGATTGAACACGGCCAAAGTGCGACCGCCTTCGGCATCGCACCATTGGCCATTGATGAAAAGTTGGGTGTTGGGGTAAGTCATGGCGGTTTCCAGTCGAAAAACAGTGGACAAAAGATGGGCAGATTGTGGCTTGAAACGCCGATATTGGGGTAAGTCACTAGCCCATCAGCTGGTTAACTCGTCATACCATCAGACCAATACAAGCACCGATGACGGCAGGTCGGATTCAATTTCAGAAAGAAAGCATGACTTCTATTGCATTGTTGGGCGCAGGCGGCAAGATGGGCGCCCGTTTGGCCAAAAACCTCCAGGGCTCGGCATTTGAAATTCGCCACGTCGAAGTCAGCGCCGCAGGCCAACAACGCCTGAAAGACGAATTGGGCATCGACTGCTGCAGCCTCGAAGATGCGCTTCGCGGTGTAAACGCCGTGATCTTGGCCGTGCCTGACACCCTGATCGGGCGCATCGCAGCCGAGATTTCGCCCCAACTGGCACCCGGCACCATGGTCATCACCCTCGACGCCGCAGCCCCGTTTGCCGGACACCTGCCCAAGCGGGACGATTTGGTTTACTTTGTCACCCACCCCTGCCACCCCAACATCTTCAACCCCGAAGTCCATGTGGCGGGTGCGCCCGACTATTTCGGGGGCATCCGGGCTTCGCAATCCATCGTGAATGCCCTGATGCAAGGCCCCGAAGCCTCCTATGAATTGGGCGAATCGATTGCCCGTTTGATCTACCAACCCATCGAGCGCTCGTACCGGGTCACCGTGGAACAAATGGCCTTGCTGGAACCCGGCTTGTCCGAGACGGTCTGCGCCACCTTGCTTGATGTCATGCGCGAAGCCATGGACGAAGTGGTGGCACGCGGCGTGCCCCCAGACGCCGCACGCGACTTTTTGTTGGGCCACATGACCATTTTGTCGGCCGTCATCTTCAAGCAGGTGCCAGGCCAGTTTTCTGACGCGTGCAACAAAGCCATCACCTTTGGTAAGCCCCGCTTGATGCGCGACGACTGGAAAAAGATTTTTGACCGCCAAGAAATCGCTGACAGCATCCAGCGCATCACCTGAAGCAGGCCAAACCATGACCTCGAGAATCGTGGCCCAGTACTGGCTCGAAACCGGTGACGACCCCCTGCGCACCGCCGAGACCATTGCAGGCGAGCAGTCCAGCGGGACTTTTTTGAAGCTCGCCAACGAAACGCCTGAACTCAAAGAGCGCTCTGGCGCACGCATTGAATCTTTGAACGTTCTGGAGGTGGTAGACCGCCCCAGCCTGCCCGGCGGCATGGTGTCTGAGCGGTACACCCGCTGCCTGCTCACTTTGTCGTGGCCCCTGGAAAACATGGGCCCCTGCTTGCCCACCTTGATGTCCACGGTGGCCGGCAATTTGTTTGAACTGCGCCAGGTCTCGGGCCTGCGGCTTTTGTCGCTGCAATTGCCCGACGCCTTTGCCAAGGCCTATCTGGGGCCTGCTTTTGGCATCGAGGGCACCCGGCGCATGAGCGGCGTGCGTCAAGGGCCCCTGATCGGCACCATCATCAAGCCCAGCGTGGGCCTCAGCCCCGAAGCAACAGCCGAGCAAGTGAAGCTGCTGGTGGACGGTGGCATCGATTTCATCAAAGACGACGAACTGCAAGCCGATGGGCCGAACTGCCCTTTTGAAGAGCGCGTCTCAGCCGTGATGCGCGTGGTCAACGACGCAGCGCAGCGCACTGGCCGAAAAGTCATGGTCGCCTTCAACTTGACGGGTGACCTCGACCAAATGCGCCACCGCCATGACTGGGTGCTGCAACACGGCGGCACCTGCGTGATGGCCTGCGTGCAGTCAGTGGGTTTGGTGGGCATGAATGCCTTGCGGCGCCACAGCGCCTTGCCCATCCATGGGCACCGTGCAGGCTGGGGTTACCTCAGCCGCAGCCCCGCACTGGGCTGGGATTTTGCAGCTTGGCAAGCGGTGTGGCGGCTGGTGGGTGTGGACCACCTGCATGTCAACGGCCTGCGCAACAAATTCAGCGAAAGCGACGACACCGTCATCGCCTCCGCGCGAGCCGTGACACGCCCCTTGTTCCAAGACCAACCCATGCCCGCCATGCCGGTGTTCAGCTCGGCACAAACCGGCTTGCAAGCGCACGACACCTTCAAGGCCCTGGGCCATGCGGACTTGCTGTGCACCGCTGGGGGCGGTATTTTTGGTCATCCCCAAGGTGTGGCTGCGGGCGTGGCTGCGCTGCGCGAAGCTTGGGACGCAGCCCAAGCGGGCATCGACCTCAAGGCCTATGCCGCCACGCGCCCAGCCCTGCAAAGCGCCCTCGGTTTTTGGTGATTGACATGAACCCAAGGTGCGAACCGGACAGCTTGCCCGAAGGGCTGTGGCTGGCCTATTACGGGGACGACTTCACCGGCTCCACCGATGTGCTCGAAGCCTTCACCGCCGCAGGGGTACCCACGGTGCTGTTTTTGCAGGCCCCCCGCGCCGAAGACTTGGCACGTTTTCCGGGAGTGCGTTGTGTCGGCGTGGCCGGGCAGTCGCGGGGCAAAAGCCCTGCCTGGATGCGCACCCACTTGCCTGCGGTGTTTGAAAGTCTCTCCAGCTTGGGCGCCCCTATCGTCCAATACAAGGTCTGCTCGACCTTCGATTCGTCGCCCGAAGTGGGCTCGATCGGGCAAGCCATTGACTTAGGCGTGCGCTGCACAAGCGCCACTTGGTCGCCCATGGTGGTGGGTGCGCCCAGACTGCAGCGCTACCAAGTTTTTGGTCACTTGTTTGCCGCTGCACAAAACGAAGTCTGGCGCATCGACCGGCACCCGACCATGTCGCGCCACCCGGTCACCCCCATGCACGAGAGCGATTTGCGTTTGCACTTGGCCCAACAATCCCCGCGCCGAACCGGACTGGTTCATTTGGCGCACATGGCGCAAGGCCAAACCGACGCGGTTTGGCAAAGCCTGCAGGGCGAAGACCAACCGGTGCTGATGCTCGATGTGGCCGATACCGCCACGCAGCGTGAAGCCGGACGGCTGGTCTGGGATCAACGCGGGCCGGGAGTCTTCAGCGCCTCTTCATCGGGCTTGCAATACGCCTTGACCGAGTACTGGCGCAGCCGCGGCTGGTTGCCTGAATGGCCCGGCTTGCCCGTCGCCCAAGCCCACGACTGCATTTGTGTGGTCAGTGGCAGTTGTTCGCCCATGAGCGCGGCCCAAATTGACTGGGCACAGGCGCATGGATTTTTGACCCTGCGCATGGCCGTACCCTTGTGCCTCGACCCCTTGCAAGCCGAAACAGAAATCGAACGGCTCACGCAACAGGCCGCAGACGCTGTGGCCCAAGGCGTGTCGCCTGTCATTTATTCGGCCAAAGGGCCAGACGATCCGGCCGTCCAAGGCTTTGACGCTTTGGTGCAACGCTTGGGCCTGGACAAAGCACAGGCCAGCGAAAGCATCGGCTTGGCCTTGGCAGAGGTCATGCGGCGCTTGCTCGACCGAACGACCCTGCGCCGTGTGGTGGTGGCGGGCGGGGACAGCTCGGGCGCCGTGGCCAGCCACTTGGGCATTCAGGCGTTCACGGTGGCTGCAGGCATGGCACCCGGTGTGCCGCTGTGTCGGGCTTGGTCCGACGATGCGCGCCGCGATGGCCTGGAAATCGCCCTCAAAGGCGGGCAACTGGGCTTGCCCTCTTTTTATGGTGATGTGCGTGCTGGCCACGTCGCTTAAAGGGCCAAGGAATGACGGAACACATTCAGCGGCGCAAGCTCTACCAAGAAGTGTTAGAACGCCTGATGGTCCGCATCACGTCGGGCGAGATCGCACCGGGCGAGCCGCTGCCCTCAGAGCGCGAACTCATGGCTTTTTATGGCGTGGGCCGCGTGGCAGTGCGCGAGGCCCTGCAAGAATTGGCCCGCTCGGGCATTGTCGAGATCTCGCATGGCGAACGCGCCAAAGTGGTGGTGCCCACCGCCCAATTGCTGATTGCACAGATTGCCGAAGGCGCACGCCACTTGCTGCGGATGCAGCCCGAAACCTTAGAGCACCTCAAAGAGGCGCGACTATTTCTGGAAGTCAGCATGGTGCGGCAAGCGGCTGATAAGGCCAGGCCTCAGGACGTGCAGCGCCTGCGCGAGCGGCTGGCGGCACACCAAGACTCGCTCAGCACCCTCGACCAGTTTCTGAAACGCGACATGGAATTCCACCGCGAGATCGCCCGCATTGGTGGCAACCCGATTTACCCGGCCATCGTGGAAGCCTTGTTTGGCTGGGCCAGCGAGTACTACCACCACATCATGCGGGCACCGGGCGCCGAGTCGCTCACTCTGGCAGAACACCAGCGCATCGTGGAAGCCATTGCTCAAGGCGATGCAGAAGGCGCCGCCCAAGCCATGTCGGCCCACTTGACCCGAGCCAACGACCTGTACCGCCAAGTGGGGCTATAAAGCTTGGCGCTGCGAGGTGTGCAGCAGGTGACCGATGCTTTGCCCTACAGTGGAGCCATCAACAGTCCAGTGAAGACCATGAACTCCCCCAAATCTGTCTTGTTTGTCCCCCACGGCTCGCCCATGTTTGCCCTGCACCCCGGTGCGGCTGGCGCCGCCATGAGCGCGCTGGTGCCGCAGTTGGGCAACCCCCGCGCCATCGTGGTGGTCAGCCCGCATTGGGAAACGGCCGTAGCCACCGTGGGTTTTGCCACCCAACCCGAAACCATTCACGATTTTGGTGGTTTTGACCCACGGCTGTACGAGATGCAATACCCAGCGCCTGGCAGCCCCGAAGTGGCCGCCCTGGTCATGGCAGCCCTGCAAGAGGCGGGCTTGCCCGCCGCGCAAGACGCCCGGCGCGGCTTGGACCACGGGACCTGGATTCCGATGCGTCAGATGTTCCCCGAAGCCAACATCCCCGTCGTGCCACTGTCGGTACAAAGCCACTTGGGGCCTGCACACGCTTACCGGGTCGGCCAAGCGCTCGCATCACTGGCTGAACAAAATATCCTGATCGTGGGTTCGGGCAACATCACCCACAACCTGCGGGACTTGATGGCGATTCGCATGCACGGCGGTGCCACACCCGGCTATGTGCAGACCTTTGCCGACTGGGTTCACACCCATTTGGTGCAGCGCGATGTGGCCGGTTTACTGGACTACCGCCAGCAGCTTTCAGGTCAGCACGCCCACCCCACAGACGAACATTTGTTGCCGCTGTTCACCGCCTTGGGCGCAGCAGGCGCTGATGCTCAGCCTGGGGCTTTTTTTCGGGGCATCAGCGACCATGTGATCGCCATGGATGGCTACGTGTTTCACTGAGGCACACGGCCTGCACTCAATCAGCCCACACAGACCCGGTCGGCCAGGCGGCGCATGAAGCGCTCGCACCAGGCCAGTTGCTCCAGCGTGACCCATTCGTTGGGCTGGTGCGCCTGCGCAATGTGGCCTGGGCCGCAGACGATGGTGGGCACACCCGCTTGGTGAAACAGCGCCGCTTCGGTGCCAAACGACACCTTGCCCGCGCCGCTGGCAGGGTCCAATTCGGCGCAGTCAAAACACAACTGCGCGATCTCGCTGTCGGCGGCCGTGGCAAAACCGGGCAGCACCGATTTGAGCTCGTGGGTAATGCCGGTGTCTGGGGCCACCGCCTGCATGGCAGGCACCAAGCTCTCGCCAAAAGCCTTGGCCTTGGCAAACAGCGCCTCGGGCGTGTTCATGTGGTGATGGCGGATTTCCCAAGCCACCTCGCACTGGCGCGGGATGATGTTGAGCGCCGTTCCACCGGCGATCACACCCGTGTGGATGGTGGTGTGTGGCACGTCATAAATCGGATCAAACGGGCCGTTTTGCACCAACTCGCAGTGCATGCTTTTGAGGTTGGCGACAAACTCGCAAGCAATCTCGACCGCGTTCACGCCCAGCGGCGTGAGCGAAGAATGCGCCTCAAAACCGTGCACCGTGGTTTTGTACGAATGCTTGCCCTTGTGCGCAATGACCACCTGCATGCCCGTAGGCTCGCCCACGATGCAACCCGCAGGCTTGAAGCCCTGCGCCTGAATATCGGCAATCATGCGGCGCACACCGACGCAGCCCACTTCTTCGTCGTAACTGAATGCCAGGTGGATCGGGCGCTTGAGTTTTCTTTTCAGCAGCTCGGGCACCATCATCAAACAGATGGCACCAAAGCTCTTCATGTCGGTCACGCCGCGCCCAAACATCTTGTCGCCTTGGATCACAACCTTGAACGGGTCAGTATCCCAAGGCTGGCCATCCACAGGCACCACGTCGGTATGGCCTGAGAGCACCAAGCCGCCGATTTTGGTTTCACCGTCGTGCGCAGGCAGCGTGGCCCAGAGGTTGGCTTTTTGGCCGCTGTCGTCATAAGTGCGGCTGCAGCTGATGCCCAAATCGTTCAAATAAGCTTCGGTCCAATCGAGCAAAGCCAGGTTGCTGTCACGCGAGACGGTGGCAAAGGCGATCCATTTTTCAATCAGGGGCAAGGCGACCAGGTCGGAGGCTTTGACAGCGGCAGCGGCTGGGGCCAAGGCGGTGGGTGAGATTGGGGCGTTCATGGTCTGATTCCATCAAAAAGCCCATTCAGGGCATTTTTGATCTTACAGGGCCAGTGACCACGAGGCGTCACCTTGCCGACAGGTTTGCGGTTCTTATCCACCTACAGTGAATTGTCTTTCATTCAAAATTTTGGAGTTTTCATGGCCATCTATGAACTGCGGACCTACAACGCCATCGTGGGAAAAATGTCTGAACTCGTCGGTTTGTACAAAAACGAAGGCTGGCCCGTGCTGTCCAAGCATCCACCCAAGCTGGTGGGCTATTTCACGGGTGATGTGGGCGCTTTGAACCAGCTGATCCACATCTGGAAGTTTGAGGACGATGCCGACCGCCGTGCCTTTTGGGCCGGTGTCTACGGCGATGCCGACTTCATGGCCTTCGCTGCCAAAATCCGTCCATTGATTGCCGAGCAACAAAACAAGCTGATGCTGTCGGCCCCCTGGGGCCCCCAGCCCTGAGGACGGACCGGGCAGCCAGGGCCTGCGTGGATTTTTCAGAGGTCCAACGCAATGACGCCACCGGCATGTCGGGCGCGCGAGCAACACAAAACGATTTTTTGGGCCCGCTCTTGGGCACCCAAAACAAAGTCGCGGTGTTCGACCTCGTCTGACACGCTGGCATCGTAGGTGCGGGCGCACACCCCGCACAGACCATCGCTGCATTTCACGTCAATGGCCAGGCCCGCCTCGGCCAGCACCTCGGTGGCGCTGCGCTCGGCAGGCACTTGCAGGCGGCGGCCCGACTTTTGCAGCACCAACTCAAAGGGCTGGTTCACCCAGGCATCGGCCTCGGGCACGCTGAAGTACTCTCTGTGCAGGGCGTCTTCTGGCCAGCCGTGCGCCACAGCGGCTTCGAACACGCCGTCCATGAAACGCGGCGCACCGCAGGTGTAAACATGCTGGCCCGGCACAAAATCGGGCAAGAGCCGCAGCAAGTCGGCCCGTTGGCCTTCGTCCTTGAAGTGGACCTGCACCCGATCGCACCAAGGGGCCTCGGCCAGGTCTTTCAAAAAGCCGGCGGTTTGGCGGCTGGCCGCGCTGTAATGAAAGTCAAAAGGTCGGCCCAGTGCATGCAGCCGGTGCGCCATGGCGATCATGGGCGTGACACCAATGCCGCCTGCAAACAGCCAGCTGTGCGTGGCGTCTTCGTGCAACGCAAAGTGGTTGGCAGGGCGCGTCACGAACACGCGCCGCCCCTCGCGAAACACCCGGTGCATCAGCGCCGAGCCACCGCGCCCACCAGACTCGGGCGGCTCGCGCAAAACACCCAGCACATAGCGGCTGCGGTCGGCCGGGTCGCCCGCCAAGCTGTAGGGCCGCTGGTATTCGGGGGCAATCACCACGTCAATGTGCCCACCCGCCGTGAAGGGCGGCAGGGCACCGCCATCCGGCGCTTTGAACTCGTAACGCGCCAGGCCCTCGGCCATCTCTTCGCGTCGATGAAGCACCACGGGAAACACGGGTGGCTCGGCGGGCAAAGGCTGCGGCCCGGGGGCCAAGCCCTCGGTCTGACCTGTCGCCAATTGGGCCTTGTACTGTTCGGGCGTGAGCAAAGCCTGGTACCGGGCAATGCCTTCTTCGCGGTTAACGGGGTAAGTCACCGGGTAAGGCGGCGGCATTTTGTCGGCCGGGTACACCGCCAGAGTCTGGTCTTCGTAACGCAAGTCCAGGTCTTTTTGCAGGGTGCGTCGGTGGGTTTGCTTGGCGTTGACATAGCGGCCCGTGGCCTTGTCCAGCTCAATGTCCCACCACCACTTTTTGACCGGGTTGATGCTGCCGCGCTCCAGCAGGTCGTCGAGCCTGGCCAGTGCAGGTGCGGCGGCGGGCAATTTCATGGCAACCTGACGCCACAGGCTGTCGGCCAACAGGCCTTCCAGATTCCAGGGGCAGGTTTTCATGCAGCGGCCGCACATGCCACCTGCCGCGTTGGTGATGCGGTAGCGGGCGCATTTTTCGGCATCGCTTTTCCAGATTTCGTAGCCGTTGTACATCAGCTTGGGGCCTGCAGTGATGGCCCCAGACGGGCATTCACGGGCGCACTTGTTGCAGCTTTCGCAAAAGCTTTGCAGGCCAAAATCGATGGGGCGATCGGGGGCCATGGGCAGGTCGGTGGTCACACTGCCGCTTTTGAGGCGTGGCCCCAAAAACGGGTTGAGGATCACCTCGCCAATGCGGCTGACCTCGCCCAAGCCCGACAGCAACAACAAGGGCGGCTGCAACACATCACCGTCCAACACCGAATGCACACGGGCCGAATAGCCCAAGCGCCGAATCTGCTCAGCCAGGATGCCGCCCATCAGCGAAAAACGCAGATAGGCCCGCATGCTTTGCGCCACCGAAATCCAGTCGTCGCCACTGGCGCCCTCCATGGTTTCATGGCCTTGGTCGATCAGCAGATTTACCGCGTTGGCGTGGTAAGCCGGCATGGGGTTGCCGCCCGCGTCGTGCGAGTAATAGGCCCACTCGGGCACGGCACACAGGCCCACCGCATCCACCCCCAAATAGTAAGAAGCGGCTTTCAGGTTGTCGGCGTTGCGCTGCGGGTCTTGCGTGCTGGCGGCTACCGCGCCACGCGCCGGGCCAAACTGCAACAGCAACAAAGCCCCCAGCGCCCGGCGAGCACAGGCCCCAATGGGACTTTTCATCACGTAGTGCGCGTTCTTGGCGCTGTCTTGCACGGTCTTGCCCAAATCGCCAAACAAAGCACGGGCAAAAAAGTCGGCCCGCTTCGGAAAACGCGGTACCCGGTCATGGTCAATGAAGGTGGTGGGTGTGTCTTGGCGTTTGAGCGTTTCGAACGGGTGCGCCCCTTGGCGAAACTCCCGCCGGGCATAGGCATCGCGGTGGAATGCCCCCTTGAACGTACCCTGCCCCAGCCACCAGGCTGGGCCGTGGCTTTGCCAGCGGTTTTGCTGCAGTGCCAGCGCCTGATCGGGGGCCAGTGCCAGCGTGGTGCTGACGGCTGCCAAGGCAAATCGCTGGCCCACATAGGGGTTGGTGCCATCGGGCAGCGTCAGACCTGCAGCCAAAGCCAAGCGGCCCAAATCCACGTCGCTGCAGCTGGCGCTGTGGGCGCGGGCCTCGTGCCCCAGCATGCGCAAGTAGCTCGACAACAGCACGGCTGTTTGGGCGGCCAACACGGCGGCGCGTGGCGCTTGTGTGCCGGCCAACCAGTCACAACCAGGCTCATTGGGTTTGGGGTCTCGCGCAAACTCCACCAGGATCACGATGGCATGGCTGTGGTGCGTGATCGGGCCGTGCACTGTGCGGGCCGACTCCAGCACGTCGGCCAAAATCATGTCCATACCGGCGGCAAAACTGGCCGGTTGGCTTTGTGCCAACTCTTCGCCCAGCGCAGGCACGGCGGGGTTGCGAATGGGCTCTGCCAACCAAGCGCTGGCAGGCAATGCACAGAGACCCATCATCGACGCATCAAAGTAATAACCAGCGGCCTTCAGGTGCCGGGCACGCTCGTCGAGCTCACTCGGGATCTCACCCGTTTGTGGGTTCACAGCCCCGTCGCGCACCAAATCAAACATGGCCATGTATCGGGCCATGGCGTGGGCCATTGACTCGGGGTCGTCATGCGCAAAGCGCAAGGCCTGCATGGGTGGCAATCCACTGGCATCGGGCGCGACGGCAGTGCGGCGCAATCGCTCCAGAGGGTAAGGCCCCAAATGAACAGGACGGTCGCGGTAAGAAAAAAGGCGCATGGGACGACAAGCTCGGGTCAGTTGCCCAAGCGCTGGGCGCTGACTTTCACCACCTCGGGCTGAAACTCGAGCATGCCGTAAGGCCCTGCCCACTCGCCCGCCATGGTGCCCCCTTGCACCCGGACTTGAACCGCCTGCAGTTGCCCGTCTTCTTTGACAAAACTGAAATGCAAGTCGGCACCGTCGATGCGGACGCCCAACAAAGCTTGTGCCGGGTTGCCCGGGGCTTGGGCCCCAATCAGCGAGCCGGCCACGCGCTGGTGATGCTGGGTGAGCTGAAGCAAAACCGGGCCACGGCGGTCCAGCCCCTGCACCGACCATTGACCCGCCACTTTGGCGGGCACCTTCCAAAAATACCCGGTGTTGCTGCCCACCCGGATCACCTGATCGGGCTCCCAGTCGCCCATGCCAAAGGTGTTGGACACCACGCGCGTGCCTGGCCGCATGCCAAGCAAGGTGGGGCGCAGTTGTTCGTTCAACTCTTCCAGCAAATAAAGCGTGACCACGTTGGCTCTGGAAAAGTCTTCTTTGAAGATGTCGCCCTGCACGATGCGCACCCGGCCAGCCAAACCGGCTTTTTCGGCATTGCGCTGCGCCAAGGCGGCCAGGTCTTTGTTGTACTCAATGCCCCAAGCCCGCGCCCCAAATTGCCCGGCAGCAGCTATCGCGATCTTGCCGTCACCGGCACCCAAATCCACCACCTCGTCTTCGGGTGACACCTGCGCTGCTGTTAGTAGTTGGGTCACCAACTCATCGCGCGTGGGCAACCACATCACGTCTTTGCCCATTTGCCCCAGCTTGGGGGCGTAAGTTGAAACAGGAACACTGCTGCAAGCTGACAACAGCAACAAGCCAAAAAGGCTGAACCAGCGGGCCAAAA
>JBIKKE010000209.1:0-5204 GCA_044360575.1 Limnohabitans sp. | reverse complement strand
TCGCAGCCAAGCCACCCAATTCCCATGATCCTTCTAGCGATAGAGCCCCACCATGAAGATCCTTGTCCTGCACGGCATCAACCTGAACATGTTCGGCAAACGCGACCCGGCCCAATACGGCACGACCACGCTGGACGAAATCAACACCCAAGTGACCGCCCTGGGTCTTGAACTGGGTGCGCAGGTCGAGTGCTACCAAACCAACTTCGAAGGCGAAATGGCCGAGCGCATCCACCGCGCCCACGCCGATGGCGTGCAGGCCGTGGTCATCAACGCAGGGGCTTGGACGCATTACAGCTACGGCATCCGCGATGCGCTGGCCATCCTCAAGTGCCCCATCATCGAGGTGCACATGTCCAACATCCACGCCCGCGAAGCATTTCGCCACCATTCGGTGATCGCCGACATCGCCAAAGGCCAGATCGCCGGTTTGGGTGTGGACAGCTACCTGCTGGGCCTGCGCGCAGCCGTCTCGGCCGCCCGAGGTTGATTCAAGCGGGCACCGAGCCCAACACCTGCTGCAAGGCCTGATCAAAGGCCTGTGCCGCCTCGTACTGCACCCAATGCCCGGCACCGGCCACGGTGTGCCATTGCCCCCAAGCTTGTGCCAAGCGAGGCATGGCCGCTTGGAGCTCTGACAAGCGCTCACGGTACAAAGCATCGTGCTCGCCAAAAATGGCGCTCACAGGCACCTGCAACAGAGGCAAGGCACGCGCCACGATGTCGGTCGACGACAAACGCCTGCGCGGCATGCGGTCGCGCTGCACATTGGCGGCATGCAAGCTCAGCGCCAAGTCATCCAAAGAGGTGGGCCATTCGAGCATGAGCGCCATCAGGTTGTGGCGGTGCACTTGGTTCTGCGCTTCAGGCGTGGGCAAATGCCGCCAGCCCTTGAGCGGCACCCGTTGCGACGTTGCCATGCCCATGCCCGGCGCGCCAACCAGTACCAGTTGCTCTGCATCTTGCGGGTGCGCGGCCAGCCACAAAGCGCCCGCCATACCGCCAAACGAAAAGCCCACCACGCGCACCCGATCGCCACAGGCACCACTGGCTTGCAGCTGCTGCAAACCAGCATGCAGATGGGCGGGCAAAGCGTCCACATCGGTGCAACCGGGCGGTAAATCCGAGTCGCCAAAACCGGGCAAGTCGGGCACCAAGACCCGCCAGCCTGCCGCTTGCAAAGGGGCGATGTTGCGCACCCAGTGCGTCCAGCTGCCGCTGCCGCCATGCAGCAAAACCACGCCGGGCTGCGAGGGCTGTCCCCAAGCATGCCAGACCGTGCGGCTGCCGTCCCAAGTGGTGTGCAGGCGTGTGGCCCCGGCCAGCGACAGGCGCAGATCGGGGGTTAAAAAAACAGGACTTTCAAACGTGGGCATACAAGCTGGGGATTGGCATGGGTTTCAGGAGACATCCGGTGTGCGCAACGTTCAGGCCGCAGCCAAGGTGCGTGGGTGCTGCAAGCGCCAGACCTTGAAGGCCGCAGCCGTGGCCACCACACCGGTCAGCACGCTGGCGACGAAGACACTCTGCAAGCCCCAGCGTTCGCTGATCAAGCCGCCCAACAAAGCGCCCAAAACACCTGGAAAGCCGTACGCGATCACGGTATAAAGCGCCTGCCCGCGCCCGCGCAAACGGCCGGGAAAATGCTGCGATATCAGCGCAATGCACACCGTGTGGTGCGTGGCAAAGGTGATGGCGTGCAGGGTTTGCGCCAGCAGCAAAACCCACAACACATCGGCCCAAGTCGCAGTGATCAGCATCCGCAGCACCATCACGGCCGAGCACAACACCAGCCAAGCTGTCAAAGGCATGCGCGGCAACCAGCGCGACTGGGTGAAAAACCAAACGATCTCGACCGCCACCGACACGGCCCATAACAGGCCAATCATGGTTTTGCTGTATCCCAGCGAATCAAGGTAAAGCGAGAAAAACACGTACACCCCGATGTGCGACAACACATGGAAAAAAGTGGAAGTGAAAAACCAGAACACCGGTTTTTGGCGCAGCACAGGCCACACAGGGGCGTGCTCATCGGTGTGGTGGGTGGTCTCTTTCAGGTCGGGCATCCACCACACGCTGAGCAGCACCGCGCCCAAGGTCAGCACCGTCCAGGCCGGGAAGTGCTGCATGCCAAAGGCCTCGAACCAGGCCCCCGCCGCAAACACCGTGACCAGAAAACCCATAGAGCCCCACAGTCGCACCCGCCCATAACGCTTGGTGTCAAAAGCGCCGCCCCGGCTGACGAGATGGGCCATGGCGGCTTCGCTCATGGGCATCATGGCGCTGGTGTGGGTGAACATGAGCAACAGCACCAGACCCAGGCCCAACGGGCCCCAATCCCAAAACAGCAAACAAGCCGTGGCAAACGCCACCCCGGCGCCAATGCGCAGCAACTTGACCCGCTCGCCGGTGCGGTCACTGATGGCGCCCCAAGCATAGGGCGCAAACAAACGGGTGGTGGCCTGTACGGCCGTGAGCACGCTGATGGTCAGCAAGCTGAGGCCCATGTCCTGCAACCACAGTGGCAAATACGGGTTGAAAAAACCGATGTGTGCAAAGTAACTGGCCGACAACGCGGCAAAAGGCCAAAGTTGACGGCGTGGCGTCATGCCTTAAGGCTTGGCCGCAGCGATCGGGGCCTGCGCGTGCTCAACGTCGCCGCACTGGGCGCGGTGCTGCAAGGCGTGCTCCATGACGACCAGGGCCAGCATGGCCTCGGCAATCGGCGTGGCGCGGATGCCCACGCAAGGGTCGTGACGGCCTTTGGTGATGACTTCGGTAGGCTGGCCACTGGAGTCGATCGAATCGCGGGCAATCAAGATCGAGCTGGTCGGTTTGATGGCAATCGACACCTCAATGTCTTGTCCGGTGCTGATACCGCCCAACACGCCGCCAGCGTTGTTGCCCACAAAACCCTCGGGCGTGAGCGTGTCGCCCGCCATGCTGCCTTTTTGTGTGACGCAGCCAAAACCCGCGCCGATCTCCACGCCCTTGACGGCGTTGATGCCCATCATGGCAAACGCGATGTCTGCGTCGATCTTGTCAAACAGTGGTTGCCCCAGGCCCACGGGAACGCCCCGGGCCACCACGCGCAGGCGCGCACCACACGAATCGCCCGACTTGCGCAGGGCGTTCATGTACTCCTCGAGCGCCGACACATCGGCCACCGGGGCAAAAAACGGGTTGTTCGGCACATGGTCCCAGCTCTCAAAGCCAATCGCTTCATCGCCAATCTGGGTCATGCAGCCGACAAAAGTGGTGCCAAATTTTTCTTTCAGCCACTTCTTTGCCACTGCGCCGGCCGCCACCATGGGGGCCGTCAGGCGGGCCGACGATCGACCGCCGCCACGCGGGTCGCGCAGGCCGTATTTGCGCCAGTAGGTGTAATCGGCGTGGCCGGGTCGAAAGGTCTGCAGGATGTCGCCGTAGTCTTTGCTGCGCTGGTCGGTGTTGTTGATCAGGAGGCAAATTGGGGTGCCGGTGGTCAGCCCCTGGAACACGCCCGAGAGGATTTGCACCGCGTCAGGTTCGTTGCGCTGGGTGACGAATTTGCTGGTGCCGGGGCGGCGGCGATCCAGGTCAGGCTGGATGTCGGCCTCATTCAAGGGCATGCCCGGTGGGCAGCCGTCGATCACGCAGCCAATGGCTGGGCCGTGGGATTCACCAAAATTGGTGACCGAGAAGAGATTTCCGAATGTATTGCCGCTCATGTACGGGATTATCCCAGAGCGGGCTCACACCGCTGATACAGGCTTCACTGTTTGGCGTTTTCGGCGTCTAAAGATGAAGCTTCAGGCCAATCACGGATGTAGGCTTTGAGCATGGTGTTTTCAAAATTCTGACTGTCCACGACGGCTTTGGCCACGTCGTAAAAGCTGATCACGCCCATCAGCATGGTGCCGTCCATGACCGGCATGTAACGGGCATGGTGCTCCAGCATCATGCGGCGCACCTCGTCGATGTCGGTGGCGCCAGAACAAACCAAGGGCTGGGCTTCCATGGCCTCGCGGACCTTGGTGCTGCCCACTTGCCCGCCGTTTTTGACAATTCGCTGGATCACCTCGCGGAAAGTCAGCATGCCCACCAATTGGCCCCGGTCCATGACCACCAAAGAGCCGATGTCTTTTTCGGCCATGTCGGTCATAGCCAAAGACAAGGGTTCGTCAGGCTGAACCGTGAACAAAGTACCGCCCTTGACGCGCAGGATGTCGCTGACTTGCATGGTGTGTCTCCTTGGGGTCGAAATCGGTTTCAATGGCAGCCCAATATAGCCCACAATCAATGCCGATGAACAGGCGCAAACCCTGCTCTGTGTTTTCTTTTTTCGGAGATCCTCCATGGCTGGTTACGGTGACCCCGGTTTTGACACTTTGGCCCTGCATGCAGGCGCTGCCCCCGACCCGACCACCGGCGCGCGGGCGGTGCCGATCCATCTGACCACGTCTTTCGTTTTTGAATCCAGCGACCAGGCCGCAGCCCTCTTCAACCTCGAGCGCCCAGGCCATGTGTACAGCCGCATCAGCAACCCCACCAATGCGGTGCTGGAGCAGCGCATCTCGGCTTTGGAGGGCGGCATCGGTGCCATCACCACCGCCAGCGGCCAGGCCGCATTGCACTTGGCGATTGCCACACTCATGGGGGCGGGATCGCACATCGTGGCCTCCAGCGCTTTGTACGGTGGGTCACACAACCTGCTGCACTACACCCTGAGCCGCTTCGGCATCCGCACCACTTTTGTCAAGCCCGGTGACCTGAACGCTTGGCGCGCTGCGGTGCAACCCGACACCAAACTCTTTTTTGGCGAAACCGTGGGCAACCCCGGTATGGACGTGCTGGACATCGAAGCCGTGAGCGCCATCGCACACGAAGCGGGCGTTCCCTTGTTGGTCGACTCCACCCTCACCTCGCCCTGGCTGATCAAACCTTTCGACCACGGGGCCGATTTGGTCTACCACTCGGCCACCAAGTTTTTGTCGGGCCACGGCACGGTGGTGGGCGGTGTGGTGGTCGATGGCGGCAGCTTTGACTGGGACAAATCAGGCAAATTTGCCGAGCTGAGCCAAGCCTATGAAGGCTTTCACAACATGGTGTTCAGTGAAGAAAGCACCGTGGGCGCCTTTTTGCTGCGCGCCCGGCGCGAAGGCCTGCGCGACTTTGGCGCTTGCATGAGCCCGCACACCGCCTGGCTGATCTTGCAAGGCATC
>JBIKKE010000208.1:0-5207 GCA_044360575.1 Limnohabitans sp. | reverse complement strand
GAAACTTCGTGCCTTGGCCATCGGGTCTTTGGCAGAAAGATTGGTCAAGCAAGCGGTCGGCAGTGTTTGGACGTTCTCAGGCTTTTTGGCCACCCCTCGACAAGGCAAAAGTGTCGTGTTGCACATTCAAGAATTTCATCAAGATTAATTTCAGGAGGCCCCATGGCCACGTTTAAAAAGTTCAACAAAGACAAGCGCCCTAAGCGCAACACCCAGTCACTGCTGTTCAAGCGTAAGCGTTTCTGCCGCTTCACAGTCACTGGCGTCGAAGAGATCGACTACAAAGACGTCGATACTTTGCGTGATTTCATTGCCGAAAACGGCAAGATCATTCCCGCACGTTTGACTGGCACCCGTGCCATTTTCCAGCGTCAGCTCAACACAGCCATCAAGCGCGCACGCTTTTTGGCCATGTTGCCCTACACCGACCAGCACAAAGTCTAAGGAGTCCAACCATGCAAATCATCCTGCTCGAAAAGGTTGTGAACCTGGGTAATCTGGGCGATATCGTCAAAGTCAAAGACGGCTACGCTCGTAATTTCTTGATCCCACAAGGCCGCGCACGCCGTGCTACCGAAGCCAACAAGGCTGAGTTCGAAGCTCGACGCGTTGAGCTTGAAAAAGCTGCTGCTGCCAAACTGGCCGATGCTCAAGCGCAAGGCGAGAAGCTGTCCGGTACAGTGGTCAAGTTGTCGCAAAAGGCGGGTGTTGACGGTCGTTTGTTCGGCTCCGTCACCAACCACGACATTTGCGAAGAGCTGAACAAACAAGGCTACAAATTGGTGAAATCCCAAATTCGCATGCCAAATGGCCCCATCAAGGTCGTCAGCGACTCTACGGTGTCAGTTGCACTTCACACCGATGTGGTGGTTGAAGTCACTGTCTCCGTGTACGGCGAATCTGCCTGATCGATATTTCGGTCTTTAAAAGCCGCCAAGCCTAGCGCTTTGGCGGCTTTTTATTTGGGTTGGTCATTATTAATGGGTTTTACATGTCTGATCACTGGCAGTGCAGGGCTTATCCACAGGTTTATCCCGGATGGCTGCTGATTTTGCGTCTAACATGATCGTTTTGGTTTTTCACCCATGTCCTCTGCTTACCCTTATCTTTTGAACACTTACCCATCCGATGGCTCATCTGACAGTCTGGTGGCTAACTTGCGTGTTCCACCTCATTCCATTGAGGCCGAGTCGAGCGTTTTGGGTGGTTTGTTGTTGGACAACGCAGCATGGGACCGAGTCGGGGATTTGCTCGTCGACAACGACTTTTATCGTCATGAGCACAAGCTGATTTATGCGGCCATCGGTGCTTTGATCAATGTATCCAAGCCTGCTGACGTCATCACCGTCAACGAGTATTTACAAAACCAAGGCAAAGCCGATGAAATGGGTGGGTTGGGTTACTTGAACTCACTCGCGCAGTATGTGCCCAGTGCGAGCAATATCCGCCGTTACGCTGAAATTGTTCGTGAACGCTCCATTCTTCGCAAGCTCGTCTCGGCCAGTGACGAGATTGCAACCAATGCCTTTAACCCCCAAGGCAAAGCGATTGATCGCATCTTGGACGAAGCCGAGCAGAAAATTTTCAACATCGGTGAAGAAGGCTCACGGATGAAACAGGGCTTCCAGTCGATGGACACCCTGGTCGTTGAGTTGTTGGACCGTGTGCAGGAGATGGCCGACAACCCCAACGACATCACGGGTGTACCTACGGGTTTTTACGACTTGGACAGGATGACATCGGGCTTGCAACCAGGGGATATGGTGGTGCTGGCGGCGAGGCCTTCGATGGGTAAAACTGCTTTAGCCATCAACATCGCCGAACATGTGGCCCTGAACGAAGGATTGCCGGTTGCCGTGTTTTCGATGGAGATGGGCGCCTCACAACTGGCTGTGCGCGTGGTGGGTTCAATCGGCCGCATCGATCAGGGCCATTTGCGCACTGGCAAGCTCAATGACGACGAATGGCCACGCTTGACCGAAGCGATTGAAAAATTACGCACCGTGTCTTTGCACATCGACGAAACGCCAGGACTCACGCCTTCGGAATTGCGTGCCAATGCCCGTCGTTTGGCGCGACAGTGCGGGAAGCTGGGTTTGATTGTGGTCGACTACTTGCAGCTGATGAGTGGGTCCGGTGGCTCGGGGGGCGATAACCGTGCCACCGAATTGGGCGAAATTTCACGGGGCCTGAAAATGCTGGCCAAAGAGCTTCAGTGTCCTGTGATCGCCTTGTCTCAGCTCAACCGCAGTGTTGAGCAAAGAACGGACAAGCGGCCCATGATGAGCGACCTTCGGGAATCGGGCGCCATTGAACAAGACGCTGACATCATCATGTTTATTTACCGCGACGATTACTACAACAAGGACTCGAAAGAGCCGGGTGTGGCCGAAATCATCATTGGCAAGCAACGAAACGGCCCCACAGGGACCGTTAAGCTGACTTTCTTGAAGAATTTGACCCGTTTCGAGAGCTTGGCCTCAGGCCTCAGCGACGATTACTGAGGGCCACAAGCTCACGAGGCGATGCTGCGTTAAAGGGCTTCGCTGGCAAAATCTGCCAAGCGCGAACGCTCACCACGCGCCAAAGTGATGTGCCCTCCATGCGCCCAACCCTTGAATCTGTCCACAGCGTAGGTCAAGCCTGAAGAGCCTTCAGTCAGGTAAGGCGTGTCAATTTGTGCCAAGTTACCCATGCATATGATTTTGGTGCCCGGGCCAGCACGGGTGATCAGGGTTTTCATCTGTTTAGGCGTCAAATTCTGCGCTTCGTCGATGATCACGTATTTGTTCATGAAAGTGCGCCCACGCATGAAATTCATGCTCTTGATCTTGATACGGCTTTTGATCAACTCGTTGGTCGCTGCGCGGCCCCATTCACCGGAATTGCCACCGTCTCCTTTGGCCAAGAACTCCAGGTTGTCGTCCAGCGCACCCATC
Source organism: Limnohabitans sp. (assembly GCA_044360575.1). Taxonomy (GTDB): domain Bacteria; phylum Pseudomonadota; class Gammaproteobacteria; order Burkholderiales; family Burkholderiaceae_C; genus Limnohabitans_A. The sequence continues at coordinate 2,268 of JBIKKE010000208.1, read as the reverse complement.
CAAGGACCCATTTTTTCTTCTTCGGTACCGGGCAAAAAGCCAATGTCTTCGCCCACACTCACAGTAGCACGGGTCATGATTATTTCGGTGTAGCGACGATCGTCCAGCACTTGCGTCAGGCCTGCAGCCAATGCCATGAGCGTCTTTCCGGTCCCTGCGGTACCCGCTAAGGTCACAAAATCGACATCAGGATCGGTCAATAAATTCATGGCAAAATTTTGTTCTCGATTGCGTGTTGTGACGCCCCAGACTGAATTCTTTTGATGGGTAAAATCCTTTAGTGTGCGCAACACAGCTGTTTTGCCCCGAATCTCTGTCACCCTGGCATACAGACTGGGTTCACCGGCTGCCTCGAAGTACACGAACTGGTTCATCAGCAAGCTGGGCACAATCGGCCCCGTGATGCGATAAAAGGTGTTTGTTCCTTGTTGCCAGCTTTCCACAGTCTTGCCATGCTTGATCCAAAAGTCGGCTGACAAGGCCAAAGACCCTGGATAAAGCAGGTCGCCGTCTTCCAATGTTTTGTCGTTTTGATAGTCCTCGGCCTGAAGACCCAAAGCGCGCGCTTTCACACGCATGTTGATGTCTTTTGAAACCAAAACCACATCGCGCGGTGAGTGAAGCTGCCCCAATGCCTTGACCACGCCAAGAATTTGGTTATCTGCTTTACCTTGTGGCAGTGCCAAGGGCAGGCTCAGATCCAACGCTTGCGTCTGGAAGAACAGCTGACCCAGTGCATCTGTGTAGCCTGTGGTGTTCAAGGGTGAACCCTTGCCCAGATCGGCGCCTTGTGCGGATGCCAAAGCGTCAAGCGAGCGACTGGCTTGGCGAGCATTACGGGCGACTTCTGTCATGCCCTTTTTGTGACCGTCGAGCTCCTCAAGCACGATCATGGGCAAAAACACATCGTGTTCTTCGAAGCGGAACAAACTCATCGGATCGTGCATCAATACATTGGTATCAAGCACAAATAACTTGCTTGGACCAGTGCGGCGTTTGGATTTCGTTTTGATCCTCTGGTTCGGCCTGTTGGTCAATGGGTTTTCAGAGGCTGCTGAATTGACCTTTCCAGGACGGCTGGTGTGTTGACTTGGCGATTGCCCTTCATCACGCGCCTGCGCTGTTTTTCTTGGTCGTACTGCCAGTTTGGGGGGTTCAACGGTAGTCGTTGGATGAGTCAAGGCTGTGATCGACCGTTTAGTTTCTACTTGAACCATGGCCTGTGACTCTAACTCTTCGGAGGGGGCTCCAAAGGCTTTGGTGTTTAAACGGCTGGCTCTTTGTGAGGGGGCTGGGGGCAGTGGCATGAGCAAAGGTCTGTTAAGTGAAGAGTTAATAGGCAAAAAACAAAAAAGCCGCCTAGTGAACCAGGCGGCTTTATTGGGGTGAATTGACAGAACTTTTGTTCAACAGCATAAAAAACATTATGCACCAGCACCGTGACAACCTCGAGATGAGGTATCAAGTAGAAGCAGTGGCCTTTTTCAAATCCTTGACGGCTTGAAGAACTTCCTCGACATGACCTGGGACTTTGAGGCCTCTCCATTCGTTTTTGAGGGTGCCATCAGGGCCGACCAAAAAAGTACTGCGCTCAATGCCTTTCACTTTTTTGCCGTACATGATTTTGTTTTTGACCACACCAAACATGTGGCACATCTTTTCTTCCGTGTCCGCAATGAGTTCAAAGGGTAACTCAAGTTTGGCTTTGAAGTCGTCGTGGGATTTCATGTTGTCGCGTGAGACACCCAAAACGAGTGCACCAGCCTTGACGAAGTCTTTGTATTTGTCACGGAACTGCATGGCTTCTGTAGTGCAACCAGGGGTGTTGTCTTTCGGGTAGAAAAACAAAACAACGGTTTGGCCGACGTGAGAGATGTTCGAAACTTTCAATCCGCTGGTGGCGTTGGCTTCAAATTCGGGGAGGGGTTTGTTCAGAACGATCGCCATGGAACTTTAACTCGCTAGTCTGGTTGTGCGTGTAACACCAGTATGTGGTGCCATTGCCGCTGGAGGCCAATAAGCTCGGCAACCTGCTATTTTACTCTGAACGGCGTTTTGACAGGCAAAAACTGTCCAATCAATGCTCGGCCGTTTGTAATACAGCCTTTAGGACTCAATCAAAAGAAGTGCCGCTACTTTGCGCCCTTCACTGGCCAAGATGTTGTAAGTGCGACATGCGGCAGCCGTGTCCATGGTTTCTACCCCTATGCCTCGGCCGATCAGGTCTTGTAACCAATGTGGTTTTGCAAACCTCAGTTTTTTGCCGCT
>JBIKKE010000207.1:0-5233 GCA_044360575.1 Limnohabitans sp. | reverse complement strand
TCAACAACGATGGCCCGCTGGGCACTTACTTCCGCTACATCGGCGACACCGGCACTTATTTGGCGCGTTACGACGATTTGTTCACCGGCAAGGAAGAGCAAATTGACGTGTCCAAAGTGGCGGTATCCATGAACGGCATTGAGCTGCAAGACCGTGAGTTCTTTGCCGCGATCCGTGAGGGCCGCGAGCCCAATTCGAGCATCGCGCAGGTCTTGCCTTGCTACCAGGTCTTACACGATCTCGAACAGCAATTGGCCTGAGCGTGCTCACTTTGTCGCCTGCGGAGGAACGCCGGCACCTTCAGCTGTTGGGCCTGGCCGGCTTTGCCAGCATGGCATCGATGCGCATTTGCGACCCGATGCTGGTGGTGCTCAGCGATGAGTTCCAGGTCAGCACAGGTGACGCGTCGGCCGTGGTCTCGGCCTATGCCGTGGTGTACGGTCTTTCTCAGCTGTTTTACGGGCCGTTAGGCGACCGCTTTGGCAAGTTGCGGGTGGTGTCTTTGGCGATCTTGGCTTGTGCGGTGTTCAGTGCCATCACTGCACTGTCGGTCAGCCTGCCCATGCTGGTCATCATGCGCGGCTTCATGGGCGCGGCGGCAGCGGGCGTGATTCCTTTGGCCATGGCTTGGGTGGGTGATCGTGTGCCCTATGAGCGGCGCCAGGAGACCTTGGCCAAACTCATGAGCGCCACCGTGATCGGCATGATGGGTGGCTTGTGGTTTGGAGGCTTTACTGCCGACACTTTAGGCTGGCGTGGCGCTTTTGTGGCATTGGCGATTTTGTTCGCGGTGGCGGCTGCTTTGCTGCTCAAACAACTTCGCAAGCAGCCGATGTCTGCGTCTTCTGAGGCGCCGGGTTTGTGGGCATCGTTTCGCACAACCGGACAATTGCTCAACATGCCCCGAGTGCGTTGGGTGTTGGGCGTCACGGCTTCTGAAGGAGCCTTGGTGTTTGGGACCATGGCCTTCATGCCGACCCATTTGCACCAGCACTACGGCTTGAGTTTGGTGGCCGCAGGCTCTGTGATGATGCTGTACGGCGTGGGTGGATTGCTCTACAGCCAAATGGCGCGGCGTTGGTTAGCCTGGTTGGGTGAGCGGGGTTTGGTCAAAACGGGTGCGGGTTTGGTGGCTTCGGGCATGCTTTTGTTGGCATGGGGCACAGCGGCTTGGATGGGGACATTGGCCTGTTTGATGGCTGGGCTTGGTTTTTACATGCTGCACAACACCTTGCAAGTGCAAGCCACTCAAATGGCCCCGGCAGCGCGCGGCACCGCTGTGACCCTGTTTGCCAGTTCGCTGTTTTTTGGCCAGTCCACCGGGGTTTTGCTCATGGCGCAAAGCGTTGACATGGGCTGGTTGGCATATGCCTTCAGTGCAGCTGCTGCCGGTGTGATCGTCTTGGGCGCAGTTGTGTACCGCTTGGTGGGGCGACACTGATGGCCGCCAATTTCAAGCGATAAGATCACCGCCATCTTTCTGATAAATGCCATGATCGATCCTATGTCAAACCCAGTCCCCGACCGTTATGCCGTGATCGGCAACCCCATTGCACAAAGCAAATCGCCCTTGATTCACAGCGCTTTTGCGCAGGTCACAGGGCAAGACATCGACTACGGCAAGTTGCTCGGCCCCCTGGGCGAATTTGCGGCCACGGTGGACGCGTTTCGGGCCACGGGCGGACGGGGCATGAACGTGACCGCGCCCTTCAAGCTCGATGCTTTCGCTTACGCCACCGATTTGGCGCCCAGCGCGCAAATGGCTGGGGCGGTCAACGCGATGAAGTTTGAGGGGGATAAGGTCTATGCCGAAAACTTTGACGGCGTTGGGCTGGTGCGCGATTTGGTGCACAACCTAGGCTGTCCGCTGAAAGGGCGGCGGGTGTTGATTTTGGGCGCCGGTGGCGCCACGCGCGGGGCTTTGATGCCGCTGTTGGCTGAGCAACCTGCTGAACTCGTGATCGTCAACCGCACCGTGGTCAAGGCGAAAGAGCTGGCGGCATTGGCGCACCAACACCAAAGCGGCCAGGTGCCGGTGACGGGTTTGGGTTATGAAGCGGTGCAAGGTGTTTTTGACGTGGTGCTCAACGCCAGCTCGTCCAGCCTCACGGCCGAGCTGCCTCCGCTGCCCGCCAGCGTGTTTGGCCCCGGCTGCTTGGCCTATGACCTGACGTATGGCAAAGGTTTGACGCCGTTTTTGAAGATGGCGCAGCAAGCGGGGGTGACCCATCTGGCCGATGGTGTGGGCATGCTGGCCGAACAAGCCGCCGAAGCCTTTGCGTGGTGGCGAGGCATCCGGCCCGATACGGCTGAAGTCATCCAAAAGTTGACAGTGCCTTTGGTATGAGCTGAGTCTGCAAAAGTTTTGCCTGGATGGGGTATCGTGTTTGTTTTGAATCCATGAAAGATCGCATGAAAACGCTTTACCGCTTGCTGATGGTTTGTGCGGCTGTTGGGACAGCGCCGGCTTGGGCCTCGGGCGAGGGCACTTACAAAGCCGTTTGCGCCAGTTGCCATGGGCAAGCTTTCCCCAAGTCGCCGCAATTGGGCAACAAAGCCCAATGGGCCCCCTTGATCCGTGAAGGCCAAGTCACCCTCACCGCACATGGCTATGTCGGCGTCAGAGGTATGCCCGCCAAAGGCGGCAAGCCAGATTTGTCGGTGGAGGCCTTTGCCGAGGCTTTGAACCACATGGTCAACCAGTCTGGCGGTAACTGGAAAACCCCAGACGCCAAGACCTTGCAAGCCATTCAGACCGAGATCGCCAAGCGCCAAAAATCACAAGCTTCCAAAGCAGGCGGGTAAAGCGCCGCTAGGGCCTTTCCCTCTCAAGGGCCTGGTCGCTTGGCCAGGAGCGTGACCAACTCGGGCACAAGGGCTTGCGGATCGCCTTCATTGCAAGCCGTTTGCAGTGTGTTCTTAATGGCCTCGGCCACCGTGCGCTCGGCCTGCGTGTCGGTGGCCATTTGGTTGTAGTAGCTCAGGTCTTTGAGCGCATTGCTTATGCTGAACCGCAAGCCAGAGGTGTCGCCCGCCGTTAGCATGGGTTTCAGGCGATCCAGCGCCGCGCCCCAGCCGCCGCCCTTGGACAGCACTTCCACAAAGGTGTGGGCATCCACCCCCGCACGCTGGGCGCAGGCTGCAGCCTCGGCCAGCAAGGTGACGGTGCCCAGCGACACGTAGTTGTGCAAGAGTTTCATACGGTGGCCCGATCCAATCGGGCCGGTGTGCACGATGTTCTCGGCAAAGCAGGCCAGGATGGGGCGGCAGCGTTCAAACAAGTCCGCGTCGCCGCCCACCAACAAATTGAGGCGGCCTTCTGCGGCTTCCTTGGGGGTGCGTGTCATGGGCGAGTCCAGAAACTGACCGCCTTGGGCGATGACCAGGGCCGCGACTTTTTCAGTCGAGGCGGGCACGGCCGTGGAGCAGTCGATGACGATGGTGCCGGGTCGCATGCCCTTCAAGACACCGTCTTCCCCTAGCAGCACGGCTTCGACCTGCGGCGTGCCCGTCACGCACAAGATGATCACATCCGATTGTGCGGCCAGGGCTTGGGGCGTGTTGCAGGTGCGTGCGCCTGCAGCCAGCAGGGCGTCCAGCGGCTGGTTGCCAGGGTGCTCCAGCACCGTCAGGCTTTGCCCGTGCTTGAGCAAGTTGCTGGCAATGCCGTGGCCCATCATGCCAATGCCGATCATGCCGATGGTGGTCATGTTGTCTCCAGTTTTATCCATTCAAGGACTGTAGCCAAGCAGACTCAACCCGGGAGTCTCGGGTTTGACTGCTGGAGGCGTCGAAAAACTTGGTGATTCGCCCAAGCCGTTGCGGCGCAAATCAAGGCTGTCCAGGCGGTGTGGCTGGGGTAATGGGCACCACGCAGGGTTTGTGCTGCCCCTAAAAAAAGTCCTGTGAGCAAAATGGCGATCAGCCAGACCCATCCTTTGCGCTTTTCTTGCGCTTGCTGAGATGCCAGCCACGGCATTGCCAAGGCCACAAAGGCCATGACACTGGATACGTGCCCACCTGGAAAGCAATGGCCACCGCCACCATCGCTGGTGCCCCATGACCAGTGCGAGATATAAGTGGCTGCACCGCCAAAAGCTTGCAGCTCCCAAGGACAGCTGGTCAAGCTGATGCGTTTGAAGCTGGAAATCAGCAGCAAACTCAGGGTGATACCGACAAGGACCTCCAGCCTTTGAAGACGGGCGGTGTGACGCCAAGGGCCCCAGGGCGAGACCGCCACCCAGATCACACCCAGGTAAACCACAACAGCCAGGCGTTTGAATCCGTCATGCAGTACGGCGTTCAGCCACCAGTTGTCGCGCATTGCGAAACCTTGTTCATTGCCCAGCCAAGACATCACGCGCAGGTCTGCGCCTGAGGCGTCCCAGCCCAAAGTCAGGCACAAACAGACAATCCAAAGCCATAACCCCCATGGTTTTGAGCGAACTGGAGTCAGAGCTGTTGGAGGGTGCATGCTGGGATGGGTGTTGCCGTATTCATGGCCGGTTGATCTGTCGCAAAAAACCATTCGAGGATTAAAAATCGGCCGGATTAAGCCTGCCTTAATTAGGACGTGTCAGCCTTCTGCCATGCACACGAGACCTGACACAATCGAGACTGAATACCACACGGTGCCAACCAAGGACAAAGAGGTCATGCGGGTTTTGATTGTGGAAGACGATGTGGGCATTGCCACCGGTTTGGCCGCTACCTTGAAAGCCACCGGCTATGCAGTCGATGTGACCCCCACACTGGCGCTGGCTTCGGCAGCTTTGGGTGTGGAGCCCTTCGACCTGGTGCTGCTCGATCTGAATTTGCCGGACGGTGATGGTTTGGCCTGGCTTCGGCAGGTCCGCAGGTCTGGCAGTGCCATGCCGGTGTTGATCATGACCGCCCGAGATGCGTTGCCGGACCGGGTGGCCGGGCTGGACGAGGGCGCTGACGACTATCTGGTCAAGCCTTTTGAGCCTGAGGAGCTTTTGGCCCGGATGCGTGCGGCGCTGCGCCGCAGCGAAGGCCGCGCATCACCTTTGTTGCGCCATGGCGATTTGGTCTTGGACCCGGCCGCCCACAGCGTGCTGAAAAACGGTGAACCGGTTGCGTTGCGCGCCAAAGAATATGCCCTGCTGTTGGCCCTGCTGCGTGGCAGTGGGCAGGTGCTGTCGCGCCAAAGGCTTGAGCAAGCACTTTACGGTTTTGACGAGGTGTTGGACAGCAACGCCTTGGAGGTGCA
>JBIKKE010000206.1:0-5251 GCA_044360575.1 Limnohabitans sp. | reverse complement strand
AGGTTTATGACATCGCCAAAATGGGGGCGACCTCCATGAACTCTCAACCCGCGCGCTATGTATTCCTGACCAGCGACGCGGCCAAGCAAAGACTCATGCCCGCCTTGAGTCCGGGCAATGTGGTCAAAACCCAATCTGCCCCGGTGTGCGTGATTGTGGCGACCGATCACCAGTTTTTCGAGCACATGCCGCTGGTGTTCCCGAGCAACCCGAATGCCAAAGCATTGTTTGAAGGCAATGCGGCAATGGCCCAAGGGACTGCATCACGCAACGGCACTTTGAGCGGTGCTTATTTCATGATCGCCGCGCGGGCTGTGGGTCTCGATTGCGGCCCCATGAGCGGCGTGGACCTGGCCAAAGTGAATGCAGAATTTTTCCCGGATGGCCGCCTAACAGCCAACTTTCTGATCAATTTGGGTTATGGCGACAGCAGCAAGTTGTTCCCTCGCCATCCCCGGTTGTCTTTTGAGCAGGCATGCACCGTTTACTGACCCATTGAGGCGCAGGCAGCAAGCCTGCTGAGGTCGGTGGAGCCCGGTGCTCGGTTGCGCGCACAGGGCAAAGTTTATGAGGCTTGCCGGCTCAGTTGTTGGTGTGCTTTTTCAAGCCAAATTTTCAAAGCGTCTAGCTGGTCTTTTTGGCTGAATGAACAACTTTCTTCGCTGAACAAAGCGCTCGATTCCATGCGATCGAGTTGTCCATTCAGCACTTCGCCGTATCTTGCTGGCAGGGGCAACTGAGCCGCTTGTTCGCGCCAAATTTGCACCATTCGGCTGGTGGGGGTGCCGTCTTGCTCGCACTGCCTAAGGGCTTGTGTCATGGCGTCCAGTGGGCTTGAGTTCTGGGTCATCTTCAAAAGGCTCTGGGTTGAAGGTGTTTTCGAAGCGACAATCATGCCCCATGAAAGTTCCAACTCTTAAACCCATGCGCCTGGAAGACATTTTGTTCAGTCAGGGCTTTGGCACCCGCCGGGTCTGCGCCGGACTGATCCAACAGGGGCATGTGCAAGTTCATGGCCAGACCGTGGTCGATGCGGGCGAGTTCTTTGACCTTGAGGGCCTGCGTTTCAAGGTGCAGGGGGAAGACTGGCCCTTTGCTGGTCAGGCCTATTTGATGCTGAACAAACCTGCAGGCACCGAGTGCTCACAAAAGCCGTCAACTTGGCCCAGCATTTACACCTTGCTGCCCGCGCCATTGCGCCAACGCCCCCAAAAAGCCGCGGTACAAGGTGTCCAGGCGGTGGGGCGGCTAGACCAAGACACGACGGGGCTGTTGTTGCTGACCGACGACGGCAAGTTCATTCACAAAATGAGCTCCCCCAAACATCATGTGCCCAAGGTCTATGAAGTCACCACCAAGCACCCCATCACGTCAGAGATGGTCGAGCGGCTTTTGACGGGCGTGGTGCTGGATGACGATCCGCAAGCGGTCAAAGCCGCAGCCTGTGAGGCCGTCGGTGAGTTGCACCTCAGGTTGACCTTGACCGAAGGCAAGTACCACCAGGTCAAACGCATGCTGGCGGCTGTGGGTAACCGGGTGGAAGGGCTGCACCGGTCACGCATTGGCGGTTTGGAGTTGAACGACTTGGCGCCGGGTCAATGGCGCTGGCTCACTGAGCACGATTTGAGTTTGCTCAAACCCTGAGGTTTTCCAAAAAGCCCTCAATGGCTTGGTTCACCGCCAAGGGCTGGTCACGGTGGGGCGAATGACCGCAGCCTGCCAGTTTGAGCAGTTGGGTATGTGGGGCGTGGCGCGCAATGTCGTCAATTTGGGCCATGCTGCCATAGGCGTCATCCACGCCTTGTATGGCCAGCATGGGTGCGCTGACCGTGGCCAATGTGTCTCGGATGTCAAAGTTGCGAAAGCCCTCGCTCAGCCAGACATCGTTCCATTGCCAAAAGGCGCAGTCCACGTCGGCATGGAAGGGCTGGAGGCGTTCACGCAAAGTGCCCTTTTCAAACGCTTCGCGGGCCAATTGGATGGCCTGAATCGACATGTCTTCGACCATGACATGGGGCGCCATGGTGATGCAGGAATGGACATCGTGATGGGCGGCGTGCAGCAAGGCAATGGTGCCACCATCTGAATGGCCAATCAAAACCGGTTTTTGTACACCCCATCGGTGGAGCAACTCGGGCAAGACCAGCTGGGCTTCGCGGTGCATGTAGTCTGGCTGGAGACGGCCGCTTCGAATGTGATCATCCGGGCTTTGCTGGGCGGGCCCACGCACATCCGCCACGGCATCCGATTGGCCATAGCCTTGCCGAGAATAGACCCAGCCAGCGCAGCCGAGTTGTTGACACAGGCGGTGTGGCCAGTCACGCCACATGCGCACACTGCCCAGGCCTTCGTGCAAAAAAACCAGAACTGGGTGTTCTTGGCCGGCTGGCGCCGGGATGAACTGGGTCTCTAGCTGGATGCCGAACACGTCTGTTTTTTCGCTCACGGGCAAAAGCATCTGAGGGGCTTTCAAATTCGATGGTGACGCTCTATTTTGATCGCGTTTCGAGGCGGGCCGTGAAGCACCCGCAACGCGGTCAGCTGTTGTCAGCTGTTAAGCTTTGAGGCATGAAGTTGTTGATCGATTCGTTTTGGCGTGCTGGCGCGTATTGCCTTCATCCCCGTGTCATCGGCTTGTCGCTGCTGCCCTTGGTTTTGATGGTCGCCCTGTCCTGGTTGCTGGGCTACTTGTATTGGGATGCCGCCATTGCGCTGGTGCGCACTGAGCTTGATGCCTCCAGTTGGCTGGACACCGTGTGGCGCTGGTTGGAAGGGGTAGGCTTGCCCGATTTGAAGGCGGTCGTGGCGCCTTTGGTGGTGATTTTTCTGATCACCCCCGTGGTGGTGGTCGTTTGCCTGGTGCTGGTTTCTTGGCTGATGACGCCTGGATTGTCTCGCATGGTCGCCCAAAGGCGGTTTGCCGGACTTGAGCTGAAGCATGGCGGCAGTTTGCTGGCGGGTTTGGGTTGGACCTTGTGGTCGGTCTTGTTGGCGTTGGGGGCCTTGTTGATCACTTTGCCCATGTGGTTGGTCCCGCCTTTGGCCATGTTGCTGCCCGCCTTGATTTGGGGCTGGCTCACTTACCGCATCATGGCTTTTGATGTGTTGGCCGAGTTTGCCAGCGCCTCAGAGCGGCAAACCCTGTTGTCGCGCCACCGCATGAGCCTTTTGGGCATGGGCGTGATCACCGGCATGATGGGCGCAGCGCCCAGCTTGGTTTGGGCCTCAGGCGCGTTGTTTGTCGCTGCTTTTGTGATCCTGGTGCCTTTGGCGATCTGGATCTACACCCTGGTTTTTGCGTTTGCATCTTTGTGGTTTGCACATTACGCCTTGAGTGCCTTGCACGACCTGCGCTTGGAGACACCGCAAGCCTTTGCCGGTGAAATTTTTCCTGCCCAGCCTGTCTCTCCGCACGCTAAAGCCCGCTTGGCCGCAGGTGTTGCGCCGGGGCTGAGCCACACCCCTAAAACCGATGTGACCGACGTCGATCCTCGGCGCGGCTCTTGATCCTCTTGTTGACCTTCACCTCACCCGCACCATGACCCCTCAATTTGGACTCATCATCATTGGCGACGAAATCATGTCCGGCAAGCGCCAGGACAAACACTTGCCCAAAGTCATCGAGTTGATGACCGCCCGAGGTTTGAGCCTGGGGTGGGCCGAATACATCGGTGACGCCCCCGATCGCATTACCGCCACCTTGAAGCGGGCCTTCGAATCCAGCGAGGTGGTCTTCAGCTGTGGTGGTATCGGCGCCACGCCTGATGACCACACCCGCCAATGCGCCGGACGGGCTTTAGGCCTGCCATTGGTTTTGCATCCAGATGCCAAGGTCTTGATCCAAGAGCGGATGCAAGATACCGCCAAAGAGCAGGGCGTCGCCTATGAACCTGACCGTCCGGACAACATTCACCGACTCAATATGGGTGTTTTCCCGGAAGGTGCCGACATCATTCGCAACCCGTACAACAAGATTCCTGGGTTCAGTTGCGTGGGCGTTGCCGGTGGTCGTGTTCATTTTGTGCCCGGTTTCCCGGTCATGGCTTGGCCCATGATCGAATTGGTTTTAGACACCCAGTACAGCGCCCATTTCAGGCTGAACGCTTACATCGAGAAGTCGGTGATCATTTTGGGCGCGATGGAAGCGACTTTGACGCCGCTGATGGAAGCCATTGAGGCAGCGCACCCTGAGGTCAAGGTGTTCAGTTTGCCCAGTGTTGACCACCCCCAGTGGGGGCGCCATATTGAGTTGGGCGTCAAAGGTGAGCCCGCTGCGGCCGAGCGGGCCTATGTGGACCTGCGCCAAGGCTTGCAAGCTTTCTCGCTGCAATACGGCCCCGAATTGGTGCGTTGATTGAATTTGCACCAAAATAATGCACAAAAGCACCATTATTGTGCATAATTTCCTTTTTGGAGTCGGGCGCTGAGCTGCTTTTTCTCAGTCACGTGGGCTCCAATGGGGATTTGGCGCGAAACCTCGCTCTTTTTTCTGCAGTGCAAAGCCTGAAAAGGATGCGCTCAGGGCACAATCTTGGTCTGTTGGCAGCGTTTGAATACGCCTAGTTGGCACAAAAACTGCAATACACCTTAGTAAACTTTTCAATCCCTTTCTATTCAGGAGAATTTGATGGCCAAGACCGTCGCAGATGTGATGAACATGGTGAAAGACAACGAAGTCAAGTTCGTTGATTTCCGTTTCACCGATACCCGTGGCAAGTGGCAGCACATCACGGTGCCTGTTTCCCAGTTTGACGAAAACAAATTTGAAGAAGGTCAGGCTTTTGACGGTTCTTCGATTGCTGGCTGGAAGGGCATTGAAGCTTCGGACATGCTGTTGATCCCTGACGCCAACAGCGCCATCATCGACCCCTTCTTCGAAGAAGTCACACTCGTTCTGATCTGCGATGTGATTGAGCCTACAGACGGCAAGGCCTACGAGCGTGACCCACGTTCGATCGCCAAGCGTGCTGAGACATACCTCAAGCAATCTGGCTTGGGCGACACCGCTTACTTTGGCCCAGAGCCAGAATTCTTCTTGTTCGACGAAGTGCGCTGGAGCACCGAACCCAACAACACTTTCTACGCCATCGACGAAGCCGAAGCTCCATGGAACAGCGGCACCAAGATGGACGGCGGCAACAAAGGCCACCGCAACCGCGTCAAGGGCGGCTACTTCCCAGTGCCTCCAGTGGACAGCACACACGACATGCGCAGCGAAATGTCCCTGATCCTCGAATCCGTGGGCATCCCG
>JBIKKE010000205.1:0-5263 GCA_044360575.1 Limnohabitans sp. | reverse complement strand
TTCTGGCACAGCGTGCGCCACGCCCAGCCCCTGGCCATTGGCCTGAACTGCGCCTTGGGTGCGACGCTGATGCGCCCCTACATTCAAGAGCTGAACAAGGTAGCGGGCGATACCTTCATCAGCTGCTACCCCAACGCCGGTTTGCCCAACCCCATGAGCGACACCGGCTTTGACGAAACCCCCGAAGTCACCAGCCGTTTGCTGCACGAGTTTGCCGCCGAGGGCTTGGTCAACATCGTGGGCGGTTGCTGCGGCACCACCCCTGAGCACATTGGCGCGATCAGCAAAGCGGTCAGCCCCCTGGCGCCGCGCGGTGTGCACGGCGGCTTCTTTTACAAAGAAGCGGCCTGAACGGTCACGCCCAGACCATTCAGGTCATTCAGGCCAGCGCGCCGAAAGCCTTGCTGAAAAAGTCTTCGGTGCCGAAGTTGCCCGATTTGAGGGTGATGTGCACCCCGCCCGCGTCGGTGGGCGCATGGCACCACGGCACGCCGGGGTCGATTTGCGGGCCAATTTGCAGCTGCGCGATGCCCAGCGCCTGCACGCAAGCGCCCGAGGTCTCGCCGCCTGCCACCACCAACTGACGCACGCCCAAACCCACCAGGCCACGCGCCACAGCGGCCAGTGCGTGTTCGACCAAAGCCCCTGCTTCGGCCACGCCCAGCTGAGCCTGTACGGCTTTGACGGCATCGGGCTCGGCGGTGGAGTACACCAGCACCGGGCCGTCTTTCAAAAGCGGTGCGGCCCAGGCCATCACCTGCTGCACCACCGCGTCGCTTTGGCCATGCATCAGGCTGGCGGGGGCGATGGCCATGGCGGGCCGACCTGAAGATTTGAAGTGCGCCACCTGTGCGTTGGTGGCCACCGAGCAGCTGCCCGACACCACCGCCTGCAGGCCCGCAGCCACAGGCAACTGGCTGGCTTGCACAGAAGGCTGCAGGCCAAAGTTGGCGGGCAGGCCAATGGCCACGCCCGAACCGGCGGTGACCAGCGGCATGCCTTTCAAGGCAGGCCCGAGCAGGTGCAGGTCGGCGTTGCTGGTCGCGTCCACCACGGCCACGCCCACGCCTTCGGCGCGAAGCGCGGCGATGCGCTCGCGGATCGCGGCTTCGCCTTGCGCCACGGTTTTGTAGTCGATCAAACCCACTTTGCGCTTCGTTTGCGCCTGCATGACGCGCACGAGGTTCGCATCGGTCATGGGCGTGAGCGGGTGGTTTTGCATGCCGCTCTCATTGAGCAGCACATTGCCCGCAAACAAATAGCCCTTGAACACGGTGCGGCCGTTGTCCGGAAAAGCCGGGGTCGCGATGGTGAAGTCGGTGCCCAATGCGTCCATCAGCGCCTCGGTCACCGGGCCAATGTTGCCCTCGGGCGTGCTGTCAAAGGTGGAGCAATATTTGAAATAGATCTGCTGCGCGCCTTGTGCTTGCAACCACCTCAAGGCCTCAAGCGATTGCGCAATCGCTTCGGCCGCAGGATTGGTGCGCGACTTGAGCGCCACCACCACCGCGTCCACATCAGCCGCCAGTGGTGCTGCAGGTACGCCAATGGTCTGCACCACCCGCATGCCCGAGCGCACCAGGTTGTTGGCCAGATCGGTCGCGCCGGTAGAGTCGTCTGCAATGCAGCCAAGTTTCAGCTTGCTCATGCTTTGCCCTTCGGCAACTCAATGCCCGGAAAAATCTTGATGACGGCGCTGTCGTCTTCTTTGGCAAAGCCTGCGGTGCTGGCCTGCATGAACATCTGGTGCGCTGTGCTGGACAGCGGCAGCGGGAACTTGCTGGCGCGGGCCATGTCCAGCACCAGCCCCAAGTCCTTCACAAAAATGTCCACGGCCGAGAGGGGGGTGTAGTCGGCCGCCAGCACATGGGCCATGCGGTTTTCAAACATCCAGCTGTTGCCTGCGCTGTTGGTGATCACCTCGTACAAGGCCTCTGCGTCCACGCCTTCGCGCAAGCCCAGCGCCATAGCCTCGGCCGCAGCGGCGATGTGAACACCCGCCAACAACTGGTTGATGATCTTGACTTTGCTGCCCGCGCCTGCGCTGTCGCCCAGCTTGTAAACCTTGGCGGCCATGGTGTTCAAGAAGGGCTCGGCCAGGGCATAAGCCTCGGGCTTGGCTGCAGTCATCATGGTCATCTGGCCACTGGCTGCTTTGGCCGCACCGCCCGAGATGGGCGCGTCCACATAGCGCAGACCCATGGCCTCAAGGCGCGCTTCCAAAGCCACCGACCAGTTTGTGTCCACGGTGGAGCACATCACGAATACGCTGCCGGGCTTCATGCTGGCGGCGCACCCGGGGGTTTTGCCATCGCCAAACAGCACGGCTTCGGTCTGCGCGGCATTGACCACCACCGACACGACCACATCACACGCCGCACCCAAAGAGGCCAGCGTGTCATGCGCTGTGCCGCCCGCGTTGGTGAAGGCGTCGGCCACCTCGCGGCGCACGTCAAACACCTGAACGCTGTGCCCAGCGCGGCGCAGCGACCCGGCCATGCCCGAGCCCATGGCTCCCAAACCGATCAATCCCACTGTTGTCATTTTGCTTGTCCCCATAATTGAACAGGTCATCATACAAATTTTCGGGACATCACGCATGAGGAGGGATGCGTTGTTGGAAGGGTCTCCAAAATCGACACGCGACCCATCGTTCCAACGCATTCAGAACGCGGGACCTTGGGGCGATATCAAGGGCCAGTGGCGCGCTGGGTCAGCCTGTCGGCACTGCCGTCATGCCGAAACCCCAGGGCTTCGGCCATCGGTGTGCGCAGCGGGGGATATGAAGCAAACAAGCGCTGTATCGCCGGCTGAGGGTCATAGCGCACCAGCTTCAAGCATTCGGGGCCATGCGCACGCGCAATGGCCTGGACCACTTCTGCCATCGTCAGGTGCAGGGCGGGCATCTGCACCACTCGGCGAGGCCCGAGTGCTGACGTGTCAATGCTTGCACCATGCAGCAGGTTATCGACGCAGGCACCGACCGAGATCCACCAGGCTGCGCCATCGGCGCTGACGGGCAGCACCACGGGCTGACCCGCACGCAACTTCCAAAACAACTGGCTCATGAAGGCCGATATCAGGCCTTCACCATCGCCTGGTCGGGCCACCACGCCAGGCAGACGCAGCGAGCAGGCTTGCACCCAACCGCGCCGTGCTGCATCGGCCATCAGGATTTCGCTGGCGAGTTTGTGCGCACCGTAGCTCAGGGCAGGCGCAGTCGGGGTGAGTTCGTCCACCACGTCCGGCAAGGATTCACCATAGACGGCAATGGTGCTGGCAAACACCAGCTTGGGTGCTGTGCTTTGCTGCCGCAGCGTGTCCAGCAGGTGTAAGGTGGCCTCGAGGTTCACGCGCCGACCGAGCTCCGGGTCTTTTTCTGCGGCGCCCCCGGGAAGGCTGGCCAGGTGGAACACAGCATTGACGGGTTCTGCCAGCGCCTGCCCCAGAACATGGGGGTCGGCGATGGAGCCCAGCACCGGCCGCAAGCGCGGGTCGTGGGGCACATCAGGCAACTTCAGATCTGCCACGATGACGCGGTCAAGGGTTTGACCGTTCAGACCTTCCTCAAGCAAGCGCTGCACGAGCACTCGCCCGATGAAGCCCCCAGCCCCTGTGACCAGTACGCGGTTCAAACGGCAGCCACCACTTGCTGGTCGATCACGCCGAAGGGGCCGTCGCGACCGTCGGCGAATTTGGCCTGCATGCGCACGCGATCGCCAAAGCGCATGAAGCCCGTACGGATCTCGCCGAGGTCGATCTTCTCGATCACACGCCGCTCGGCAATGCAGGCAGAGCCGGCAGCTCTGCTGACATTCGAGACGGTGCCCGAGCCAACAATGGTGCCTGCCGTGAGGCGACGCGTCCGCGCTGCGTGGGCAATGAGCTGGCCGAAGTGGAAGTTCATTTCGCCGCCATGCGGTTCGCCAAAGCGCTCGCCATTCCAGGTCAGGTGCAGGTGCATCTGCACGCGCCCATCGCGCCAGTCGGCACCCAGTTCGTCGGGTGTCACCGCGATCGGTGCGAAAGCGGTGGACGGTTTGGCTTGCAGGAAGCCAAAGCCCGTCTTCATTTCGTGGGGGCCGAGTGCGCGCAGGCTCCAATCATTGATCTGAACGATCAGGCGAACCTGCTGGAGTGCCGCTTCTGCCGTCACGCCCATGGGCACCGGGCCGCAGACCACGCCGAACTCACCTTCGAAATCAATGCCATCGGCTTCACTGGGCATGGGCACATCATCGTGCGGCCCCAAAAAGTCATCGCTCGCACCTTGGTACATCACAGGCACCGTATCGAAGTCCGGAATCGGTGGGGCATTGAAGGCCTTTTCCATCAAGCGACCATGATTGAGGAAAGCTGAACCATCGAGCCACTGGGGACTGCGCGGCAGGGGGGCTGCGCACGCACGTGGGTCGAAGGGGAAGGGCCCTTGGGCTTTGCCTTCGTTCAGTTGGTTCGCAACAAGCTGGAGCTGCCCGGCAAGCGTGTCCCAGCGCTGCAGCGCATCGAGCAGGCTGTGTGCGATATGGGGCACCGCGACCGCGTGCTTCAAATCGTGCGAGACCAGCACCAGTTGACCGTTGAGCGTTCCGTCTTTCAGTGTGGCGAGTTTCATGGTGTCTTTTTCAGTTGGGCTGTGGCCTTTGGAGCCGGACCTTTGGCCATTGAGGTGCGTTCATTGTTGGGCGATAGCGTTGGCTATTGAAGGTTCGTAGCTACCGTCCACCAAAACAAAGAGCATGCGACACGGTTTCCCAGATCGGTTGGCCCATGCATGGTTGGTGCCGCGCTGCACCACCACACTGCCTTGTGGGAGCAAAACCTCGGAGTCGTCCAGCACCAGCGTCATCTCGCCTTCGATCACCACGCCGTAGTCCACCGACTCGGTCCGGTGCATCAGCGGGTGCGGCGAGTTGGTCTTGACGGTCGAGGCGGCGGTGTCACCAATCTGGCTGAAGGCGCTTTTCATGGCCGCTGCGCCCTGCTGAAGAAATGCTTCGGTGTCCGGCGGGATGTCCACAAAGCGGATGCGCGTGCCTTGTGTGGGCGGCTTGAGCTGCAGCGCACCCACGGTGGGGTCGGCCCCGTTGTCCACGCGCACGGGCGAGCCCTGGGTGCACCAGACCTCGTGGAAGACGGTGCCAGGAATGGCGGCGATTTCGGCCACGTGCGGCAAGGGCCCGTGCGATGCGACGATGGCCTTGCCACTGGCGTCATGCCCGGTGACCGTGCGGATGATGGGCGCAAACCCCGGGGTGTTCGC
>JBIKKE010000204.1:0-5303 GCA_044360575.1 Limnohabitans sp. | reverse complement strand
CAGGTCGACCAAGCTGTGGCCGGTCAGTTGCTGCAAGCAAGCCTGGACCTCTGGCAATTGGCGTTCAAATTGCGTTCTTGAGAACGCCAACCACACGAAGCCTTGTACAGGCAAAGCGCCGGGCAAGGTGGGCAGCAAGGTTTCGGCTGGCAAGGCGTGAACCTGGCCGTCGCTGATGCTGAATGCCCGCAAGCCGGGCACGTTTTCAGAATGGCTGGCTTGGTTCAACGGGCCGCAATCCAGCGTGCGGCGTCGCGTGCAAAGTAGGTCAGCACGCCGTCGGCACCCGCGCGCTTGAAGGCCAGCAGGCTTTCCATCATGACCAAATCGTGGTCCAGCCAGCCGTTTTGTGCGGCCGCTTTGAGCATGGCGTACTCCCCTGACACCTGGTAGGCAAAGGTAGGCACTTTGAATTCGTCTTTGACACGCCGAACGATGTCCAAATAAGGCATGCCGGGCTTGACCATCACCATGTCGGCGCCTTCGGCCAAGTCCATGGCCACTTCGCGCAGGGCCTCGTCGCTGTTGCCCGGGTCCATCTGGTAGACCTTCTTGTTGCTCTTGCCCAAGTTGCCTGCCGAGCCGACCGCGTCACGGAAGGGGCCATAAAAGGCGCTGGCGTACTTGGCGCTGTAGGCCATGATGCGGGTATGGATCAGGCCCCGGGCTTCGAGCGCTTGGCGGATCGCGCCGATTCGCCCGTCCATCATGTCGCTGGGTGCGACCATATCTACACCCGCTTCGGCTTGAGTCAGAGCCTGTTGCACCAGTACGGCCGTGGTGGCGTCGTTCAAGATGTAGCCGGTCTCGTCCAGCAGGCCATCCTGGCCGTGGCTGGTAAAGGGGTCGAGTGCCACGTCAGTCATCACGCCCAGTTCGGGAAAGCGCTTTTTCAACTCGCGCACCACGCGTGGCACCAGGCCGTTGGGGTTCATGGCCTCGCTGCCGGTCGGGTCCTTCAGGTTGGCGTCGATCACCGGGAACAGGGCCATCACCGGGATGCCGAGCTTGACACAGTCTTCTGCCACGGGCAGCAGCAAGTCGAGCGACAAGCGCTCGACCCCGGGCATGGAGGCCACTTGCTGGCGCTGGTTTTGACCGTCCAGCACGAACACCGGGTAAATCAGGTCGTGCGGCGTGACTTGGTGTTCGCGCACCAAATTGCGGGTGAATTCATCACGGCGCAAGCGGCGTGGGCGATTGGCGGGGAAGGGGGCGACTGGGTTCATGCTGAAAATTGTGCCTGAAGTCCTCGCAGATGCCAAAGATCAGCGGGCATGTTCAGTCGCTCAGGCTACAAATCCGCCGCCAGTCAGGCGGGGGTGTGTCATAAACATCAAAAGTTTCATTAAATACAAAAACGACCTTGTTATCGGTTTTGATATTTGATAAATTGCGTTTGGGCAGCTTGCTGCCTCCCGCTTTACCTCCCTGAGCGGGGCCTGGAGGCGGTAACGTTGACAGGTTTCCCACCCTCGGCCCCAGGCCGGGGGTTTTTTTTGCCTGCTCGCTCTGAGTGTGCGGCGAGAGCCATCTCTGACTACACTTGAGCCATGCTCTGGATCAAAGCCCTTCACATCGTGTTCATCGCCAGCTGGTTCGCCGGTCTGTTTTACCTGCCCCGAATTTTTGTCAATTTGGCCATGGTGGAGCCGGGTTCGGTTGCGGAAAGGGAGCGGTTGCTTTTGATGTCTCGCAAGCTTTACCGCTTCATGACCATTTTGGCGATACCCGCCTTGGCGCTGGGCTTGTGGCTGTGGCTTTATTACGGCATTGGGCTGGGCGGTGGGCAGGGGTGGATGCATGCCAAGTTGCTGATCGTGGTGGCGCTTTTGGCCTATCACCACAGTTGTGGCGTTTTGCTGCGCCAATTGGAAAACGGTCAGTCTCAGCGCAGCCATGTTTGGTTCCGCTGGTACAACGAGGCCCCAGTACTCATGATGGTGGCGGCGGTCATTTTGGTGGTGGTCAAACCCTTTTAAGGGGCTGTCTCAAGGGGTCGGCATGACACGGCGCACTTCAGCTGCTTGGCCCTTGTTCTGCATTTACGCAGTTCTGATCGTTTACGCCAGCCTCTATCCATTTGATAACTGGCGCTTTCAGGGCGTCATGTCCTGGTCGTTCCTGACCGCTTCATGGCCACGCTATTGGACCGGCTTTGACGTGTTGTCCAACGTGCTGGGCTATGCCCCACTGGGTTTTTTGCTGGCTTTGAGTTTGCGCCGCATGCGCCCTCACTGGCCTGCAGTGGTGGTGGCTACTTTATTTGCCGGATGCTTGTCCTTCACGCTCGAGTCGCTGCAGATGTTTCTGCCTGTTCGGGTGCCTTCCAACGTGGACACGGCCTTGAACATTGGCGGAGCTTGGGCGGGTGCGGTGGTGGCGCGTGGCTTGGTTTGGGTTGGACTGATGGACCCATGGAACCGGTTTCGTGACCGCTGGTTTGAGACCGAAGCCAGTGGTGCTTTGGCTTTGTTGGCGGTTTGGCCTTTGGCCTTGATGTTTCCGGCTGCCGTGCCTTTTGGCTTGGGTCAAGTGCTGGAGCGTTTGGAAGGCACTTGGATTGAGCTGTTGCAAGACACCCCGTGGCTGGAGTCTTGGCCGGTGCGCGAGGTGGAGCTCCAGCCCATGCTGCCCATGACCGAGTCTTTGTGCGTGGCCTTGGGTTTGCTGCTGCCGTGTTTGCTGGTGTATGGCGTGGTGCAACGCAGGTCTCAGCGCTGGGTTTTGGCCGGCTTGTGTTTGGTCGTGGGTTTGCTGGCCAGTGCTTTGTCGGCAGCTTTGACCTATGGGCCCGTGCATGCCTGGGGCTGGGTCAGTCCCGAGGTCCTTCAAGGGCTTGCCGTTGCCTTGATCTTGGTGCTGGCTTTGTCTTTGGCCTCTACGCGGCTTTGCTGGGTGCTGGCGCTGGCTGCACTGGTGCTGCAGTTGAGCTTGCTCAACACGGCGTCGGCCGATGCTTACTTTCCATTGACTTTGCAGACCTGGGAGCAGGGGCGTTTCATCCGTTTTCATGGGCTGATTCAGTGGTTGGGTTGGTCGTGGCCTTTTGCGTTGTTGGTTTACTTGGTGCGCAAACTGTCCATGCCACCTTCTGCTGGGCGGCCTTGAATGTGAGGCCCACCCCAGCAGGCCTAAAATTGCCGGATGAGCACTCCCCAGACCCCACCCTATTTCAAGCGGCACATCTTTTTTTGCCTCAATGAGCGCAAAAACAATGAGTCTTGCTGTGCCCAGCACAATGCACAGGCTGCTTTTGACCATTGCAAATCCCAAGTCAAGGCCCTTGGTTTGGCTGGACCCGGCGAAGTTCGAGTGAACAAGGCCGGCTGCCTTGACCGGTGTGCTGGCGGCCCTGTGGCGGTAGTCTATCCGGAGGGCGTCTGGTATTCGTACGTCGACCACGCGGACATCGACGAAATCGTTGAATCGCACTTGAAAAATGGTCAGGTGGTCGAGCGCCTTGTGACCCCCGAGCACCTGGGGCGCTGATGAACCAGGCGACCCAAACCCTGACCCTGCAAGGCGAAGCGGGCAACTTGGAGGCGCTGATGGATTCGCCCCCAGAAGGACCTTTGCAGGGCACGGCGGTGATTGCCCACCCTCACCCCTTGTTCGGCGGCACCATGCACAACAAAGTGGTGCAAACCTTGGCGCGTGCTTTTGTGCAATGTGGCTGGCGCGCTGTGCGTTTCAACTTCAGGGGTGTCGGTGCAAGTGAGGGGTCCTACGACGAGGGTCGTGGCGAGGCCGAGGATATGCGCAGGTTGATTGACCAGTTGGCGCCTGATGGGCCCTTGGCCTTGGCGGGGTTTTCTTTTGGCGCCTTTGTCACCAGCCATGTGGTCCAGGCGCTGGGCGAGGCGCGCTTGCCGCAGGCCTTGGTGCTGGTGGGCACGGCTGCCTCGCGTTTTGAGGTGGCGCCCGTACCCCAAGCCCTGCATGAGCGCTGCTTGGTGGTGCATGGCGAGCAAGACGACACGGTGCCGCTGGCCAGTGTGATGGATTGGGCCCGTCCGCAATCCCTGCCAATCACCGTGATTCCCGGCGTTGAGCATTTCTTTCACGGACAATTGCCCTTGCTCAAATCCTTGGTGATCCGTCACCTGAAGGCCTCAGGGGCCTGATCCGCTGGGCTCCCACGCCCTCTCTTCGCTTGTCCGCCTATGTGGGCGCGCAATTTGGGCCCACATGGTTTCAAGACGTTTCATGATTTACACACGATGAACATTTTCCTCAAAATTCTGGCCAGCTGTTTTTGCCTTGTTCTTTCTGGGGCGGCCCAAGCCCAGATGCCCCAGCCGCCGGAGTTGGCTGCCAAAGCCTACCTTTTGATGGACGTCACGGCCAATCAGGTGCTGGCCGCTAAAGACCCTGACATGGCGGTCGAACCAGCGTCTTTGACCAAACTGATGACCGCTTATTTGGTCTTTGATGCCCTCAAATCCCGCAAGCTGAACCTTCAGCAAACCCTGCCTGTCTCCGAGCGGGCCTGGAAGATGCCGGGCTCACGCATGTTCATTGACCCCAAGATGCAAGTGCCCGTCGAGGATTTGATCAAAGGCATGATCGTGCAGTCGGGCAATGACGCCACCGTCGCTTTGGCCGAAGGGGTGGCCGGCAGCGTGGAACGCTTTGTTCAGCTGATGAACGACCAGGCCCGAATTTTGGGCATGAACAACACCGCCTACAAAAACCCCGAGGGTCTGACCGCCCCCGGTCACACCACGACCGCCAGGGATCTGGCCGTGCTGGCCAGCCGCTTGATGCGGGACTTTCCTGACTATGTGCCTTACTACGCCATCAAAAAGTACCGTTATGCAGGCACACCTGCTGCCAATGACAGCAACCGAAATTTGCTTTTGTTCAGGGACCCCACGGTGGATGGGCTGAAAACCGGCCACACCCAAGCAGCGGGTTACTGTTTGGTGGCTTCGGCCAAACGCGAGTTCCCTAATGTGGGCGCGCGTCGCCTGCTCAGTGTGGTTTTGGGGGCTGAAAGTGAGAACGCTCGTGCCAACGAAAGCCAAAAGCTGCTCAACTGGGGTTATGCCGCCTTTGACGCGGTCAAATTGTTCGATGCCAATCAATCGGTGGTGACGCCCCCGGTCTGGAAAGGCAAGCAAGCGGTGGTCAAGCTCGGATCAGACCGACCCTTGATCGTGGCGGTGCCCTCGGGTACGGCGGCCCAATTGAAAACCCAAGTGGTTCGGCCTGACCCCTTGATTGCACCGTTTGTCAAAGGCCAATCTGTGGGCAGCCTCAAGGTGCTGCAGGGCGACAGGCCCTTGTTCGAGGTGCCT
>JBIKKE010000044.1:0-13658 GCA_044360575.1 Limnohabitans sp. | reverse complement strand
AGTCCCAATCTGTTCATTTCTGTGACTTCTTGAACCACAGAATGCGCACCACCGCCGCCGCCTTTGACAGGCAAAAGAAAGAGTACCCGCATCTGCATCAGATCAACTCTGTCTGAGTTTTGATGGCGAGCCAATTCAACGGAAATTCTTTCTCTGACCAAATCCAGTAATTCTGTTTTTTTGATCAGTGCAACGCGTTCTTCATATTTTTTTGTTGTGTGTTTTCGCTTGATGCTTTGTGTGCCTTCCTCAGAGAGAAGCTTTCTTCTTTCATGTCCAAAGCTTTTGGATTTCGCGTGAAAAATATAAACATCGTCCGCGATCGCCAAGTCATAACCAGCATCCGTGGTGCGTATGCAGTAATCGTTTTCCTCGCCATAACCTATGGGGAAGTTTTCTTCATCCATGAACCCCACTTGATCGATGACCGCCCGTCGGATCATGAAGCAAAACCCATTGAGAAATGGCATTCTTGGATAGTGCTTGTTCGATACCGATGCGACGAGTTGTGCCATGGTTTCAACGGAATGACCTTTTGGCAGGTCATTGACGGCAAAGTTTCCAGACTTGTCACGCAAGGTGGGCACGTTTTGCCAAGTAGCCGCGTTGGAGAGCGGACCCACAACGCCAATCTTGGGGTCCGATCGCATGCACCTGACCATGCCTTTTAGCCAGCCTGCCGACACGATCGTGTCACTGTTCTGTGTAATGACGTAATCTGCTGTGGATGCCCTCAAGCCCGTGTTCACCGCACGGGTGTAGCCTCTGTTCACCGTGTGCTCAATCAGTTGAAAGAGGCTGTTGCTTGCGCAATAGACTTGGAGCCATTGGCTGGTGGCTTCATCTGATCCATCGTTGACCACCAAAACCCGGACCCTGAACCCATCTGTGCAGCGTGCCAGAGATTGAAGGCAAAGTTTCACATCATCCAGCGCGTTGAATACGGGCACAACAATGTCAATCGATTCAACGGCTTGCCGCCCAACATCAATTTTTAAAGCACCTGAGCCAATGGACGCCAGTTTTTTCTCTACCAAAGAGATGTTGGCTTTGATCATGCGACCAAGCTCTGGCTGTTTGGCCATGACAGCGTGGTAGTGCTTGAGTGCTTGGGCGTAGTTCTTTTCTTTGAGCGCCTTGTTGCCCAAGTTTAAATCGCTTGTCATTCTTCTTTCCTGCCTGAATTTAGAAATCAAATTGAAGCAACTCAACCGAACTCGAAGTGAATGTCGGGTTGACATCGTGGTCAGGTTGGGCGTTGTATTGCTTTAATAAACTGAGCTTTTGGTTGAGAGCCCAGCCGCTTCGGTCAAGCATTGGCTCTGCATAGCCCGATGACTGGTCGATCAAAATGTGCTGACTTGTTTCACCGGCCAGGTATGTGGGTGCACAAAGGCGCATGACTGCCATGCGGTCACCGGTCAGGTCGCCCCTGAACAGCACAAGCGCGTTGTCTTGTGCGTCTATCAATATTTCGGGCCTGCTGATAGGGATTTGTAACGTCCCGCCACCAGCCAAGTTAAATGGCGTTGTCCTGTGACTGAGAATTTGGTGGTGCCACTGTTTGCCGTCGTACCGCAGGTGTTGGTATTGGGGTATACCTTTGGTGTCATTGGCATAAAAAACAATGTGTGGTCGGTTGAACTGGTCCAGCGCCATGCTGCACTGGTTGATGAGGTTGCTTCCCGGTGGAACCGGCCAGATGGTCTCGGCTGTGGTGGGGGTGATGGGTACCTGATAGGGTTGACCCTGCAAGGTGTACCAATGGTGTCCGTTGTCAGGCGACCAAGCGTAACCAATGTTGATGTTGTTAACCAACTGTTCATCGCCCAGCACACCGGTACGCCAGACAAAAGACAGGTGCAGGCTGCCGTCGGTACCAATGGCGGGATGGTTCCAATAGGCATTGCTGGTCCATGGCTTTTGATCTGAACCACTCAAAATGGGGGTTGATTTGTCTTGCCAGTTTTGACTTTTTTCGTTGTAGAACTTCAGCCGCGCACTGCCTTTGTTATGCACGCCGTCGCGGTAGAGCAGCGTGAGCGGGTAGTCTGCCCGTGGCAGGATAAAGGTGGGATAGGTCACTTTGTCTTCGTGTTGCCCGGTCATGGGCAGATCGTTGGTCCAGCCATCAATGCTCATGGGCTTTAAAGACCGTCGGTAGCGCAATTTGGTGGCGTGGTGGTCAAAGCAGGCGTGCAGGTAGCCTTCTCTATCGACACCCATGCTGATGCTGTTGTGTGCGTCCTTCAGGTTGTATTCCCCAACCAGGTCGTGTTGGGTGATGTGGTCATCACTCAGACGTCGACAAACAAATCGCAGGGTTTTTTCATCCACATAGAACGAAGTGAACTGGTGGCCTTGATGCGTGAAGATACCGTGGTGTCTAAAGATCACCGTGTTCACAGTGTTACCTGCCCAAGCTTCGCCCAAATCGAAAGATGCAACCAAGTGTGGGTTGAAACCTCTGTCTGGTTCAATTTCATCAGGCGCTGAATCAACTTCAGTGCCAGAGTATTTGGCTAAAGACAATTCCTCTGCAAAATTCTGAACAGCAAAGTCAATTTTTTGATGTTGAACAGACAAGCGGGATTTGGCGAGCAGTTGACTGTCCAAATGCGGCATCACCGTGTGAATCCCGGAAGCCATCCATTGCTGAGCTCTTTCGGCTTGACCTGCAAACAATGCGGCTTGTGCCAAATTGTTCTCAACGCCAGAAATCATGATCTGTTTGAGCAGTTTGGGGGCACAACCCCATTTCTTGGCTTGCTTGAACCAATGGAGGGATAGTTCTTTGTCTCCCATTTGGCTCAAGCCGCTTGCTGCAAGCAGGGCCAATTTGGCACGCTCAGGGTGTTGCTCAATGTCTTCTTGTATCAACAATGCCAATTGCGCCCATTCCCCAAATTGCCAGAGTTGACGCGCACGATCAAGCAAGCCATCGTCAAAAGGGAAACGGTCTGGCTGAACAGTCAAGTCAGGTCTATTCCCACTTTGGTTCTCGATGGCATCATCCATTGAATTTTCAATGCCAATGGCTGGATCAACAGAGGGGCCGCTGTTGGTCAGACGCCGTAACCACAGGGATAACCAATTCCACATGATCAGATACCGGGTTCGCGAAGGCACAAATCTTTGATCAATTCAATTTGTGCCTCTGACTTGAGCAATGCATCGTTCATGAGCATCTGCCGCTTTTGTGCTTCAACCAGTTGAACTTGCAGTTGGGCCAACTCGGCATTTCGCTGTGCCAGTTGTGTGGATGCTAAAGCCTGACTCTCTAACTGTGAATGAAGAGATTGGAGTTCCAACTGTTGGTTTGCCACTTTGCCCATGGATTGATCGACTTGCTTTTGCAGGTCGGTGCGGGATTTTTTTTCTTGTACCACCTGATCTTGAAATTTAGCGATCTCTTTTTCGTGACGTTGAGCCAGCTCAGTTGATTCAAAATCTTTGGCTTTTATCAATGCATCGCGCTCAGCCAAAAGCTGCGCGTACCGTTTGGCTGCATTGTCAAGTTCAGTTTGCAAAACCAATTGCGCTTGTGTGATGGCACCAAGCTGCCCTTGCAGATCCGTTTGTGTTTGGTTGTGGATGCCCAGTTGCGCTTGTGATTCGGTCATCGCTTTTTCCAAAGCCCCAAGCTGGTTTTGCAAGGCCGTTTTGGCTTGCGCCAATGCATCGCGTTCGGCTAGGGCTTGGGTCTTGGCTTGGGTTTCTGCATCTTTGACTTTAGCCAAGGCATCCAGCTTTTCCGCCAGTTGCGCTTGGTCTTTGGCTGCGCTTTCAAGCTCGCTTTGCAGGCCCATTTGTGCCTGGGTGATGGCATGGAGCTTGCCTTGCAGGTCCGTTTGTGTTTGGTTGTGGATGCCCAGTTGCGCTTGTGATTCGGTCATCGCTTTTTCCAAAGCCCCAAGCTGGTTTTGCAAGGCTGTTTTGGCTTGAACCATAGCATCGCGTTCGGCCAGGGCTTGGGTCTTGGCTTGGGTTTCGGCTTCTTTGGCTTTGGCCAGGGCATCCCTCTCTTCCGCCAGTTGTGCTTGCTTCTTGGCTGCGCTGTCCAGTTCGCTTTGCAGACCCACTTGTGCCTGGGTCATGGCACGGAGCTGCCCTTGCAGGTCCGATTGCGCTTGGCTATGGATGCCCAGTTGCGCTTGTGATTCGGTAATCGCTTTTTCCAAAGCCCCAAGCTGGTTTTGCAAGGCTGTTTTGGCTTGAACCATAGCATCGCGTTCGGCCAATGCTTGATTTTTGGCAGCGGTTTCTGCATCTTTGGCTGTCGTCAAGGCATTGCGCTCGGCCACCAGTTGCGCTTCGCGCTTGGCTGCTTGGTCCAGTTCCAGTGCGGTATCGCGGGTAAACCACGCATGGCCAAAAGCAGGGTGTTGACTTTCAGACCAGCCGACTTCTAGCCATCCTGCAGCGCGCATTTGATCGCAGAGCAAGGCGCGGTTTGCCAAGAGGCTGCGCGCACAGACCACTCGAGCCGCGCTCAGAACGGTCACGCCTCCCGACAATAGATCGGTGGCAGGCAGACAGTCGATGATGAGCCAAGTGCTCTGCGCACTTGCAGCCAAAGGCAACTGCATGGAAATGTCTTGCCAAACTTCATCCAGTGAACGGGTCACCACGCTTGGGCTGGCCACGGTCTGCAGGTAGGGCCATGCGTGTCGAAGTGTTTCGGTGGGCACCAAGCCGCTTTCGCTCGGGTTGCTGGCAACGTGGTAGGGCATTTCACCGCCTTGCGCTGCCAAGGTGGCATGGATGGTTTGCCAACTTGGCTTAGCTTGCCCATTTGCTTGAGCCAAAGCCAGGGCTTGTGCTTGGCAAGCTGACCGTTTGCCTTCTTCGGCTTCGATGACAAAGGCTTGCGGCACTTGCCACTCAGTCCATTGGCTGAGATCGCCTAAACCATTGCCCCAGCCCACATGCACAAGAGTGCTAGGGGGGTACATGGCCCTCAGTAATGGGACAATGGTTTGTGTCGGAATGGACATGGGACTGACTTCAAGCGCGGTCATGAGGTGCGCCTTTTGGCTTTGGACACAGCAGCAACTCGCGGCTTGGATCGGCTGACTGTTTTGCGGGTTACTTTGGCGGTCACCACTGGCTTGACAGACTTTGCTTTGGTTTGCCTGGGTTGGCGAACCACTTTGGCGGGTCGGGGGGCTTCATCAGGGGTTTGCAACTTGCTGGGTGTTGCGTCCTTGTCCGTGTTTGAAGCCGCAGGTAAATCCAAAGGAAGTTTGGACCAACTGACCAGATCTGTGGCTGCTTGGGCCCAAGTGGTCCAGCCTTTTGCCAATTTGGCACCCTGGTTTTGCAAGGTGACCAACATAAAGGGCACAAGGCGAACCATATTTTGCAACCACAGTTGGTCCAACGGACTGAGCGTTTGCCAATGTTGGGGTTGCCAGCCTTTGGGGCCAAGTTGCAAGGCCATCACGGCTTGGCCGGAGGAGCTTTTGACGTTGTGCGTCCAATTTTCAAATGGTGCGCCGGCGGTTTTTTCATCAAAAATGAAATGCGCGCTGGCCACGGACTTGTCGGCTGTCAGGTTGAGTTGAAGTTGATACTCGAATGGGTTGACTTTCAGGCCTTGC
Organism: Limnohabitans sp.; assembly: GCA_044360575.1. GTDB lineage: Bacteria > Pseudomonadota > Gammaproteobacteria > Burkholderiales > Burkholderiaceae_C > Limnohabitans_A. The sequence continues at coordinate 8,055 of JBIKKE010000044.1, read as the reverse complement.
ATGTCTGCTTGGGTCAGACGAAAACCGATCACGCTTTTGAGTTCAGTATTTTGTTGGCCAAAAATTTGGATATCGTCAAAGCGCAGCAGGGCGGGCACTTTGTCTAAAATTTTTTGCTGTGCCTGGAGTCCATCCAAAAGGGCTTGACCATGGCTTATTCGTTTGGTTATAGCCTCAGACCCTACAGCCTTGACCAACGTGTTGGTCAATTGTCGAACCAGATGCCAGTCTGTGGTACCCAGTTGCAAAATGGTGGCCGATCGTTTTTTAGGGTCTTCTTTGCCTTTGACCGGAATGATGGTCAGTTGGGATTCTTTGGCGGCAATGAGGGGCCAGCGGTGAATGGGCGACAGACCCTTGTTGTCTTTGTTAAAAACCAAGCCCGTCACGCCGTTTTCGATCAGCGTTTTGACTTCAAATGGGCCTTTCATCACTCCAGCAACCTGCAGCTGGTGGATGCGCCAATGGGCGGTGATCTCGGAGCTGGATTCGGACAGCAATTCCACGGCTTCAAAGTCCTGCAGTTCGGGGTGGCTGTTCACCGCACGCAGCCAACGATCTTGCATATTTTGAACTTCGATCTGTCTCTCTTTGTGTTGTAAGAAGTATTTTTCCAATTCTTCTTGCACCTGGTGCAACTGCGCCAGCAGCAGGTCTGATTCTTCTTGCAAGTCTTTGTTTTTCGCCAAAGTCTCTTTATGGGTCACGTTTAATGCATCGTTTTGCTTTTTCAGTGAGTCGCTGGCTTGTTGTTCGGCCGCCCATTTTTTCAAGGCGTCTTGTTTGGCAGCCGTTTCTGTTTTGATTTTCTCTTGTGCTTCTTGGATGATCAAAAATTGCTTTTTCTGCGCATCTTGCAGGTCTTTGTTTTGAGCCGAGATCTCTTTTTCGGCGGCGCTTAATTCATCGTTTTGTTTTTTGAGACCGTTGCTGGCTTTTTGTTCGGCCACCAATTTGTTCAAGGCATCTTGTTTGCCCGCAGTTTCTGTTTTGATTTTTTCTTCGGCTTCTTGGTTCTTCAAGAATTGCTTTTCCAACTCTTCTTGCACTTGGTGCAGCTGGGCCAAAAGCAGGTCCGATTCTTCTTGAATTTCTTTGTTTTTGGCCAAAGTCTCTTGTTGGAAAGCGCTTAGCGCATCGTTTTGCTGTTTGAGTGCGCCGCTGACTTTTTGTTCGGCAGCCAATTTGTTCAGGGCGTCCTGTTTGGCAGCCGTTTCTGCTTTGATTTTTTCTTGATCTTGCGCGTGGCATTCATTTGCGACTTCAATGTTTTTCTGAGCCAGGTCCAGCGCTTTTTGCAAAATGGGGCGTTCTTGCAATTGCCCATAAAGTTGAATCAGATCTGCAATCTCGATCTGTTCGGATGCGGTGGGGAGGGGCGCTGGGCCCATCAGTGATTGAAGCTCAAAGTGGAGTGGCGCCGTCTTGGGGTGGTCCCTCAGAATCTGCAAAGCGATTTGTTGGAGCAAGGTAGTAGGCTGCTCAAAGACTTCTGCCGCAGCCAGCGTGGCATCCAATGGCGTTTGCCAATGGCCTTCAATGTGTTGTATCAGCTTGCTCGGATTTTTTTGAACTTCTGCGTCCCAAATCAAAAGGCTTTTGCCAGGGTTGCGCAAATGAAACCTCAGCATTTCTTGATGGTGTTGGGCCCAAAGCGCCAAATGCCCATGCATGCTTTCAGGTGGTTCGCCTTGGTCAACCAAGCGGCAAATCAAAGACTGTCGGTCTTCACAGACCAAAACAAATCGGATGTCCGATTCCAACTGCGACCAAAATTCGAGCCATTGCACCGCGCCAGGGTGCGCCCAGCCCCAGTGGGCCGAATTCATGTTGGCCACCATCAAATCGATGGCCAGTTGCTGCCAAAGGCGACTCGGTGGCTTGACCTGGCCAGCAGCAGCCGAGTCCGTTTCCAAGCGCCTTTGAGGCGTGTCGGACACCCGGTCATGCCAACGGACAAGGTCAAGACTCGGATCGCGTTCCAGCGGCACGTGAGGCGACATGCCACACGCCAAAAGAACCCGTTCGGTCAATTGAGTCGATGCATTCGAGGAACCGGTGATGCAAAAAATGGTCATTTTCAACAACGATGAGTCAAGGGCGAGGCGCAGCCAGCGATGTGGCGTACGGGTTGTGTACCTGCGCAATCGGTAAAGCCATGTGCAGATCGGTCGGTGTGATGTGCTGGATGTGTTTCACAATCCAGGCTTTGCCCATGACATGGGCCAAATACAAACCTCTGTAATTGACCCAAGCGGCCAAATGCCATTTGGACTTTTGTGTCAGCCCCAGGTCTTTCATCTCCCGCAAAAACCGCAAATGCGTGTTCATGGTTTTTTCTTGTTCGGGCAAGGGGATTTTGAAAGCGCGGTAATTGGAATGCTTGAGCATGAGGAACGCGCTCAACAGCCGTGCAACGATCAAGGCCAAACAGGTCATGCGACCGGGCACGGCAACCTCACTGAACAATTTGGTTTTGTCAGACGGGCTCAAGTTTTTCTGAACTTGGCTGAAAACCGTTTCAACAAAGCCGACGTATTGGGCCCAAAACACAGGGGAGGCGACCATCAAATGGCCGGTGGCAAACAAAGAAGAGTGACTGATGGCATCCACAGGCACATCGCCTAAGCCAGCGGCCTTCAGGAACCGGCGACTGAGGGCGACGAATTCAGGGTGTGTGACTTCTGGCGAACGCCAAGGGTTGTGGTAAATGGCTTCCAGCTCAGGATGCGCCGAGGCGTAATACAAGTCGAAACCAGGGTTGGCCTCGATGACGTTATGAAAATCTTGCCCAGTCAAGCCTGTTCTCTGGGTGAAGTCGGGCGTCAGCAGCCCCCAGACCGTGCTTTTTTGAAGAGCCGGGTCGCGCTGTGCCATGCACAAGGCATCGAGCAGTGGAGACAAACCCATGCCACCTGCGCTGGGCTGATAGGCCTTGAGCAAGGGGTCTTTGCTTTTCTCGCCTTTGGCGGTCAGTTGTAACAATTGGATGCCGCTGCCTTTGACTTTTGGTTTTGCTTTGGAGGTTGTTTTTTGGGCAACGGTTTTTTCTTGTGCAATCAAAGGCTGTGGAGGTGTTGGTTTGACGGGTTTCTTTTGTCGGGGCGATGCGGCTGCCTTTTTGGCAACAGCCGATGTGGCCTTTTTGGCAGCAGCTGGAGCCGCTTTTTGGGCCGAGGGCGTGGCGGTCATTTTTTTCGGTGAAGGCATTTGAAGATCTCCTCGGTCAATCACAAAACGTGAAAGTGAAACAGCAGCTCATTGGCCAGGGACTCGTGGTCAAGGCGAGGGCTGTTTGGGGCCAGCAAGCCAAGTTCCGAGTCGACTTCGGGCACGATGCCCGTAAACCTTTCGCTGGAACAGGTACGCAAGTCCAGGCCGGCATAAAAGCAGTGGGATTCGGTGTGTCGCTCGCAAAACAACTGCCCGGAACGTGTCAAGCTGGGAACCCCCATGGCCAAGGCCTCGATAGTGGTCAAGCCACCGCTGTAGGGCCAGGTGTCTAAGGTGACATCCAATTGACCCACAGCTTTCAAGTACCCCAAGTGATTGTGGGGTGTGACGAATTCAATCTGCAAGCCTGGCAAGGCGGCTTGGATGCGTTCACGGATATTTTTTTGCGCATAACGTTGATCGATGAATTTCAAGCGCAGTTTTGTTGCGTGTGCAGCTTGGGCCCGCTGCCATGTTGGCACCCTGTGTCGAAGTTCTGCCAAAAATGCCCGTGACACTTTGGCGGGGTTGGCGATCACCCCAAAATTTGTTTGCGCCTCTTTGTTGACAGCCCGTTTGGGCATGTAGGGCGGGGGGGTGTAGGTGACATAACCTGAGGCCAAACGGATCAAAGGCTCGCTGTACAAATGGTCTGAGCCTGGTGGTGTTTGGTAGGCGTCGGTCAAATAACCATCAAATGCGCGCAGACCGGTGGTGGCAGATTGACCGCCCACCCACTTGAACATTTTTTTAGCGGGCTTCCAAGACAGTGCACGAAGACCCACCGGGTCCATCCATCCTCCCAGGTCAATCAAAACATCCAGATGGTGTGATTGCAAAACCCTTGCCAACGCTTCGGCTGTGCACAAGCTGACATCGACCCAGTCTTGGGCCAAGGCTTGAAAGGACTGGGTGGCCCAATCGTGCTTTTTGCCACGGGTAAAGAAAACCAAATCCACCTCATTGGCCAAAACCTGGAGTGCACCGTAGGTGAAAAAATACACGGGCGACACAGAAAATTGAGGGGATAAAAGCCCCACTTTCAGGCGTCTGGGCTTGTTCAGTTGGGCACCATTGGCGGGTTTGAACAGTTGGTGTTCAGAAACAGCTGTGGCATCGGGCGCAGGCAATTGCAAATAGGTCTCTGAAAACTTGCACAGTGCGGCACTCAGAGCCTTCGCATCCACATCATCTGCTCGGTCATACAGTTGTGCAATCAGCAAAACCGACTCGGCGTCTCTTTGGTGCGCTGTGTTTAAAAATGGCGTTACCAACGTGCAGGCACGCGCAGCGTCGCCACCGTGCTGCATCAACAATTTGGCGAGTTCAATGACGACTTCTGCACTGGCCGGGTGTTGGATCGCCAGTTCTTCAAGCAGGTCCAAGGCTTGGTTTTTTTTGCCATTGGCTGTCAAGGCCTTGGCCTGGATCAAGGCGGACTGCCATTGCTGGGGCTTGAGTTGCATGGCCCGCAAACTGTGTTTTTCAGCTCGCACACTGTCGCCCAAAGCAAAATAGCAAAGACCTAAGTTGTGTTCGATGACCGGTTCGTCCAATAAAAATTCCGCAACGCTGAGGTAACCCTGGAGGGCGGTGGACCAATTTCCGGCGCGCCGAAAGGCGTCGGTTTGGATGATGTGTTGACGGAGTTCAGGAGTCATGACAAATACCGACGGTGCTTCGGTTTACTCCATGAATATCAAATCGTGAATTTGTGTCAAAGCCGCATCGGCATCTGTTGCGCTCGCGGTCAACAGCGCCAAATAAGTTTCTCCCAAACGAAGTTGGGCTGAGGCATAGTCAGCTCGCGATTGAAACAAGGCCTGCAAGGCATTGAGCACATCGATCTTGGTCCGAACACCCCCTTTGAAGCTTTGCTCATTGGCATCAAGGCTGAGCTCTGAAGCCTTGATGGCCTCCGCCCGCACCGATAGCTCGGACTGCACAGCCTCTAATTGGTTGTAAAACCGCTCCACATCCAGCCGGATTTGTTGGCGTGTGTTGCGCTCAAGCTCTTGGGCTTTGTTCAGATCCAAATCTGCCGCTGCACCTTTGAAGAAACTACCCGCTTGCAGGGGTATGTCCATCCGCAAGGCCACACCTGAGTTGTTCAATGCCGGATTGCCACCTATTTGTGAGCGTTGGGTAAACGCGTTCACAGAGGGCAGAAAAGCGGCCAAGATTTTACGCTTGGAAATTTCGGCCAGGGTGATGCTCAAGGCATGGGAGCGGAGTGCTGGACTGCGTTGTTCTGCGCGCAGCATGAAATCTTCAAGCGGCGGCAAGCGAAGCACTTCGAGCTTGGGGGTCAATTTGTAAGCGCCTGCTGAGACCGAATGGCCGACCAAGGCCATGTATTGACGCTCAGCAGCGGCATTCTCAGCTTTCAGCACAAAGCTCTGTGACTTGACTTGCGCCAGCCGAACTTCAGTGTCCCGAACGTCGGTGATGGTCCCCATGCCCAACTCAAAGGCTCGGCGAGCAGAGGTGGCTTGGGCCTCCAGCGCATTCAAACTGTTGACGTTGAGCGTTAATTTTTCTTTGGCATCGACCAGTGCTGAAACGGCTTTGAACAGACGTTGCGCCAAATCGTATTGGCTTTGTTCCAATTTGGCGCCCGCCAAAGCCAACTTCGGATCGGCCTCTTTCAAGGTCAACCACTTCTCATAACTCAGTAGGGGCTGGGTGAATGAAACGGTTGTCCTGTCGCTGTTTTCGTTATCGAGTTGCGATATGCGCGTTCTGGCCTCTGGGTAATAGGCCATGCTGGCAATCTTGGCGTCCAACCTTCCAGACTGGTTTTCAATGCGCGCAGCCGCAAATGTGGGGTCGAAATCACGTGCTTTTTCAAAATCTCTCAATAAACTTTGCGCACTTGAAATGGCAGGAAACCATAAAAAAACGAGGACCGAAAGAACGGATCTTTCGAATCCCAAAGTTTGATTGGCGGTGACAAGTCGCATGCCGTCAGTCCTTGAAAGAGGCCGCCAGCCTGTCAGTCAGTGGCTTGAAGAGGTAGGTCATGAAGGTTCGTTCGCCACTTTTGATCACGACTTCGACGGGCATGCCTGCGACCACCGATTTTTCACGAAGCTGTTGTTGTCCTTCTGGTGTTGTTTCGATTTGCGCCAAAAAATACTCTTGCGGAAACATGGGGGGCAGAGGCGGCAAGCGGTCAGCGCCAACCAGCTTGACCTTGCCAGGTATCACGGGGGTTGTGATTTGGTTAAAGGCTGTGAACCGCAAATCAGTGACCATGCCGACCGAAACTTTATCGATCATTTGTGGTGGGACCGCCGCTTCCACAATCAGCTTTTGTTCTTTCGGCACAATTTCCATCAGAACCTGCCCGCCGCTGATCACGCCGCCGACGGTGTGCGCCTTCAAGGCGACCACCACGCCGCTGGTGGGGGCTCTCACGTTGCTCAAACTTTGATCAAAGCGCAATGAAAGCACTTTGGCGCGCAGACTTTCTTTGGACTTTTGCGCCTCATTCAGTTCAGTGTCGATTTGGCGGTTGTAGGCGGATTTGATTTTGCTCAGCTCTAACTCGTTGGAAGCCAGTGAAGTCTTGATCGTTGACATTTCGGCTTGCAAACTGGTCAGGCCAATTTGTGCATCTACGCTGGATCGTTCCGCATTGTTGGCGTTGGTTCTGGGCACAAACCCATCCACTGCCAATTTGCGCATGCTCTCGGCATCTTCGTTGATCGCACCAATTTGAGACTCTCGCAGCTTCAATATTTTTTGTTTGTCTTGAAGTTGCTCGCGAAGACCCTGTGCTTGTCTGATCAAGATGTCTCTTTGCCCTGTGTATTCGGAACGCCTCGATGAAAAAAGCGCCGACTGAAGCACCATCGCTTCGTTGACTTGAGGGTTTTTCCCCATAGCCAACAACTCGCTGTCCCACTTGATGTTTTTTTCATCCAGTCTTTCAGCCAAAAGGCGTGAATAGGTGGCGAGAGCATTGATGAATTCATTGTCGGCCTGCAGCAAATTGGCATCCACATTGAGGGGGTTGATTTTCAACACCACATCGCCCTCCAGGACTTCATCGCCCTCGCGCACCAGTATTTGCGACACCACACCACCCGACGGGTGCTGCACGGCCTTGCGACTGCCTTGGACCACCACCGTGCCCAGAACCAACACACCTTGATCCAAAGGTGCAGTGACCGCCCACACCAAAAAAATGGCAAAAGCCACCATGACCACTTTGCCAGACTGACGTTTGACCTGCGACTCTTCGATCCGTACTGGCTCCATGCCTTCTTTTTTAAGATCCTCAGGCACGTAGGGGTTGAACGATTTGGCCCATTGGGTCAAGCGATCAAAGACCCAATTGAGGCCCCATGATCTTTTTTGTGGATGCTTCATGCCCCTTCTCCTTGTGGGACAGGAGCCGCAGCTGGTTTTTTCTGCTGGATCAAAGCTGCTCTTTTTTCATTTAGTTGAGTCAGCACTTCTTGGGTTGGGCCCAAAAGCATTTGCTGTCCATTTTTCAGGACCAGCATCATGTCTGCGACAGCCAACAATTTCGGCCGATGCGTGGTGAAAATGACGGTGGTTTTCTTCAGCTTTAATTGTTTAATCAAGCGAATCAAATCCGCTTCACCGGCGTCATCCATGCTGGCGTTGGGTTCATCCATCACCAGGTAAACGGGGTCACCATAGATCGCCCTGGCGATGGCGATTCTTTGCCTTTGTCCGCCCGTGAGCGCTTGCCCAGTCTCGCCCACCATGGTTTCATACCCCTTGGGGAATGAAAGAATGGTCTCGTGGATGCCAACAGCCTTGGTCGCTGCAACGACTTTTTCTGGGTCAACCGCTCCAAGCCTGGCG
>JBIKKE010000203.1:0-5371 GCA_044360575.1 Limnohabitans sp. | reverse complement strand
GAGCGCCAGCGAGCGGTGTTGGCGGGCGGCTCGGAACATCAACCAGGCCAACAAGCCGTTCAGGGCCGAACTGCCCACTGACAAAGCCAGGCCCCAGCCGACCTGCGCGATGGGTTGAGGATCAAATAAGCGATGAACCGCCACCCAAATGATGCCCAGGGCGGCCACGATGATGAGGATGCCTTCGAAGCCAGAAGAAAAGTACTCGGCTTTGTGGTGCCCATAGGGGTGATCGTCGTCCGCGGGGCGAGCCGCAATCGTGACCATCATCAAGCCGAAAACCGCACTGGCCAGATTGACCAGTGACTCCATGGCGTCCGAAAGCAAACCCACCGAGTCGGTGAGCCACCAAGCGCCGGTTTTGAGGGCGATGGTGATCAAGGCCACCACCACCGATGCCCACAGCATGCGCGTGGGGGTCATCCAGCTGTCGATTTTTTTCATACGACGAGGATAACGCGGCACCACCCGTTTGCCGTGCGCCAGACCGCCATCAGGACAGGGTCACCTTGGCAAACTTGCGCTTGCCCACTTGCACCACGTACGTGCCCGCTTCGAGCTTGAGCCCCTTGTCGCTGACCACGCTGGAGTCAACCCGCACACCGCCGCCATCGATCAGGCGACCCGCTTCGGTTGTGGACGGGGCCAAACCTGCCGACTTGAGCAAAGCCCCAATCCCCAGGGGTGCGCCCGAAAGACTGACCTCAGCGATGTCGTCAGGCACGCCACCTTTGCTGCGGTTGATGAAGTCTTGCTCGGCCGCATCGGCCGCTGCGGCGCTGTGAAAACGGGCTGTGATCTCTTTGGCCAGCATGACCTTGGCATCTTTGGGGTTGCGACCGCCCTCCACCTCTTTTTTCAGCGCCTCGATCTCGGCCATCGATTTGAACGACAGCAAGGTGAACCAGCGCCACATCAGGGTGTCTGAGATGCTCAACACCTTGGCAAACATGTCGTTGGGCGCTTCGGCAATGCCGATGTAGTTGTTTTTGGACTTGGACATCTTGTCCACGCCATCCAGGCCTTCAAGCAATGGCATGGTCAATATGCACTGCGGCTCTTGGCCGTACTCGGCCTGCAGGTGACGCCCCATCAGCAGATTGAACTTCTGGTCGGTGCCGCCCAGCTCCAAATCGCTTTTGAGCGCGACCGAGTCGTAGCCCTGCATGAGCGGGTACAAAAACTCGTGCACGCTGATGGGGGTACCCGCCTTGAATCGGTCATGGAAGTCGTTGCGCTCCATCATGCGCGCCACGGTGTACTTGGCGGCCAGCTGGATCATGCCCATGGAGCCCAATGGTAGCGACCACTCACTGTTGTAGCGAATCTCAGTTTTACTGGGGTCCAGCACCAAGCTGGCCTGTTTGTAATAGGTCTCGGCATTGAGCTTGATTTGCTCTGGCGTGAGCGGCGGACGGGTGCTATTGCGGCCCGACGGGTCGCCGATCAGGCTGGTGAAATCGCCAATCAAAAAGATGACTTGGTGGCCCAGGTCCTGCAGTTGGCGCATTTTGTTCAGCACCACAGTGTGGCCAATGTGGATGTCGGGGGCGGTCGGATCCAAGCCCAATTTGATGCGCAAAGGCACGCCTGTGGCCTCGGATTTGGCCAGCTTTTGGAGCCAATCCTCCTTGGGAATCAGTTCTTCACAACCACGCAAGGTGACTTCCAGCGCATTTTGCGTCTTGTCAGTGACCGGAAATTTTGTAACAAGCGCTTGATTCATAAGGGTTTTTTCTGAAGTCAAATGGGTTTAGACCGGTACAATAGCCCGTTGTCTTGTGTTGCTCCATTTTAGGACGACCAGATTTTGACCCTCGCGCACTGGTTTGGCTTTGCCAAATCGGTCCACGACAACCACTGAATAGATGTCTTTTTTTGCTGCCCTCCAGTCTCGACTGGCCTCCCTGTTGATCGGAATTTTGTTCCTGAGCACTGCATTGCTCGGCGCAATTCTGGTCGGCGTCCAACGCTTGTTGGGCTGGTTGGATGGACAGCATCCCGTGCTCACCGCCGGTACCAAGAGATGTGCCCGCTGGTTGTCGCGCCACCCCAAAGCCATCAGCGCCAGCTTGGCCTCCTTGCTTTTGGCGGGTGGAGGCGGTGCTTTCGCCATTGCCAATCTGGGGCCGGACATTTCGGATCAACCTGTGGTCACCATCACAGTGCCTGTGGCCATTGCCCAACTTGAAGAACAGGTGCAATCCCTTGACCTGGTCAACCTCAATTTGACCCGCAGCGACACCACACGTTCTGCTGACACCCCCGAGAGCCTGCTCCGCCGCTTGGGATTGGCAGATGCTGAAGCTGCCGTTTTCTTACGCAATAACCCATTGGCCAAACAAGCCTTGCGCCAGGCAGGCCGAACCGTCACCGCCGAAGCAGACAGCCAGCAGCGTTTGGTGGCTTTGCATGTGCGCTGGCTCAACAAAGAGACCGACACGTTCTTCCAGCGTTTGGCCATCAAGCGCGGCGACAAAGGATTGCAAGCCGCGCTGGAAACCTCGCCGATGAACACCAGCATCCGCATGACGGGTGGCACGGTCACACGGTCCCTCTACGATGCGGCCGACGAGGCCCGCTTGCCCGACACGGTGATCAACCAAATCACCCAGATTTTCTCCAACCAAATCGACTTCCACCGCACTTTGCGCAAAGGTGCACGCTTTTCAGTGGTTTATGAAGTCCTCGAGGCCGACGGTGAACCCGTCCGCACTGGCCGCGTCTTGACCGCTGAGATCGACAACGGCAGCAACACCTATGAAGCAGTCTGGTTCCAAGAGCCGGGCCAAAAAGGCAATTACTACAGCCTCGAAGGCAAAAGCCTGAGCCGTGCCTATTTGGCATCGCCCGTTCCTTTCTCTCGCAAGACCAGCGGTTTTGCCATGCGCCTGCATCCCATCTTCAAAACCCAGCAAGCCCACCGAGGCGTGGACTATGCAGCGCCTACGGGCACACCTGCCCAATCTGTGGGTGATGGCGTGGTAACTTTTGCAGGCGTTCAGGGCGGTTACGGCAACGTGGTTGAAGTTCGCCACGGCACCGGTCATTCCACTTTGTATGCGCACCTGAGCAAAATCAATGTGCGCAAAGGTCAGACCGTCCAAAAAGGCCAAACCATTGGCGCCGTCGGCTCCACAGGCTGGTCCACCGGACCCCATTTGCACTTTGAATTTCGCGTCAACGGGGTTCACACAGATCCCCAAAAGGTCATTCAGCAAGCCCAAGCTTTGCCCATAGCACCCGGCGCCATGCCCCGTTTCAATGCGCAAGTAGCGCAGGCCAAAACCCAACTTTTGGCTGCTGCGCAAATGCGGGAAAGCAACAGTCAGTGATGAACAAGGGCCGCAAGGCCCTTTTTTAATGCACGGCGACAGCTCTGTTCACGATCCCGGCTCTGGTTTTTCATGGCTCCAGCTTTTTTCATTGGCCTGATGTCTGGCACGTCTTTGGATGGCGTCGATGGCGTCATGGCTCAGATCGAGAAGTCAGGTCGGCTGCAGGTCATCCAGCACGCCTTCGTTCCTTTTGAAGCGCCATTCCGCGCCGAATTGCTGCAACTCAACCAGAGCGGGCCGGACGAACTGCACCGCAGCGCTTTGGCTGGCAATGCGATTGCCCGGCATTACGCACAGGTGGTCCAAAATCTTCTGCATGCCACTGGCATGAAGCCTGAAGAGGTGACGGCCATTGGCGCCCATGGCCAAACCGTGCGTCACCGCCCCCTGGAGTTCGATGGCGATGCAGCTCGCCATCAGGCCGCCGTTGGCTACACGCTGCAACTGATTAACCCAGCGCTGTTGGCCGAGTTGACGGGCATTGACGTGGTCACTGACTTTCGCAGCCGCGATCTGGCCGCAGGCGGCCAAGGCGCGCCCCTGGTACCGGCCTTTCACCAAGGCGTTTTTGGCCAATCCGCCGCCTGTGTCGCCGTGCTGAACATTGGCGGCATCTCCAACCTCAGCGTGCTCCACGCCGACGGTCAGATTCAGGGTTGGGACTGCGGCCCCGGCAATGCACTCATGGATTATTGGTGTGCACGGCACACCGGCCAGGCTTTTGACCGTGAAGGGGCTTGGGCGGCACAAGGCCACGTCAACCAGGCTTTGCTCAAGCAGTTGATGAGCGAAGAGTTTTTGCAGCGTCTGCCCCCCAAGAGCACAGGCCGTGATTTGTTCAACCACGCTTGGCTTGAGCAGCACATGGGCGCGCTTTCGGTTTCCCATGAAAGGGCTCCTCAAGACGTTCAAGCCACTTTGACGGAGTTCACTGCGCTCACCTGCGCTGCGGATGTCAAACGCCATGCTGCTGATGCAAAGTCACTGGTGGTGTGTGGTGGAGGCGCCCTGAACGCCCATTTGATGGGGCGACTGGCGCACCATCTGCCCGGGCTAACGGTCGTCAGCAGCGCTGATCGGGGCTTACCACCGCTGCAAGTCGAAGCAGCGGCTTTTGCTTGGTTGGCCTTTAAAAACATCCACCGCGAAACGGCCAGCCTCCAAAGCGTCACGGGCGCCCGAGGCGCCCGTGTGTTGGGGGCTATTTACCCCCGCTGAATGGCTGCGAGCCAGGCTCGCGCGCTTGAAAAATCAGGCCGAGAAAGACGAACCGCAACCGCAAGTCGATGTGGCGTTCGGGTTTTTGATCACGAACTGTGCACCTTGCAGGTCTTCTTTGTAGTCGATCTCGGCACCGGTCAGGTACTGGTAGCTCATCGCATCGATCAACAGGGATACACCGTTTTTGCTCATGGTGGTGTCGTCTTCGTTGGTGATTTCATCGAAAGTGAAACCATACGAAAAACCCGAGCAACCGCCACCTTGCACAAAGACGCGCAATTTCAAATCTGGGTTGCCTTCTTCGGCGATCAGGTCAGCCACCTTGGCGGCAGCGCTGTCGGTGAAGACAATCGGATCGGGCATGACAGTTTGGATATTTTCAGCAACAGCGCTCATGGTGTTTCTCCGGTTCAGTGCCAAATAGTATAGCGCGCTGGTCGGGAATTACCGAGTGTGCCAAGCAGTAACGCTACTGGCCTCATGGGCTTTTCACCCAACACGCGCCCAAACAAAAAGCCGCCACGGCGAACCGGTGCGGCTTTTTGATGAAGCAGAAAAAGCGGATTAACGCTTGGAGAACTGCTTGCGGCGGCGAGCGGAGTGCAAGCCAACCTTTTTACGTTCGACTTCACGGGCGTCGCGAGTGACGAAACCAGCTTGGCTCAGCATAGGCTTGAGCGAAGCATCGTAGTCAATCAGGGCGCGGGTGATGCCGTGGCGCGATGCGCCGGCTTGACCGGATTCGCCACCGCCGTGCACGTTGATCATGATGTCGAAAGTTTCGGCATGGTTGGTCAACATGAGGGGTTGCT
>JBIKKE010000202.1:0-5389 GCA_044360575.1 Limnohabitans sp. | reverse complement strand
TGAGCACTTGGCGGGCGATGCTCTCGGGCACCAGGCTCTCGATCAGCCAGCGCTGGATCGTGTCCTGAAACTTGCCAAAGACTGGAAAAGCCGAAAAAACCGCCAAACCGACGGCAAACAGCGGCACCAAGGCCAACACGGTGGTGAAGGTGAGCGAGCTGGCGCTGACACCCAAACGGGCATCGCGAAAACGCTCGGCCAGCACGGCACCCATTTGACGCCAAGGGAAAACCGACACCTCTTGCCACCACAGCCCCGTTTGGTCGCGCAAAGAGGTCTTCTTCAAGGTAGATTGCATGCCCGGTATGATGCCACCGCAATGAACACGAACCAAGAAACCAGCCCCCGCCCCCCCGAAGAATCTGCTGCACCAGCAGGGCTCGACAGCACCCGCTGGTTGGCCGTGGGCAGCCTTTTGGGACTGATTGTCCTGGGACTGGCCTGGGAACTCTGGCTGGCCCCGCTGCGCGAAGGCGGCTCTTGGTGGGCCATCAAGGTGCTGCCTTTGTGTATCCCCATGGCCGGTTTGCTGAAAAACCGCATGTACACCTACCGCTGGGTCAGCATGCTGGTTTGGTTGTACTTCACCGAAGGGGTGGTACGGGCCTGGGGCGATGCCTGGCCCTCTTCGGGCTTGGCCATGCTGCAAACCTTGCTGTGCACCACTTTGTTTGTGGCTTGCGCCCTGCATGTGCGCATCCGTTTCAAGGCGGCCAAAGCCACAGGCAACTTTGTGCCCGTGCCCAGAGACTGAACACCATGACCCAAATTTTGCCCCACACACTGCTTGAAAAGCTGCGCCAAATTTGTGGCCCTGCCAACGTTCTGACGCACGAAGACCCCGCCACCGACCTGAGCCCTTGGGAGCAAGACTGGCGCAAACGCGTGAGCGGCCGGGCCTTGGCTGTGGTCAGGCCGGGCGACACGGCACAAGTGGCCGCTGTGGTCAAAGCCTGCGCCGCACACCAAACCCCCATCGTCCCCCAAGGTGGTAACACGGGCTTGGTGGTGGGTGGTATCCCCGACAACTCCGGGCTGCAAATCGTGCTGAGCATGACCCGCATGAACGCGGTACGCGCCATCGACCCGGCCAACCTGACCATCACAGTCGAAGCCGGCTGTGTGTTGCAAAACCTGCAAACCGCTGCCGAACAAGCCGGTTTTTTGTTCCCTTTGAGTTTGGGCGCCGAAGGCAGCTGCACGATTGGCGGCAACCTGGGTACCAACGCGGGCGGGACCCAGGTGCTTCGCTACGGCAACACGCGCGAGCTTTGCCTGGGCCTGGAAGTCGTCACCGCGCAAGGCGAGGTCTGGCACGGCCTGTCGGGCCTGCGCAAGGACAACACGGGCTACGACCTGCGCAATCTGATGATCGGCAGCGAAGGCACACTGGGCATCATCACCGCCGCCACCATGAAGCTCTACCCCCAACCCGCAGCGCAGCTGACCGCTTGGGCGGCCGTGCCCAGCATGGAAGCGGCGGTGCAGCTGCTGGGTCTGGCGCACCAACGCCTGGGGCCGGGCCTGACGGGCTTTGAGGTCATGGGCCAATTCGCCCTGAGTTTGGTGGACAAGCACTACCCCCATTTGCGCGTGCCCATTTGGCAAGACACCCCTTGGTGTGTGCTGCTGGAAAATTCAGACAGCGAAAGCGAGCAACACGCCCGTGGTCAGTTTGAAGCCTTGCTCGAAACCGCCATGGAACAAGGCTGGGTGAGCGATGCCGTCGTCGCCGAAAACCTGACGCAAGCCAAAGGCCTGTGGCACATCCGCGAAAGCATCACTTTGGCCCAAGTGCAAGAAGGCCAAAACATCAAGCACGACATCAGCATCCCGGTCTCGCAAATCGCCAACTTTGTACAAGAGACGGATGCCCTGCTGGCGCGCGAAGTTCCGGGTGTGCGCTTGGTCGACTTTGGGCACCTGGGTGATGGCAACCTGCACTACAACGTGCAAGCGCCTGAAGGGTCCGATGGCAAGGATTTTGTGCGGGCCTTTGAAGACAAGATCAACACCCTGGTGTTTGACCAGGTCAAACGCTTCAACGGCTCCATCAGCGCCGAGCACGGTGTGGGCGCGCAAAAAGTGAACAAGCTACCGCACTACAAAGACCCCACAGCCATGGCCATGATGCGGGCTGTGAAACAGGCGCTGGACCCCCTCAACATCATGAATCCGGGCCGCGTGCTCGCGTGACCCTTTTGACCTGAAAATCAACCCCATGAACGCCACTGCCCCCGCCCCTCATCGCCCAGTACGCAGCCAGTACGAAGACTTCATGCGCCATGTCTACACCATGGGTGTGCAAAAGGGTGACCGCACCGGCACGGGCACGTGCAGCGTGTTCGGCCACCAGATGCGGTTTGACCTGAACGAGGGCTTTCCATTGGTCACCACCAAGAAGGTGTTTTTGCGGGCCATCATTGTGGAGTTGCTGTGGTTTTTGCGCGGCGACAGCAACGTGAAGTGGCTGCAAGAGCGTGGTTGCACCATCTGGGACGAATGGGCGCGCGAAGACGGCTCGCTTGGACCCGTTTATGGCGTGCAGTGGCGCAGCTGGCCCACGCCGGGCGGCGGGCACATTGACCAAATGCAACAGGTCATGGACACGCTCAAAAACAACCCTGACAGTCGCCGCATCATTGTGAGCGCCTGGAACGTCGCTGAGCTCGACCAAATGGCGCTCATGCCTTGCCATGCGTTCTTTCAGTTTTACGTGGCCCCGCCACAAAAGGCGGGTGACAAGCCCAAGCTCAGCTGCCAGCTATACCAGCGCAGTGCCGACATCTTTTTGGGCGTGCCCTTCAACATTGCCAGTTACGCCTTGCTGACCCACATGGTGGCTCAGCAGTGCAACATGGATGTGGGGGATTTCATTTGGACCGGTGGCGATTGCCACATTTACAGCAACCACCACGAGCAGGTCGAGCTGCAACTGAGCCGTGCGCCCATGGCTTACCCCACGCTCAATATCAAGCGCCAACCCGCTTCGATCTTTGACTACGCCTACGAAGATTTCGAGGTCATTGGCTACGAGTGCCACCCGGCCATCAAAGCCCCCGTGGCGGTTTGAGAACCGGCCCGATGAAGCTGCACCTGATTTACGCCCGCGCCCGCAACGGCACGATCGGCAAGGACAACCAGATGCCCTGGCACCTGCCCGAAGACTTGGCCCACTTCAAGCGCGTGACGCTGGGCCAACCGGTCATCATGGGACGCAAGACCTGGGATTCTCTGCCTGCACGGTTTCGCCCCCTGCCCGGGCGACTGAACATCGTCATCACCCGCCAAACCCACTGGCAAGCTGAAGGCGCATTGCGTGCGGCTTCCATCGAAGACGCCATGCGCTTGTGCGGCGATGCACCCGACGGGTGGATCATGGGCGGGGCCGAGATTTACCGCTTGGCAGAACCCTTGGCCAGCACAGCCGTGGTCACCGAAATCGAA
Organism: Limnohabitans sp.; assembly: GCA_044360575.1. Classification (GTDB taxonomy): domain Bacteria; phylum Pseudomonadota; class Gammaproteobacteria; order Burkholderiales; family Burkholderiaceae_C; genus Limnohabitans_A. Next base: position 1,942 of record JBIKKE010000202.1, on the reverse strand, counting down.
GCCGATTTTGAAGGCGATGCCTTCGCGCCCGATCTGTCGGTTGGCTGGACTGAGGTAAAGCGCGAGGCCCATGTGGCGGCCAATGGCTTGCGCTTCAGCTTTGTCACCCTCCAACACCACCGCACAACCTGACCATGAAAATTGCCACCTGGAATGTGAACTCCTTGTCGGTTCGGCTACCGCAAGTTTTGGATTGGTTGGCGGTGCAAAAAGAATCCGGCGGCATCGATGTGCTGGCTCTGCAAGAGCTCAAACTCACCGACGACAAATTCCCCATTGCGGCCCTGCAAGAGGCAGGCTACCAAGCCCATTGGTTTGGCCAAAAAACCTACAACGGCGTGGCACTCATCTCGCCCGCCACGGGCACCGAGGTGGTCAAAAACATCCCCGGTTTTGAAGACGACATGTCCCGCGTGATCGCCGCCACTTACCCCGACGGTGCGGGCGGTTCGGTGCGGGTCATTGGCGCCTACTTCCCCAACGGCCAAGCACCCGACAGCGACAAGTTTGTCTACAAGATGCGCTGGCTGGATGCACTGCGCGAATGGGTGGGCAGCGAAATGCAAAAGCACCCTAACTTGGTGCTGCTGGGCGACTACAACATCACCTTTGACGAGCTGGACATGTGGGACCCGGTGGGCCTGGCGGGCACCATCCACTGCACCGTGGCCGAGCGTGAAAAACTGCAGGCCCTGACCGACTTGGGCCTCAGCGACAGCTTCCGGCTGTTCGAGCAACCTGAAAAAAGCTTCAGCTGGTGGGATTACCGCGAATTCGCGTTCCGCCGCAACCGGGGCCTGCGGATTGACCACATCTTGATTTCTGAGGCGCTGAAGTCCCGCGCCAGCGCCTGTGTGATCGACCGCGCTCCGCGCAAAAACGAGCGGCCCAGCGACCACACGCCGGTGGTGCTGACGCTGGCCTGATTTAAGCAGCCTGCGGCATCAAAAAGTCGCGGCTGATGCGCCCCCCCAACACGTTCACACGCTCTAAAAACTGCGTCAGGTAAGCGTGCAGGCCCGTGGCCAAAATTTCGTCGATGCGGCCAAAAGCCAATTCGGCACGCAACCGACCTGCATGGCGCAGCGTGTCGCTCTCGCGGTCGTGCGACACCAGCGCCAAGTTGGCCACCACCTCGTTGAGGCTCGCATGCAGCGAACGGGGCATGTCTGGGCGCAAGATCAGCAACTCGGCCACGCGCTCAGGCCGTATCACGTCCCGGTAAACCTTGCGGTAAACCTCAAAGCCACTCACGCTGCGCAAGATCGCACTCCAATGGTAGAAGTCGAATTCTTGCGCCACCTCAGGCACAGGGCCAGCCTGGGTCTGTGAAGCGCCGAAGTTCGGTGCCCCAAAAAAGTCGTTTTGCATAGCGTGGAACTTCACATCCACCAGCCGCGCCGTGTTGTCGGCCCGCTCCAAAAACGTGCCCATGCGCATGAAATACAGCGACTCGTCCATCAGCATGGTGCCCACCGTCACGCCGCGCGACAGGTGCGAGCGAAATTTGACCCACTCAAAGAACTGACCCGGATCACGCTCGAACTCGCCGTTTTTGAGCATGCGGTTGACTTCGAGCCAAGTCTGGTTTTGTGTCTCCCACACCTCGGTGGTCAGGGTGCCGCGTACGGCGCGTGCGTTTTCTCGCGCTGCCCGCAAGCAAGACAGAATGGACGAGGGATTGCTCTCGTCACGCACCATGAAGGCCATCACATCGCGGGGGTTGATGGTTTTGTAGTGCGACAGGTACGACGGCAACAACTCGCTGATGGACAAAAGGCCCTCCCAACCGGCTTCGACGGCGGCAGCCGACTGGGGCAAGAGCGAGGTTTCGTAGCTCACGTTCAGCATGCGGGCGGTGTTCTCTGCCCGCTCCATGTAGCGGGACATCCAGAACAAGTGATCGGCGGTTCTCGAAAGCATGTGTGTTCTCCCTTGTCAG
>JBIKKE010000201.1:0-5399 GCA_044360575.1 Limnohabitans sp. | reverse complement strand
TTCAGGAGAGATGCGAACTTCACCCTGAATCAAGGGCTGCTGACCAGCCGGACTGCCCGCTGCTTTCACCTCGGTCCCATGCGCTTCCAGCAACTGCGCCGTCTTTTCTACGGCTTGCTGCAGACCTTCGGCGGCCTCACTGTTTGCGGGCACCAAGCTCAAGGCTTGTTGCCAATATTTTTGCGCCGCCGCATACTTTTTTTCTGACAAAGCCGCGCTGCCAGCCAAGACCAGGGCATTCAGATGCAGCGGTTGATCTCGCAAGACGTTTTGAATCCACTGCCAGGGCTCTCCCGCATAGACACCGCCCACGCTCAAGGCTTTCATTTGCGCGCGCTCTATCCACAGATCGGGCTCGGGCGCCAAGGTCAGCACTCGCGCCAAGGCTTGCTCAGACAAGGCGTGCGCATTTTGAGCGGCATGCAAGCGCGCCAAGGTCAGCCAGGCCTCGGCGTCCTCGGGTCTTTTTTCGGTGGTCTGCAACCACTGACGGGTTTGCTCGGCCAATTGGTCAGGGGTTGTGGCACTGACCTTGACGCGTTGGCTCAAAGGCGCAGTCCACCAAGTTTGCGGCGCGCCCAATTGCCAGTAACTCAAGCCGCTGAGCATCACCAAGCCTGCCACCAGCCATCGCCATGAGACAGTCGAACCACTGCCCGAAAGGGTGCCAACGGCCTGCGCCGCATCGTCCAACACATGGCGCAACAACTCATCCCGGGCAGATTGGTGTTGCGCTGTATTCAAGCGGCCTTCGCTCAAAGATCGGTCCAGATCGGCCAGGTGTTGTTGGTGAATCTGTCGGTTGATCTGGGACTGCACATCCCCGTCTTGGTCATCCACTTTTTGCTTCAAACCCCGCTGAACAACCCAGGCCGCCAAGCCACCCATGCACAGCAACAGCAAGATCAAACCCATCCAAGGCGGCAAAAAGGACATCAGGACTCCAGCAGTTGTCGAACGCGCGCGCGTTCGCTGTCGGTCAAGGCTGCAGGCACGGCGGGTGTGCGGCGCATCAGGCGAAGGGCCACAGCCAGCGCACCCAAGAGCAAAGCAAAGGGGCCAAACCACAGCAGCCAAGTCACCGGTTTGACTTCTGGCTTGTAAAGCACAAAGTCTCCATAGCGTTTGACCAAAAAGCTGCGGATGTCGGCGTCACTTTGCCCTTGCTCGATCAGGCTGCGCACCTCGCGGCGCAAGTCCACCGCCAACTCGGCATTCGAAGAAGCCAAGGATTCGTTTTGGCACACCAAGCAGCGCAGCTCTGCCGCGATGTGGTCCCAGCGCGCTTGAATCGGGGGAGTCATGGGCGCATCACCTTGCGCCAAAACGGTCGAGCCCACGCCCGGCAGAGCCGCTTGAACAACTGGCGCAGTCAGGGCCATTTGAGCCATTGGAGTCATCTGTGCCATAGGCGCTTGAGCCCCCACCGAAACAGTCCAACACCATGCAAGGGCCAAACCTCCGCGCATGGCCATTCGCCGGATGGAAAACATGCGCCGCTTCACTGCAAACTCCGCAGCAAGGGAAGCAGTTTTTGCTGCAAAACTTCGGGCGTCAAAGCCCCAGCGTGCTTGAAGCGCACCACGCCCTCACGGTCTATCAAATAGGTCTCAGGCAAACCGTACACACCAAAGTCCATGCCCACCCGGCCATCCAAATCAAGCAAGTTGACGCGAAAAGCTTGCCCTTGTTTTTGCAACCAGGCTTGGCTGCGGGCCGTGGCTTTTTGCGCGGCTTCTGGACTCAAGGGGTCTTGACCCGAGAGCTCCGAAGCCTGAAGTTCTTTGTAATTGATGCCCACCATTTGCAAGCCCGGCTGCCGGGCCAGCGCCATCAAAATCGGGTGCTCTTCTTTGCAACCCGCACACCAGGTGGCCCAGAGGTTGACCAGTGAAACTTGCCCTTTGAATTGCTCGGCACCAAACACACCAGGCCCCCCCACCAAAGGCAACTTGAAAGCAGGTGCAGGCTGGCCGATGAGTGGCGAGGGAATTTCTTGCGGATTGCGCGTGAGGCCGACGGCCAAAAAAACCACCATGCCCAAAAACAGCGCCAGCGGCACAAACACCCAGCGCGGCATGCGCCGGCTGGTCGCAGCTGTGCTCATCGCGCTCATGCAGTCACCCCCATCTTGGACGAGACCACTTTCGCTGCGCTGGCACCGGACTTCACAGGCGCTTGCCGATAGCGCCTGTCAAAAGCGGCCAAGCCCCCGCCCAAAACCATGAACACCGCACCCAACCAAATCCACGACACAAAAGGCTTGTGGTAGACCCGAAAGCTCCACTGCGGAGGCTCGCCCGCCAAGGGCTCGCCCAAAGAGACATAGCGGTCACGCCAGAGGTTGCGGTCAATCCCCGCTTCGGTCATGGGCATGGCACTGGAAACGTAGCGGCGCTTTTCAGGCAGCAAAGTGCCCACATGCCGTTCGCTGCCCGGCTCGCCTTCAAACAAGTGCACTTCCGCGCGCAAGGCCAAATAGTTCGGTCCCAAATGGTTGCCCACACCGATCAGCTGGTAACGCACGCCAGCCACGGTGACCGAATCGCCCTGGCCCAAACGCACGTCACGTTCCACCTCAAAAGACTTGACGCCGGTGATGCCCAGCACCAACACCGCCACGCCCAAGTGTGCGACCTGCATGCCCCACCAAGCCAAGCCCGGTGAGCCCGCCAAACGCAGGCGCTGCACGATTTGCCACGCCCCCGACAAGATGATCCAGCCGCCCAGCGTGCCGCCCATCACCGTGAGCCAACCGCCAGCCGTGGTGACGGCATCTGCATCCTGAGGCGCCGCGCCCCAACTGGCCCAAGCACTGGCCAACAAAAGCGCCAAGGCCCCCGGCACCAAGACCGAGCGCACCGCTGCCCAGCGTGCCACATGCCAAGGCACCACCGTGCCCGGCACCATGGCCAAGAGCAGCGGCACCATCAGCGGCACAAAGACCCGGTCGAAATACGGCGGCCCCACCGACAACTTGCCCAGGTTCAGCGCATCGATGATGAGGGGGTACAAAGTGCCCAGCAACACCGCCGCCATGGCCACCACCAAGAGGACGCTGTTGAGCAGCAAAAACGATTCACGCGAACCCATCACGGGCTGCGAGGCATTGGCCCACTGCGGCGCACGCCAGGCAAACAAAGCCAAGGACACGCCCACCACCACCACCAAAAACAGCAAGATGAAAACACCCCGCCCAGGGTCTGTGGCAAAGGCGTGCACCGAAGTCAACACGCCCGAGCGCACAAGGAAGGTGCCGAGCAAACTGAGTGAAAACGCGCCAATGGCCAAGAGCACCGTCCAAGCCTTGAACTGCCCACGCTTGTCGGTGACCATGAGCGAATGGATGAGCGCGGTGGCCACGAGCCAAGGCATGAGCGAGGCGTTTTCTACCGGGTCCCAAAACCACCAGCCGCCCCAGCCCAATTCGTAATACGCCCACCACGAACCCAAAGCGATGCCCAGCGTCAAAAAGCCCCAGGCCGCCACCGTCCAAGGCCGTGCCCAACGCGCCCACGCGGCATCGAGCCGCCCCGACAACAAGGCCGCCATGGCAAAAGCAAACGCCACCGACAAACCCACATAGCCCATGTAGAGCATCGGCGGGTGAATGACCAAACCCGGGTCTTGCAGCAAGGGTGTCAAGTCGCGCCCCTCGGCAGGCGCCGGGAACTGCCGGGCAAACGGATTCGACAAGGCCAAGATGAAGACCAAAAAGCCCACCGACACCGCACCCATGACGCCCAGCACTTGCGCCACCAGCGCCTGTGGCAAACGCTTGGAAAAAGTGGCCACCGCCACCGACCACAGCGCCAGCATCAAGACCCACAGCACCAAAGAGCCCTCATGACCCGCCCAAATCGCCGAGAGGCGGTAAGGCGTGGGCAGCAAGGTGTTGGAATTGTTGGCCACATAAACGACGCTGAAATCGTGCACATAAAACGCATGCCACAAAGCGCCAAACGACAAGACAATCAAGGCCAGTTGCAACTGCGCCAAAGGCCTGGCCAGCGCTTGCCAGCCTGCGCGGCGCGCCGACAAACTGCCCCACAGCGGCAGAACCGCTTGCGCCAAGGCGACCCAGGCCGCCATGATCAAGGCCATGTGGCCCGCTTCAGCCCACATGCCAGGCTCCTGAAAAAACAGCGCGCATCATTGAGAGACCGCCGCACCCACGCGGGCCTTGGCCGCTTCGTCCAGTGCATGCTGGGCTTCGGGCGGCATGTAGTTTTCGTCGTGCTTGGCCAGCACTTCGCTGGCAACAAACTGGCGACTGGCGTTCAAGCGACCCTGCGCCACCACGCCCTTGCCCTCTTTGAACAAATCGGGCAAGAAGCCTACGTAAGACACTGGCACTTCTTGATGCGTATCGGTCACCACAAAGGCCACCGCCATGCCGTCGCGCTGGATGCTGCCCTCTTTGACCAAGCCCCCTACCCGAAAGTGACCGTCTTTGGGCGCTTCGCCTGCCGCGACTTGCGTGGGTGTGAAGAAAAAAACCAGATTGCTTTGGAAGGCATTGAGCACAAAAAACAGCGCACCGCACACGAGCAGCAAGCCCAATCCGATGCCAAACAATCGCTTATGGCGGCTTTTCATGAAGCGGCTCCTGAGTTGATGGGTCTGGTTGACAACGCCGTCTGGGCAATCCCGTCGGGTTCATGGGTTTCATCTTGTGCGGCGTCCATGGCCTCGCACACCGCGTCCAGCGCTTGCCTTCGTCCCACACGCGCCAGCAGCACCTCCAGCAGCATCAAGGCCGCACTCACGCCCATGCTGCCCCAGACGTAAACGCCATAGCCGCCCATGGCCCAAAACTCAGAGGCACTGGTCCAGATCATGTGGCACCTCGCAAAGCACGGTGCGCCTGCACTTCTGGCAACTGCTGCACCCAAGTGGTGTGGCTCTCGCGTTCCAAGATCAAACTGCGCACACGCCACAAAGCGATGGCCGCTGCATAAATCCAAACCGCCAAGCTCATGAGCAACATGCCCGTCAGCATGATGCTGGCCATGCGCGGCGACTGGGTGAACGACACCGACGCACCTTGGTGCAAGGTGTTCCACCACTGCACCGAAAAGTAGATGATGGGCACGTTGACCGCCCCCACCACCGCCACCAAGGCACCTGCCCGGTCGGAGCGGCGGGTGTCCTCAATGGCCGAGGTCAAGGCGATGTAGCCCAAATACAAAAACAGCAAGATCAGCATCGAGGTCAGGCGCGCGTCCCACACCCAATAGGTGCCCCACATCGGCTTGCCCCACAAAGCACCTGTCCAGAGCGACAAAAACGCCAGCAATGCGCCCGTGGGTGCCAGCGCCCGCGTCATCAAGCCCGACAAGCGTGTGTTGAACACCAGCCCCAACACGCTCCAAAAAGCCATGGCCAGGTAAATGATC
>JBIKKE010000200.1:0-5459 GCA_044360575.1 Limnohabitans sp. | reverse complement strand
ACGTATTTGGTGTGCAGGTAACGCTCCAGGCCTTCGGCAGCGGTCAGGCGGTCGAGGATCTGTTTTTTCTTTTCGGCCGTGAAATTCGGCTTGCTGCGGATGCTTTCGAGCTTTTGCTGCCACCAGCGCTTTTCAGCCTGCTCGGTGGTGTACATGTACTCAGCGCCCAGGGTGCCGCAATAAGTCTCGCGCAGCGCATTGAGCAGCTCGCGCAGAGACATGTTGTTTTTGCCGAAAAAGGTGTTGCTGGTGTCGAACACGGTTTCCTGATCGGCATCCGAAAAGCCGTAGAAAGCCGGATCGAGGTCGGGAATGTGGGGGCGCTCGGTGCGCTTCAGGGGGTCCAGATCGGCCCAGCGCTGACCGACGTTGCGGTAAGCGGCAATGAGCTGTTGCACGGCGGTTCGCTTGCGTCCCATCTCGACGTTTTCGCTGGCCATGACCACTTTGGTCCCACCGGCTTTGGCACGTTCTGCAAAAGCATTGATGACGGGCAAATGGGGAACGTCTTTGGCATTGGAGCCATCGAGAGCCGGAACATGCTGGAGGGCGTCGAAATACTCGCGCCAGGAGTCGGGCACGCTGCCTGGATTGGCCAGGTAGTTTTCATACATCTCTTCGACGTATGGACCATTGCCTCCGAAAAGGTGGGTGTTGCCTGAATAGGCAGCGTAGACGGAATTAGTCTCGCTCATATTTCGCTGACCTCCGTTCCCCTCAGGGAAACATTAGTTGGTTAAGAGTTACCTTCCGCGACACGGCTGAACCGGTTGGCGGATGCGACTGTGGCATGGGAAGGGCCTGAGTACAGCGCGCATTGTGCCACGCCTTGTCCAACCGCCAACTTACAGACCGCATAAAAGGAAATGGCTTTAAAAACAAAAAACCCCGCATGACGCGGGGTTGGAGGGATCAGGCCTTGACCAGTTCCACGATCTGCTGCAAAGCTGCCGGATCGTCCATGGTGGTCAGGTCGCCCGGATCGCGGCCCTCTGCAACCGCCTGAATGGCCCGGCGCAGCAGCTTGCCGCTGCGGGTCTTGGGCAGGGCCGAAACAAAGAAAACACGCGATGGACGGGCCACAGCGCCAAGCTGGCTGTCCACCACCTTCATGACTTCGCCTTCCAACTTGAGGCGAGCCGCCGCGTCGGTCAGGCCCGAGGTGTCTTTGGCAATGGCAAACGCCATGGCCACCTGCCCTTTGAGCTGATCGGCCACACCGACCACCGCCACTTCGGCGATGTTGGGGTGGCTGGAAATGCTTTCCTCGATCTCGCGTGTGCCCAAGCGGTGACCGGCCACGTTGATCACGTCGTCGGTGCGGCCCAGGATGAAGTAATAACCGTCTTCGTCGCGCACCGCCCAGTCGAAGGTGCTGTAGACCAGCTTGTTCGGCACGGTTTTCCAGTAGGTTTTGACAAAACGCGCGTCGTCGCCCCAAATCGTCTGCAAATTGCCTGGGGGCAATGGGCCTTCAATGGTCAACACGCCCTTTTGGTTCGCGCCGGTGAGTTCTTCACCCGTCTGGTCATCGACCAGTTTGACGTTGTAGCCATAGATGGCCTTGCCGGGCGAGCCGAACTTGCTGGGCGCTTTTTCAACGCCGTTGCAAATACTCAGGATCGGCCAGCCGGTCTCGGTTTGCCAGTAGTTGTCGATGATGGCTTTGCCATTCAAACCTTCAGAAATCCACTTGGCAGTGGGCTCGTCCAAGGGCTCACCGGCCAAGAACAGGGCTTGCAGGCTGGACAAGTCGTATTTGGTCAGCAAGGCAGGGTCTTGTTTTTTGAGCACCCGAATGGCCGTGGGGGCGCTGAACATGACATTGACTTTGTATTTTTCGACCAGGCTCCACCAGATGCCACCATCGGGGCGGATCGGCAGACCTTCGTAAAGTATGGTGGCCATACCGCCGATCAGTGGGCCGTAAATGATGTAACTGTGGCCCACCACCCAACCGATGTCGCTGGTGCAGAAGAAAGTGCCTCCCGGCTTGCCTTCAAACACATTGGGCATGCTGGCGGCCAAGGCCACGGTGTAGCCCCCGGTGTCCCGTTGCACGCCCTTGGGCTTGCCGGTGGTGCCCGAGGTGTAGAGGGTGTAGCTGGGGTGGGTGGATTCGACCCACTCGCAAGGCACCACCGCATCCATGTGCTTGGCGCGCTCAGTGGCGTAATCCACATCGCGCTCGGCCACAGGCGTGAAAGCCGCCAAGTGGCGGTCCACCATGACCACCTTGGCGGGCTTATGCGCCGAAAGCTTGATCGCTTCATCCAACAATGGCTTGTAAGACACCACCTTGCCCCCACGCGAACCGGCGTCGGCGCTGATGATGACCTTGGGAGAAGCGTCTTCGATGCGGCTGGCCAACGAGTGCGAGGCAAACCCACCAAACACCACAGAATGGATGGCACCCAAGCGCACACAGGCCAACATGGCAAAAGCGGCCTCGGCAATCATGGGCATGTAAATCAACACACGGTCGCCCTTGACCACCCCCAAATCTTGCAGAACTGCCGCCATGCGCTGCACCTCGGCATGCAAATCGCGGTAGGTGTAGGTTTTTTCCTGGTTCGTCTCGGTCGAAACAAAAATCAAGGCCGGCTGGTCAGCGCGCTCGGCCAAGTGGCGATCCACCGCGTTGTGGCACAGATTGGTCTCGCCGCCCACAAACCATTTTGCAAAGGGCGGATTGCTGTAGTCACAAATTTGCTGCGGCTGGACTTTCCAGTCCACCCATTTGGCCTGCTCGGCCCAAAAAGCATCGCGGTCATGGATAGAGCGCGCGTGAAAATCAGCAAAATTGCCCATGAAAGTCTCCTATTTACCGGCTAAATCTATGCATCTGAACGAAAGGGGTACACCTGCAAGCCCTCTTCTGAATTCATAATTATGGCCAAAGGACTTGCTACAAGCTGACTCAAACACTCATTTAAAAAGGCTTTGGAGCAGATTGAAGTCAGGATGCTCGGCCGTGCGAATCCACTCAAAAGCCACCATCTCAGAGGTGACCAATTCTGCCCCGGCACCTGCCAAGCGGTCATAGGCGGCATCTCGATTGCGCTCGGTGCGAGAACTGCAAGCATCGGTCACCACCCATACTTCGAACTCATCTTCCAACAAATCAAGAGCCGTTTGCAGCAGGCAAATGTGTGCCTCACAACCCGCCAAAACAATGGTTTGACGCTCTTGAGCGGCAGGCTGGGGTTTTTGCAAATGGCGCGGCAAGCTGCGGGCATTGCCACGAGGGGCTTGGGCCGGTTCGGGCTTCAGCCACTCGCCCAGGCCTTCCTCGACGGCACTGAAATGCATCTTGGCCAAAACCTGCTGGCAGTGGCTGCGGATGTCGGGGGGCATCTCGCCCAAGCGTGAAGGGTTTTGCTCAGTGCCCCAAATCGGCACTTGCAAGGCTTTGGCTAAAGTGGCCAGTCGCGCCGCATTGGCCCAGACCGCGACGGCATCCAGCATCACGGGCTTCAAGCGCGCTTGAAAATCCACCAACACCAACTGACTCTCATCCGCTTGCATCAACATCGTTTGTCCTCGAAAAATAATCGCTGCATTGTCGCAGTTCCACCCAGCGCCAGAGCCGAGCCTGGCTCTCACACGGCCAAAGCTGGACCGGGGCAAGAAACCAGATCCGTTATGCTCGAAGGCTATGCGTTGGAAGTTCCTGTTTTTGCTGAGCTTGTTTTTAAGCACCCCGACATGGTCTGCCCCTTCTGATGAAGTGGTGGTCGTTGCGCCTGCGGACAAACGCTTGGTGTCTCAAATCACAAGCCAATTGACTTTGGCCAAAGACAAGGCCAGCGACCAAGCCACAGGCATGGTCATTCAGGCCATGAGTCTTTTGGGCGTGCCTTACCGACGTGGCGGCAACACCGAAAGCACAGGATTTGACTGCAGCGGTTTTGTGCGCCACTTGTACGAAAAATCAGTCGGTCGCCTCTTGCCCCGTCGCGCCGAAGAGCAAGCCCGAGCCACACAAGTGATCGACAAAGAAGAATTGAAGCCAGGTGACCTGGTTTTCTTCAACACCATGCGCCGAGCCTTCAGCCATGTCGGTATTTATGTGGGTGATGGCCAATTCATCCACTCACCCCGTGCTGGCAAATCGGTGCAGGTGGAAGACATGCGCAGCGCCTACTGGCAAAAACGGTTCAATGGCGCACGCCGTGTACCTCTGGACAGCGAAAACGCCAAACCATGAAAACCCAAATTGACCACCTTGTGGTGATGGCCCCCTCTTTGGATGTGGGCGTGCAATGGTGCGAAGCCACCTTGGGCATCACCCCGTCTGCCGGTGGCGAACACGAAAAATACGGCACCCACAACCGCCTGTTCAAGATCGCCACGCCCCAATTCCCGTTGGCCTACTTTGAAATCATCGCCATCAACCCCGAGGCCGTGATTCCAAAACGCCTGCAAGTCACGCGTTGGTTTGACATGGACGATGCGGTGCTGCAAAAAACCATCGCCCAAGAGCCTCGCCTGGTGCACTTTGTCAGCAGCACCGACGACATCAAGGCGGCCCGTCACACCTTGCGCACCCAGGGAATCGAACGTGGACAAATCGTGCATGCCAGTCGCAAATCAAGCAAAGGCATGCTGCACTGGCAAATCACCGTACGTGAAGACGGTGAGCGCCTGTTCAACGGCTGCCTGCCCACCTTGATTCAATGGGGCAAACCCGATGCCGCTGAACCATTGCGCTTGCACCCACGCAACAGCCTGCCCCGCTCAGGCGTGACTTTGCAAAGCCTGACCCTTCACCACCCCAGCAGCGCCAAACTGCAATCCGCACTGGAGGCGGTTGGCCTGACCGGTGTTGAAGTTGTCAATGGACCGGCCAACTTGGTGGCCACCTTGCAAACACCCAAAGGCTTGGTGCAGTTGCAAAGCTTGGGGGCTTAGGTCTCTTTGGGCAATGCCAAGAGCAGCGCCATGCCCACCAACATCACCGCGGCTGTCAGCCACAAAGCACCTTTGAAACTGCCCGTGGCCTGCGCCATGGCCCCGGCCACGACGGGGGCGATCATTTGTGCTGCCCCGTAACTCAAGGTCAAACGCGCCATGGCCTTGCCAGGGTTTTGGGGCGCACGCCGCCCCACCAGGGCCAAGGTCAGGCTCACGATGCCGATGAAGGTCGCCCCATAGCCCACGGCACCGACCAGCGCCGCCGCCAGTGAACCCGACAAAGCCGGCAGCACGATGGACACCGTCTGCAGACCAAACGCCAGCAGCAAGGCCGGGATGTCGCCCAACTTTCGGGCCACACGGTCCCACAAAAACACGGCCGGCATGGCCGCCAGACCGACCAGCGCCCAGGCCAAAGCGCCCTGCCCGGCCAAAGCCGGTTCGCGCTCGACAATGGCCACGGTGAAGGTGGCGCTGATGACAAAGCCCCAGCCCGCCGCAAAATAGCTCAGCGCCATGGTCGCCATCCAGCGGCGCGAGAC
>JBIKKE010000054.1:0-12081 GCA_044360575.1 Limnohabitans sp. | reverse complement strand
GTAACCGACCGACTTGGCAATGCGGCGAACCTGAACCGGATCGTCGGGCAATTCACCTTCCGAACCGGGAACGCAAGGTACACCGGCACGGATCATGGCTTGCTTGGCAGACACTTTGTCACCCATGATGCGGATGGACTCTGGCGAAGGACCGATGAACTGGAAACCACTTTTTTCCACACGCTCGGCAAAATCGGCGTTTTCGCTCAGAAAACCATAACCAGGGTGAATGGCTTCAGCGTCGGTCACTTCGGCAGCCGAAATGATGGCCGGCATGTTGAGGTAACTCAGAGCGGAAGCGGCTGGGCCGATACACACAGCCTCTTCGGCCAATTTGACGTATTTGGCTTCCTTATCGGCTTCGGAGTAAACCATCACCGCCTTGACACCCAACTCGCGGCAAGCGCGCTGGATACGCAAGGCGATTTCGCCACGGTTGGCAACCAGGATTTTCTTGAACATGAAATCCTCTGGGCTTTATTCGACGATGAAGAGAGCTTGGCCGTATTCGACCGCTTGACCGTTTTCACACAAAATTTGCGTCACCGTGCCTGATTTGTCGGACTCAATTTCATTGAGGATTTTCATGGCCTCGATGATGCAAAGGGTGTCGCCTTCTTTGACCACAGAGCCAATTTGAATGAAAGGTGCAGAGCCTGGGGTCGATGAACGGTAAAAAGTACCCACCATCGGTGACTTGACGGCGTGGCCTGCGGCGGCTTCGACCACCACAGGAGCCTCTGCGACAGGTGCAGCAGCAACAGCCACGGGTGCAGCCATGACAGGTGCGGCTTGTTGGAGCACCACGGGCGCAGCGACGCCCATGCTTTTGACAATGCGTACCTTGCCCTCAGCTTCGGTGATCTCCAACTCCGAAACATTCGAGTCAGACACCAAATCAATCAGTGTTTTGAGTTTGCGCAAATCCATAAGATCCTCCGATGCTAGAAGCACATGTAATGGATCGAATTTACACTAAATTTCAATAAAGACCTGCAAAATTATCTGTTCTTCACGGTCCAGGCACGAATCAGAGGCTGCGGAGCCACCTTTTAGGGCCACCCATCAGTGTGCAGGCAGCGCCAGGGCATTCAGGCGGCCGCAGCACGCCATTGACTGAGATCATCATCGGTGAGTTGGCCCATCTTTTGTCGCCAAATGCTGCCATCTTTCTTGAAAAACACCGTAAAAGGCAAGCCACCGACAGTATTGCCCAAAGACTTGGCCAGCCCAGTACCCTCTAAACCGGCCAAACCCACTGGAAACGCCAAGGGTTGTCGCTCCAGAAAACGGCGCACCGCACTGGGCTGATCAATGGCCAAAGCCACCACTTGATGACCATTCGGATTGTTTTCACGCCAAAAGGCGTTGATCATGGGTAACTCCTCGATACAAGGTGGGCACCAAGTGGCCCAAAAATTCAAAATTAAGGGTTTTCCCTTAAATTGAGCCATGTTCAAACCCTCACCGGCCGGGGTTTCAAACTGTTGCAACCACAGTGGATGGCTGGCGACTTCGGCCACAGCTTCAGGCTCATAACGCCACATGGCCAAGCCGACGCCCGCCACCGCTGCGGCCGCACCGGCACCCCAAATCAGATGACGCCTTGATGCGTCTGCGTTGCGATTGTTCATGGTTTGATTTTCTTTCATACCGCCAGCAGGCGCTTCAATGCAGCCAAATCTCCCCGAGGCGAGCGACCTTGCGCGTCGGGCAGCAAAGCGCCCCGAAAATCGTCCAGGTCGTAAATGCGCAGGTGCACGCCTACATCTTCGTTCAAGGCTTCACAAAAACCATGGAGGCTCAGCACCTCCACATCGTCACCATGCAGGCCGCGCACAGTTTGCACCTCGTAGCGCTGGTTTTGGTTGATCAGTGCAATCTCGGCCGATTTGGGATCATCGCAAAACAAAGCCAAATCCACATCGCACAAGCGCGTTGCCCATCCATGCCAGACGGCACCCCCCAAATGTGGGCGAAATTCGGCCAAGCGCTGCATCCAAACCAGTGCCAATTCGCGCAAGGCCAACAACTCGCCGGGTTGGGTGTCTGCACAAAACAAGTCAATGTAGTCGCGCACCTCGGCTTCGACCACATCGTTGTTGGGCAAAGCGGTACGGGCGGACAGGCCCAACTCTTTGAGGGCGCGGTGCTTGGCCGGGCCAAAAGCCAAGCCTTCTTCGACCACCAAACGGGCGGCGGTCGCGGCAATTTCAAGGGCAAGGTCGTTCATGGGCACCGATTGTGACCGGCCTCAAGTGGTCACAGTCCTGGCGGCACCCGATGGCCCCCTAAAATCCGGACATGCATATACATATCTTGGGCATTTGTGGCACTTTCATGGGGGGCCTGGCCGCGCTGGCCCGCGAGGCGGGGCATCGCGTCACCGGCTGTGACGCAGGCGTCTACCCGCCCATGAGCGACCAATTGCGCGCTTTGGGCATTGAGCTCATCGAAGGCTTTGACGCCGAGCAGATGGCACTCAAGCCCGACATTTATGTGGTGGGCAATGTGGTTAGCCGCAGCCGACTGGCCGACGGCAGCCCCAAATTTCCGCTGATGGAAGCCATTTTGGAGGCCGGTGCCCCTTACACCAGCGGCCCCCAGTGGCTGTCCGAGCATGTGCTGCAAGGCCGCCATGTGCTGGCGGTGGCGGGCACCCACGGCAAAACCACCACCACCTCGATGCTGGCCTGGGTGCTGGATCAGGCCGGGCTGGAACCGGGTTTTTTGGTGGGTGGCGTACCGCTGAATTTCGGCGTCTCTGCCCGACTGGGTGGCGGGAAGTACTTCGTCATTGAAGCCGACGAATACGACACCGCCTTTTTCGACAAGCGCAGCAAGTTTGTGCACTACCGCCCACGCACCGCCATCTTGAACAACCTCGAGTTTGACCACGCCGACATTTTTGACGACCTGGCCGCCATTGAGCGCCAGTTTCATCACCTCGTGCGCACCGTACCCGGCTCGGGCCGCGTGGTGGTCAACGGGCTGGAAGAAAGCCTGACGCGCGTGTTGGCGCAAGGCTGCTGGAGCGACGTGCGGACATTTGGATCGGCTGTGAGCGATTTTGTGGCCGAAGGCGAACCCTCCAGCTTCAAGGTGCTGCAGGCAGGCCAAGCGGTGGCTGAGGTGCAATGGGCGATTGGCGGCGTGCACAACCAGCTCAATGCACTGGCGGCCATCGCGGCCGCCGAGCACGTAGGCGTGAGCCCCGCTGTGGCGGTGCAGGCGCTGGCCAGCTTTGAAAACGTCAAGCGCCGCATGGAAGTGCGCGGCACGGTCCTACGTGAAGGGGGGGGCATCACCGTCTACGACGATTTCGCTCACCACCCCACCGCCATTCGCACCACCGTCAACGGCTTACGCCGGCAAGTGGGCCCATCCCGCATCCTGGCCATTTTTGAGCCGCGCAGCAACACCATGAAACTGGGCACCATGAAAGCCCAGCTGCCTTGGAGTCTGGAAGAAGCCGACTTGGCGTTTTGCCATTCAGGCGGGCTAGGCTGGGATGCGGTTGCCGCACTCGAGCCCATGGGCTCGAAGGCGCAAGTGGGTGCGAACATTGACGAAGTGATCGCCCAAGTGATGGCCAAAGTACAACCCGGCGACCACCTGCTCTGCATGAGCAATGGTGGCTTTGGCGGCATTCACGCCAAATTGCTGAGCGCTTTGGCGGGCTAATTTTCAACCCATCTTTGCAAGTCGGCAGCTCAGGCACGACTTAGGTTTTGACCGAAGCCGTAGCCACCGGACCTGCGGTTCAGACCTGTTCAGACCGGACAAGGGCGCGCATCAAAGCGAGCGGCGCGCCTTCACGGCATCCGACAGCACCTGCAACACGCCCTCGCTGTCGTTCCAGCCAATGCAGGCGTCGGTGATGCTCTGACCGTAAATCAGCTTAGATACCTCATGCTGACCGGGCGTGAACTTCTGGGCGCCATCTTTCAGGTGGCTTTCGACCATGACGCCGAACACTTGGCGTGAGCCACCGCTGATTTGCGCGGCAATGTCTTTGGCCACGTCAATTTGGCGCTCGTGCTTTTTGCTGCTGTTGGCGTGGCTGCAGTCCACCATCAAACTGGCGGGCAGCTTGGCGGCTTCGAGTTCCTTGCAGGCCGCAGCCACGCTTTCAGCGTCGTAGTTAGGCGCTTTGCCACCGCGTAAGATCACATGGCAGTCTTGGTTACCTTGGGTCTGCACAATCGCGACTTGGCCGTTTTTGTGGACCGACAAAAAGTGGTGGCCACGGGCCGCTGCCTGGATCGCATCGGTCGCGATCTTGATGTTGCCGTCGGTGCCATTCTTGAAGCCGATAGGCGCCGACAAGCCAGAAGCCAGCTCACGGTGCACTTGGCTCTCTGTCGTGCGGGCACCAATGGCCCCCCAGCTGATCAGGTCGCCGATGTACTGGGGCGAAATCACATCCAAAAACTCGCTGCCTGCGGGCAAGCCCTGTCGGTTGATCTCGATCAACAACTGACGTGCGATGCGCAGGCCTTCATCGATGCGGTAACTCTCGTCCAGATAGGGGTCGTTGATCAGGCCTTTCCAGCCCACCGTGGTGCGGGGCTTTTCAAAGTACACACGCATCACGATCTCCAGCGTGTCAGCATATTGGTCACGCAGCGGCTTCAAGCGGCGGGCGTACTCGATGGCCGCTGCCGGATCGTGGATAGAGCAAGGGCCAATGATGACCAACAAGCGGTCATCTTGGCCGTGCACGATCTTCTGAATGGCTTTGCGGGTATCGGCAATCAGGGTTTCCGTAGCCGTGCCAGCAATCGGGAAAAAGCGGATCAAATGTTCTGGTGGTGGGAGCACGGTGATGTCCTTGATGCGTTCGTCGTCAGTCTGGCCGGTGCGGTCGGCGGCATTGGGGTACCAGCTCTCAGGGGCAGTGGATTTGGCGTTCATCGTGGACTCCTCAATTGAAAAAACAGGTGAAAAAAAACCGCCGGGCTTTGGGGCTCCGGCGGTGTGTATCGAGATGTTCGGGTGCTTAAGCGCTCGCCTCTCGTCCGCCGGGGACTGAGAACCAAAAGTAAAAAAAGTAAAAAGCGATGCGCGAAGACATGGGTATCAATGTATCACAGCTGGATGACAGTTCCTGACAGGCCGAGCCGGGGACAAACCCGAAGGGCCATGTTCAGCCTTGGGATTGAAGTTCAGGCCGTGCCACCGACAGTCAGGCCATCGATGCGCAAGGTGGGTTGGCCCACACCCACTGGCACGCTCTGCCCCTCCTTGCCGCAAGTGCCCACGCCCGAGTCCAGCTTCATGTCGTTGCCGATCATGCTGATCTTCTTGAGTGACTCGGGACCGCTGCCGATCAAGGTCGCACCCTTGACGGGGTATTGGATCTTGCCGTTTTCCACCCAATAAGCTTGGCTGGCCGAGAACACAAATTTGCCACTGGTGATGTCTACCTGACCACCTGCAAAGTTGGTGGCATACAGACCTTTTTTGATGCTGGCCACGATTTCTTCGGGGCTCTTGTCGCCGCCCAGCATGTAGGTGTTGGTCATGCGCGGCATGGGCACATGGGCATAGCTTTCGCGGCGGCCATTGCCCGTGGGCTTGACACCCATCAAGCGGGCATTCATCGAATCCTGGATGTAGCCGCGCAAAATACCGTCTTCGATCAACACATTCTTTTGGCTGGCATGGCCTTCGTCGTCCACGTTCAGCGAGCCCCGGCGGTCGGCCATGGTGCCGTCATCCAACACCGTGACACCCTTGGCCGCCACGCGCTGGCCAATGCGGCCGCTGAAAGCGCTCGAGCCCTTGCGGTTGAAGTCCCCCTCCAGACCATGGCCCACGGCTTCGTGCAGCAACACGCCAGGCCAACCATTGCCCAACACCACCGTCATCTCGCCTGCGGGCGCGGGTCGCGCATCCAGGTTAATGAGCGCGGCCGACACCGCTTCTTGCACATAGCTCTCGACCATGGCATCGTCAAAGTAAGCCAGGCCAAAGCGACCACCGCCGCCCGCGCTGCCCACTTCGCGGCGGCCATTTTGCTCGGCGATCACGGTCACGGACAAGCGGATCAAGGGGCGCACATCGGCGGCCAAGGTGCCGTCTGCACGAGCCACCATGACCACGTCGTACTCGGTGGCCAAACCGGCCATGACTTGCACCACTCGCGGGTCTTTGGCCCGGGCGATTTTCTCGACGCGGCCCAACAAATTCACCTTGGCGGTGCTGTCCAAGGTGGACATCGGGTCGAGCGAGGGATAGAGCGAGCGGCTGGCCGAAATTTTGCGTGTCGGCACTTTGATGCGTTTGTTTTGCGTGGCCTGCGCGATGGTGCGCACCGTCATGGCCGCGTCCATCAATGAGGCTTCAGAGATATCGTCTGAATAGGCGAATGCCGTTTTTTCGCCCGATACTGCCCGCACGCCCACGCCTTGGTCAATGCTGAAGCTACCAGTCTTGACGATGCCTTCCTCCAAGCTCCAACCCTCAGAACGGGTGTACTGAAAATACAAGTCGGCGTCGTCAACTTGGTGCGCCTGAATGGCAGAAAGCGCTCGGCTCAGATGGGTTTCGTCCAAACCAAAAGGCTCAAGCAAAAGGGACCGGGCCGTGGCCAAGCGTTCAATGGTGGGTTCGCGTGAAATCATGGTTCACATTGTAGGCAGGCTTCAAGACCCTTGCCCAAGCCGGTGGGTGCCGCTGTCGGGCGGTCAGACGACCGCCATGGCGGCAAAGCCACAAAACCTCAGCGCTGGCGCATCAGTTGGATGAGTGCCGCATCGTCTAACTGGTCCCAGCCTTGCGCCATTGCCTGAGCGAAAAGGTCACGCGCCAGACGGCCCAGCGGAGGGTCGAACGCCACTTGATCGGCAGCAGAAACGGCGAGCCCCGTGTCCTTGGCCAGCAAACTGACGTGCGCCCGGGGCTCGAAGTCTCCGATCAAAGCCCGTCGCATGCGGTCTGTGCCTATCCAGCTTTGGCCACTTGAGGCCTCAATGATAGACAAGGTCACAGCCGGGTCAAGCCCCAAACGCTCCGCCAAAGCCAAAGCCTCGGCAGCACCCGCCAAGTTGATGGCGGCCAAAAGATTGTTGACCAATTTGGTGCGCGAACCATCCCCCGCCCGAACGCCCACGCGAAACACCTGCTGGCTCAACGCTTGAAGCAAATCTTGGCTCCGCTGCCAGACGGGCTCAGAACAGGCCACCATCAGGCTCATGGACCCTTGTCTGGCCCGCAAAGGGCCTCCTGACATGGGCGCATCCATGCAATCTATGCCTCTTTGCGCCAAACGTTCGGCTTGGTCTTGCACCGTCTTGGGACCCAAAGTGGGGCACAACATCACCGTTTGGCCTGGCTTGAGGTCAAAACCTGCACCACCATCGCCCCATAAAACCGCTTCGGTTTGCGCCGCGTCCACCACAGCGATCAACATCACGCCGTCGGGTGCCAAGCTGCGGACAGCTTGAAGTGGAGATGCAAAAGGCAACGCACCCTCTGCCACAGCCTTGGCTTGGGCCTGCGCGTCCGTGTCATGAACACCCACCGTCCACGCCAAATCACGCAGCCGTGCCAGCATGGCACCGCCCATGTTGCCCGCACCAACGACCACCACAGATAAAGCATTGCTCATGTTTGTACCAGCTGTTTGGATTTGGCAATCGACATCAAAATGCCCAACGCCAAGCCCAAAGTGACCATGGCTGTTCCACCGTAACTGATGAAGGGCAAAGGCACACCGACCACCGGCAAAATGCCGCTGACCATGCCCATATTGACGAACGCATAAGTGAAAAATATGGTGGCCATGCTGCCGGCCAACAAGCGGCTGAACAAAGTGGGCGCCTGCATGGCAATGACCAGGGCGCGGTAGATCAAGAAGAAAAAGCTGGCCAACAAGACCAAGCCTCCAAGCAGTCCAAACTCTTCGCCCAAAGCCGCAAAAATAAAGTCGGTGGTGCGCTCTGGGATGAACTCTAAATGAGTTTGCGTTCCTTGCATGAAGCCCTTGCCCCACAGCCCCCCTGAACCAATCGCGATCATGCCTTGGATGATGTGAAAACCTTTGCCCAGTGGGTCCCGCCCGGGATCCAGCAAGGTACACACCCTTTGACGTTGGTACTCGTGCAAAACATGCCAATCAACGCCCGGCTTGCACAAGCTGGGCTCCATGATCACCAGAACAACAATGCCAACCACACCCAAGAAAACAGGCGGCAAAATCCAACGCCAATTCAGGCCTGCAAAAAAAATCACCGCCAAACCCGCCGCCAGCACCAGCAACGAGGTGCCCAAATCGGGTTGTTTCATGATCAAGCCGACAGGCACCAACAAAATCACGATCGCCACAGCGAAATCAGACATCCGCAGCAGCCCCTCTCGCTTTTGAAACCATGCGGCCAACATCAGCGGCAAAGCGATTTTCAGAATCTCGCTGGGCTGAATCACCACCCCCAAATTGATCCAACGGGTTGAGCCTTTTTTGGTGATGCCAAAAAGCGCCACAGCCACCAGCAACAGCACGCCAACTGCATAGATAGGCAAGGCCCAAGCCATCATTTTGGAAGGTGGAATTTGTGCCACCACCATCAAGATCACCCCGGCTATCAACATGTTGCGACCATGGTCAACAAAACGCGTACCGTGGTCAAAGCCGGCTGAATACATCACCAAAAGACCGAAACCGACCAACAAACCCACAGCCATGGCCAATGGGCCATCAAATCCTGCAAACAAGCGCCAAACTTGCTGGGCCAGCGTGGGCTTTTGAAAAACAGAACCCTTGGCCAAGGGTGGTTGACGGGCAATCATGGGGGTGGGGGTCAGGCGAACTCGCCTTTGGGGTCACGGCCCATCAGGGCCTGCACCGCTTGTTGCGCGCTGCACGCCCCATCCAGAAGGGCCACCACGGCTGCGGTGATGGGCATGTCAACACCTAATAACTGGGCCCTTTGCATCACTGTGCGGGCACTGTAGACGCCTTCTGCGACGTGCCCCAAAGAGGCTACGGCTTGAGCCAAAGTTTGCCCTTGCGCCAAGAGCAAGCCAACTTTCCGGTTGCGACTCAGATCACCCGTGGCCGTCAACACCAAATCGCCCAAGCCGGACAAGCCCATGAAGGTGTCAGACTGCGCGCCAAGGGCTAGACCCAAACGGGTCATCTCTGCCAAACCCCGGGTGATCAGGGCGGCCCGCGCATTGAGGCCTAAATTCAAACCGTCGCACAGGCCCGTCGCAATGGCCAAGACGTTCTTCACAGCGCCACCCACCTCCACACCCACCATGTCGTGGTTGGCGTAAACGCGCAAAGAAGGCCCGTGGAATGCGTTCACCATGGCATCGCGCACGCTGGCATGGGGGCTTGCAGCCACCAAGGCCGTGGGTTGTTGACGCGCCACTTCCAGGGCAAAACTGGGGCCACTCAAGGCTCCCGCACGCAACTTGGGTGCAACCTGGGCCTGAACCTCGTGCGGCATCAGACCCGTGCCCGATTCAAAACCCTTGCAAAGCCAAGCAACGGGGACATCTGCACCCGCCAAAGACGTCAAGACGTTCCTCAAACCAGCCATCGGTGTGGCGACAACCACCAAACGGTCAGAAATGCCACGCCACTCAATGCCGGCGAGTGGCTCGGATGAAATGCGAACGGAATCCGTCAACCGAAAACCGGGCAGGTAACGGGTGTTTTCTCTTGACTGCTGCAAAGCGATGGCCTGAGCCTCATCCCGAACATGCAGGTCCACGCGATGCCCTGCTGGGTGACGGCTGGCAGCCATGGCCATGGCAGTGCCCCAAGCGCCGGCACCAATCACGCTGATGTGCATCACGGGGTGTCCGGCCAAAACCGCTCTTTATTGGGGCAAAGAACCGGCTTGCTCTGCCTGTTGCAATTGCTGCTGCTCGTACATGGCCTGGAAGTTGATTTCGGCCAAATGCACGGGCGGGAAACCGGCACGAGTGATCAAGTCAGCCACGTTGCCACGCAAATACGGGTAAACGATTTGTGGGCAGGCGATGCCCATGACAGGGCCCATTTGCTCGTCGGGAAGATGGCGAATTTCGAAAATACCGCCTTGCTTGCATTCCACCAAAAACACCGTCTTATCGTCGATTTTGGTGTGCACAGTGGCCGTGACACACACTTCAAACACACCATCCGCCACGGGCGTGGCTTCAACACCCAATTGAATGTCCACGCTGGGTTGTTGTTGATCGAGCAAGATGGCTGGCGAGTTGGGCTGCTCCAATGAAGCCTCTTTCAAATAGACACGCTGGATCTGAAAAACTGGCGCTTGGGCTTCGGTGCTGGAGGTGGCTGCGGTATCGGTCATGGTATGTCTTTGAAAAAAAGCCTCGGGCAGATTCCGGGCAAATGAAAATGGAGATTATGAGGGAAGCCGGGTGAGCGCAGCGCCCCTGGACACCGCCCTGTTCAGAGCTGATGTCAGGCCGATTGCAACAAGGCTTGGAGACCCCCTTTGGCATCCAGCGCCATCAGGTCATCACAGCCGCCCACATGGGTGGCCCCAATGAAAATTTGGGGCACTGTGCGGCGACCTGTGGTTTGCATCATGTAATCGCGCTGCACCGGATCGGTGTCGATGCGAATTTCTTCGATTTGCTCAACACCTTTGGCCTTGAGGATTTGCTTGGCACGCGTGCAATAAGGGCAAACGGCTGTGGTGTACATCTTGACGGATTGCATGGCGGAACCTTGGGTAATGGGTCGTTAAAAGGTGGGCAAAAATCAGGCTTTTTCGGTGGGCATGCTGGCCGCCACCCAAGCGCGCAGGCCGCCGGACAAAGATTGGGCGTTTTCATAGCCCAGTTTGCGCGCTGCCGCAGCGGCTCGAGATGAACGTGCGCCCACCTGACAGACCATGATCACATGGCTTGACTTGTTCTTGACCAACTGCGCCAATTTTTCGTCGACCTGGGCCAGTGGCAAATTTTTGGCACCGATGACATGGCCTCGCGCAAACTCATCGGGCTCGCACACATCGATCACCACCGCCTTTTCGCGGTTCATCAGCTGCACCATGGCTTGGGGATCCAGACCACTGCCTTTGGTCAGCGCGGGCAACATCAAAGCGACACCCGAGGCCAAAGCCACCAACAACAACATCCAGTTTTCGAGGAGAAAGTTCACAAATCAGACCTTTTCGGGCAAAAAAACAAAGGCCTGTAAGAAGGCCTGCCAGCACGGATTCTAAAATGAGCAGCTCAACCTTTGTTTCTACTTCCTAAAGCGCCCCTTTTAACCATGTACAAAATTGTTCTCATTCGCCATGGCGAGTCCACTTGGAACCTGGAAAACCGTTTCACGGGTTGGACCGATGTGGACCTGACCCCCACTGGGGTGAGCCAAGCCATGTCGGCAGGCCAACTGCTCAAAGCCGAGGGATGGGACTTTGATGTCTGCTTCACGTCGGTGCTCAAACGGGCCATTCACACGCTTTGGTTCGCGCTGGACGAAATGGACCGCACCTGGCTGCCTGTGGTCAAGGATTACCGTCTGAACGAGCGCCATTACGGCGCTTTGCAAGGCCTCAACAAAGCCGATATGGCCAAAAAATTTGGCGATGAGCAGGTGCTGGCTTGGCGCCGCAGCTACGACACACCGCCCCCCGCTTTGGAGGCCAGCGACCCCCGTTGCGAACGGGGTGACCGCCGCTATGCCCACGTCGAATCACAAAACCTGCCCCTGACCGAATGCCTCAAAGACACCGTGGCAAGGGTGCTGCCCTATTGGCAAGACACCATTGCCCCTCGCATTCGAAATGGCGAGCGCATCCTGATCGCAGCGCATGGCAACTCGATCCGCGCTTTGATCAAGTACCTCGACAACGTCTCAGAGCAAGACATCGTGGGTCTCAATATCCCGAACGGCATCCCATTGGTTTATGAATTAGATGCCGAACTCAAGCCAATTCGGCACTACTACTTGGGAGACGCAGAAGCTGCAGCCCACGCCGCCGCCGCAGTGGCCAGCCAAGGCAAGGGTTGAGCTTTAGGGGTCTTTACAGGAAATTACAGGCCAAGCCCGTCGCTTCAGGGCTTGCGGGTGTATATTGATTTGACATTCACCGAACACGTACA
>JBIKKE010000164.1:0-6188 GCA_044360575.1 Limnohabitans sp. | reverse complement strand
CACCATGGGACACAAACTCAAGATCGCCGGATGGCTCAGCATTGGCGCCTTGGCGGGCGCGCTGACCACTGTTTCATTGCAAACCGTGGCGCGTGGCAACATGGCTCCGCTGCCTCTGGAAGAGCTGCAGCAATTGGCAGCAGTTTTTGGCATGGTCAAAAGCGATTACGTCGAGCCGGTCGACGAGCGCAAACTCATCACCGAAGCCATCTCTGGCATGGTGTCCAGTCTGGACCCTCACTCGCAGTATTTCGACAAAAAAAGCTTCAAAGAGTTTTCTGAAGGCACATCCGGAAAATTCGTGGGCGTGGGCATCGAAATCAGCCAAGAAGATGGTGTCGTCAAAATCGTCTCTCCGATTGAAGGCTCGCCGGCCGACCGTGCAGGCCTCAAAACCAACGACCTGATCACCAAGGTCGATGACACGCCGCTCAAGGGCCTGCCCCTGAGTGAAGCGGTCAAACGCATGCGCGGTGAGCCCAAAACCAAAGTGGTCTTGACCGTCTTCCGCAAATCTGAAAACCGCACCTTTCCGGTCACCATCATTCGTGAAGAGATCAAGACCCAATCGGTCAAGTCCAGGTTGATCGAGCCGGGCTATGGCTGGATCCGGGTGTCCCAATTCCAGGAACGCACTGTGGATGACTTCGCCCGCAAGATCGAAGAAATGTACAAACAAGACCCCCAGATGAAGGGCATGGTGCTCGATCTGCGCAACGATCCGGGCGGTTTGCTGGATGCAGCAGTGGCCCTGTCTGCCGCCTTTTTGCCTGACAACGTCACGGTGGTCACCACCAACGGACAGCTCGAAGAGAGCAAGTTCACCTACAAGGCTTCGCCCCAGTTCTGGCGTCGCAACAGCACGAATGACCCGATCACCCGCATGACCCAAGCCACGGGCGGTGCCCTGAAAAAAATCCCCTTGGTGGTGCTGGTCAACGAAGGATCGGCATCGGCCAGTGAAATCGTGGCGGGCGCCTTGCAAGACTACAAGCGGGCCACGCTGATGGGCAGCCAAACCTTTGGCAAAGGCTCGGTGCAAACCGTTCGTCAACTCGGCCCCGACACGGCGCTAAAAATAACAACGGCCCGGTATTACACCCCCAGCGGACGGGCCATTCAAGCCAAAGGCATCGTGCCTGACGTGATGCTGGATGAAACCGAAACGGGCAATGTGTTTGCGGCCCTGCGCACCCGCGAAGCCGACTTGCAAAAACACCTGTCCAATGGCAGAGAGGCCGAAGAAAAGAAAGACCCGGCCCGCGAGCAAGCCCGTGAAGAGGCCATGAAAAAACTGGAGGAAGATTCTCGCAAACCCTTGGCAGAGCGCCGTTTGCCTGAGTTTGGCTCTGACAAAGACTTCCAGTTGGCTCAAGCCATCAGGCAACTCAAGGGCCAACCGGTCAAGGCCAGCACGACCTTGGCCGAGCGCAAAGCCGACAAGAAAGAGTGATCCGACGCCTCGGATGGATGCCCTGAATGGATGACACCCAACTGCTGCGTTACTCGCGGCACATTTTGCTCAACGAATTGGGCTTTGAGGGCCAAGAAAAGCTCTTGGGCTCCCATGCTTTGGTCATTGGGGCGGGTGGCTTGGGTTCACCGGTGGCCTTGTATTTGGGCAGTGCGGGTGTAGGTCGCATCACCGTGGTGGACCACGACGAAGTGGACGCCACCAACTTGCAACGCCAAATTGCGCATACGCTGGATCGCGTGGGCCACCTCAAGGCCGAATCGGTGCTCACCGCCATTGCTCAGATCAACCCGGACGTCACCGTCGATGCGGTAACCCAACGGGCCGACCCAGCCCTGCTGAACAAACTGGTGCCGCTGGCCGACGTGGTCATCGACTGCTGCGACAACTTTGAAACCCGCCAAGCCGTGAACCTGGCTTGTGTGACCCACCGAAAACCCTTGGTCTCTGGGGCCGCTATCCGCATGGACGGCCAAGTGTCCGTATTTGACAGCACCCAAACAGATGCGCCTTGCTATGCCTGCATCTTTCCGCCCGAACAAACACCCGAAGAGACCCGATGCGCCACCATGGGCGTTTTCGCGCCTTTGGTGGGCATCATCGGCACCGTGCAGGCCGCGGAGGCCCTCAAGATCTTGAGCGGTATGGGCAGCCACATGGCTGGGCGCTTGCTCATGCTCGATGGGCGTGAACTGTCCTGGACCGATATCCGCATGCAGCGCAACGCAGCATGTCCGGTCTGCGCCTCTGTCAGAGCTTGAAGGCTATTGGCCCAAAGCGCCTTGGCACGCGCCATGAAAACGCCTGAACACGGGGGGTGACATGGCCGCTTCAGAGGCGGAAAACACGCCTTTTTTCTCTTTTTGCGCCGAGCGTTGCAAGGCTGCATAAGGGCCACGGCCTGTTTTGAAACGGTAGGCCCAAGCCATGCCAGACCGCACCATCTCCGCACCCACATCGACACCGTCTGCCGACAAACGCCCGACTTGACGGCCGTAACTGTCGAAACCCAGATCCGTGACCTGAACCGACTTTCGAAGCGTCATGCGAATCATCGCGTCTCGTGACGCCATGCCGCCGGGCTGACAGGTCTCAGGGGCATCGATGCCGTCGATGCGCAACTTGACAGGCTCCGACTGACCCTGCCGCACCAACAACACCGTGTCACCGTCCATCACCCAACTCACCCAAGCCGGCCAAGTCTCGGCAGCTTGCAGCCCACAAGCCCCAGACAAACACACAACGACCCAGCATTTGCGAAAGGCTTTCATGTGCGCAGGTTGGCCCGAGCGCTGCGCAGATCATGTGCAGGGACAGTGCGTACCAAGTCGTCGATCAAAGACAGACGTTTTGAAGGCGTCAGAAGCATCAGGGTTTTCAGGGGTGATGATTGATGAGAGCATCTGCTCAAAACAAGATTACATTTTGACTTAGTTTGCCCAATCAATGGGCACGTTTGCATCCCATCCATTCAGGAGACTTTCATGCCTATTTTTCAATGCACGCCTCGCCGTGTCTGGCTCTTGGCCATGGCCGCCTTGTCCATGTCTGTGCTGAGCTCTGGGGTTGGGGCTCAAGACAAGCCGCCCTTGAAAATTTTGGTGGGTTTCCCACCTGGCGGCTCGGCCGACGTGCTGGCCCGCATGGTGGCCGATGCGCTGAAAGACGACTTTGGACCCATCGTGGTGGACAACAAACCCGGCGCAGGCGGGCGCATTGCCCTGAACATGACCAAGGCGGCCAAGCCCGATGGCCAAACCGTCATCATTTTGCCCAGCGGCCCCATGGTGCTGTTCCCGCATGTCTACAAAAAGCTCGATTACGACGCGGTGAAAGACTTCACGCCGATTTCCCAAATCGCCCGATTCCAGTTTGGTGTGGTCTCTGGTCCTGCCAGCAACGTAAAAACCGTGGCTGAGATGGTGACCAAAGCCAAGACCGACCCCAACTCTGCCAGCTACGGCACACCCGGTGCAGGCACCCTGCCCCACTTCATGGGCGTGTTGATGGAGCAATCGACGGGCATCAACCTCAATCACATTCCTTTCCAAGGCGGGGCGCCTGCCAACACCGCTTTGTTGGGTGGGCACATCGGCTACAAATTTGACGTGGTGTCTGAAACCGCCGAAATGCACAAGGCAGGCAAAGTCCGCATCATTGCCGTGACCGGTAACCAACGCGACCCTCAGGTTCCTGAAGTGCCCACCCTCAGAGAGTCAGGCGTCAACATGGATGCCACCGCCTGGTTTGCGATGTACGGCCCTGCGGGCCTCAGAGGTGAAACCTTGGCCCGATTGGAGAAAGCCATGATGAAAATCGCGCGCGATCCAGCCACGAAAGACAAGATGGTCAAACTCGGCTACGAGGTGATTGGCTCCAACTCCAACGATTTGGCGGCCGCACAGCGTGCTGACTTGGCCCGCTGGGAAAAACCCATCAAAGCCACGGGCGTGCAACTGGACTGAACACATGACGCCAACAAACACCCCACGCCCCAACATCATTTTCATCGTGGCCGACGACCTCGGCTTTGCCGATCTGGGCTGCTACGGCGGCCGCGACGCGAAGTTTGGCAAGGTCTCGCCCGTGCTCGACCAACTGGCCGCTGCAGGTCTCAAGTTCACGCAGGGTTATGCCAACTCGCCCGTGTGCTCGCCCACCCGCTTTGCGCTCATGACGGCGCGCTACCAGTACAGGCTGCGCGGCGCGGCCGAAGAGCCCATCAACAGCAAGAGCAAGGGCAGCAAAGTGCTGGGCCTGCCCCCTGAGCACCCCACGCTGCCCTCACTGCTCAAGGCCAGCGGCTACAGCACGGCCTTAATTGGCAAGTGGCACCTCGGTTACCCGCCGCATTTCAGCCCGATCAAATCGGGCTATGAAGAATTCTTTGGTCCCATGTCGGGCGGGGTGGATTACTTCACCCACGCCAGCAACAACGGCACGCACGACCTGTACACCAACGAAGAAGAAAAGCACGAAGACGGCTACCTGACCGACTTGATCTCGCACAAGGCTGTGGACTTTGTAAACCGCATGGCCCCGGGCGCTGCGCGAGGCACGCCTTTTTTCTTGAGCCTGCACTACACCGCACCCCACTGGCCGTGGGAAACCCGCGAAGACCACGCGCTGGCAGACGAGGTCAAAGACAACCTGTTTCACCTGCATGGCGGCAACATCCACACCTACCACCGCATGATCCACCACATGGACGAAGGCATTGGGTGGTTGGTCGATGCGCTCAAAAAAACCGGGCAACTCGACAACACCCTGATTGTCTTCACCAGTGACAACGGGGGCGAGCGGTTCAGCGACAACTGGCCCCTGGTGGGCGGCAAGATGGACTTGACCGAAGGCGGCATCCGCGTGCCGTGGATCGCGCACTGGCCTGCTGTGATTGCGCCGGGCGGCACATCGACCCAGCACTGCATGACCATGGACTGGTCCGCCACCATGGTCGAGCTGGCAGGTGCCAAGGCCCACGAGGACTTGCCCTTTGACGGTGTTTCCATGCTTCCCGTTCTGCGCGATGCCCAGCACCAGTTCGAGCGCCCCCTGTATTGGCGCATGAACCACCGGGGCCAACGTGCATTGCGCCTTGGCGACTACAAATACCTGCGGGTGGACGGCCACGACTACCTGTTCAACATCCCCGCCGACGAACGCGAACGCGCCAACCTGGCCCAGCGTGAGCCCGAGCGCCTGGGGGCCATGCGCGCTGCTTGGGAAGCCTGGGACGCCACCGTACCCGCCATTCCTGAAGACGCCACCGTCAGCTTGGGCTACTCGGTCAAAGACATGCCCCAGCGCTGAAGGCCTTGGCGGCTAAGATCGGGCATGCCTGACATGCAACGCTTTTTGACCTTCCGCCAATGGCCACGCCTGACGGCACCGCTGGCACGCACCGAGGTGCTGGCGGGGCTGACCGTGGCGCTGGTCATGGTTCCGCAGGCCGTGGCCTATGCGGGCTTGGCGGGCATGCCCCTGGTGACTGGGCTTTACACCTGCCTGATTCCGGCGCTGCTGGCCGTGCTGTTTGGCAGCGCCAACCGCCTGTCGGTGGGGCCTGCGGCCCTGACCTGCGTGCTGATCGCCGCATCGCTCACGGGCATGGCCGAACCCGGCTCGCCCGAGTGGGTGGCCCTGGCGGTTTGGTTGTCGCTGCTTTCAGGGGCTATTCAGCTGCTGCTGGGTCTGGGCAGCTACGGCTGGCTGATCAACCTGGTCAGCGCCCCAGTGATGATGGGTTTCACCCAGGCTGCATCCTTGCTCATCATGGCCTCACAAGTGCCGGGACTGCTGGGCGTCAAAGCCTGGAGTTGGGATGTGCAAAGCTGGCCGGTATGGCTCAGCGGCTGGCCTGCGTGGTTTGGGCTGGGCAGCCTGGCTGTATTGCTGCTGTTGCGCCACTTCAAACCCAGATGGCCTGGCATCATGATCGTGATGGGCGTGGCATCGGCCTTGGCCTATGCCACCGATTACCAAGACCACGGCGCTGTGGTGGGTTTATTGCCTTCGGGCCTGCCTGATTTTTATTGGCCAGCTTGGCCGGGTCTGGACACCCTGAACCAACTGTGGGTGCCCGCCCTGGTGATTGCGCTGGTGAGCTTTCTGGAAACAGCTTCGAGCGCCCGCATCGAATGCCGTCGCGACGGCAAGCGCTGGGACGACAGCAACGAACTCTTCGCCCAAGGTCTTGCCAAATTGGCCTCGGCGT
>JBIKKE010000199.1:0-5504 GCA_044360575.1 Limnohabitans sp. | reverse complement strand
CTCGCTGGGCATGTTGGCTGGTTTGGGCATCTCGTTCTACTACATGGTCAAGACCCATCCTTGGATGTACGGCTTGTTCCACAATGGTTCGCTGACGCCTGAAATCTTGAAGGCCAACACCTGGTGGGACATTGCCCCCATCTCGGCCGGTATCTTCGGCGTGCCCCTGGGCTTTGCGGTGATCATCATCGTGTCGCTGCTGACCAAGGCCCCAGACCAAGAAGTTCAAGACATGGTCGAGAACGTCCGTTTCCCCAGCTTTGACGGCACCACCTCACAAGGTACTGCTGCTCACTAAAAGGTGATGTTGGCAAGACCTGTCTTGCCAACCTGAACCCTTCCCATAAAAAACCCCGATCGCATTCAGCGATCGGGGTTTTTTTATGGTGCTTGTTCGTGGTCCGTCAAATCATGAACGCCGCACCCCTACCCTACACAAGGACGGGGCTTGCCAGTCCGGGCCATCGAACCAAGGGTCACCTTGCAGATAGGCCCGCAGCATGGGCAAAGCGTCTTGCCCCCAAAAATGACGACCATCCACCACCCAGGTGGGCACCCCAAAGATGCCTTGCGCGATGGCGCTTTCGGTCTGCGCTTGCAAGGATTGCTTGACATCGGCATCCGAGGGGTCCCTGACGGGTTTCAGCTGGGCAGCCAATTGCGCCAAGCGCTGCGGATCGGCGGCATCCTGGCCCGAACACCACACATGGCGAAAAACCTGCTCGCAGACAAAGCGGCTGGGCTGACCATCTGCATCGCACGCTGTGGCCAAACGCAACAATCCCAAGGGGTTGAACGGGTGCATGGCGGGCAACTGCAAGGGCGTGGCTTGCTGGTGAGCCTGCCAGAGCACTTGACGGTAAGTCCAATCGCGCTTGGCAGGTATTTCTGCCGGTCCGAGCTGCCCATGGTGCTTGAGCAGCGCAGCAAACAAAATCGGCTTGTGCACCACCCGGTGACTGATGCCTTGCAAGGCTTGGGGCAAGGCATCAAAACCCAACCACGCATAAGGCGAGATGAAATCAAAATAAAAAGCGATGGTTTTCATGGCAACTCTCAATGAATGGAATCTGTCAATCGGTTCAACCACACAGTGCGGGCCATAGGGTCAACACCAGCTTGCGCATCCTGGGTTTGCAGCCCATGATTTTGTCATTCAACCCCAGCCGCGCGATGCCCCACAGCATCACAGCTTTTCAGTCTTTCAAGGAGGCACGCATGTACCAACACATCATCTTGGCTTATGACGGTTCGGTCTCGGGTCAAAAGGCCTTGATTGAACTGAAAGAGCTGGCCCACTGGGGCCAACCTCGGTTGACGCTGGTGGCCGTTGCCCCCAACCCCTTGGATGTGGGGTCCATGGAGATGGGCTACTACACCTCGGTGGATCCGGACCCCCTGCAAGAAACCCTCCAAGAGCAACTGGCTCAGGGGGTGAAATCTTTGCAGGCCATGGGTTTTGCCGCGAACGGGGAGATCTTGAAAGGGGAGATCATCCACGAGCTGAGTCAATTCGCAGAACGCTCCAATGCAGACTTGATCGTGGTGGGCCACAAGCACGAAAAGAACATCTTGCGCCGCTGGTGGAGTGGCTCGACGGCCAAATCACTGGTCGAAGAATCGCCCTGCAACGTGTTGATCGTGGTGGCACGCGAACACTGATCTGTGCAGGCAGGAGAGCTTTCAGCCTTCGGAGGCCAAAACCAGCCGCTGCTGAATGTTTCGCCACACCAAGCGCTTGGTCTCATCCGGCATGCGGCCCCAGTTGCCAATCTCGGGCAGGGTTCTCAAACACCCCTCACAGTGCCCGCCGTCGGGGTGCATCAGGCACACCGACACGCAGGGCGATGGCACATGGGGCTCTTCAAATGCCAGCACCTGAGTGGCACGCTGAGCCAGCAATTTGAATTGTGGTTTCATGGCTCAGCCCGCCCGCTTGTTGAGGATGGCCTTGGCCACGTTCGAATTGGGTTTTCGGCTCAAAAAGTCGCTGATGAACGCGCCTGCATCCACCAGTTTGCCCAGGTCAATGCCAGTGGCAATGCCCATGCCGTTGAGCATGTAAACCACATCTTCAGTGGCCACATTGCCTGTTGCCCCTTTGGCATAAGGGCACCCCCCCAGACCGGCCACCGAGGACTGGAAGTTCCACACACCCATCTGCAGCGAAGCCAAGGTGTTGGCCAAGGCCTGGCCATAGGTGTCGTGAAAATGGCCACAGATGTGGTCGATGTCAAAGTGCTGCAGCGTGGCTTCAATGGCTTTTTGCACCTTGAGGGGCGTGCCGGTACCGATGGTGTCTGCCACATCCACGCGCTGCACGCCGATCTGCTTCATCAAACTCGCCAGATGGGCCACGCTGGCTGGCGAGACTTCGCCTTCGTAGGGGCAGCCCACGGTGCAGCTCATGGCCCCACGCACCGCAATGCCCGCCGCCAGCGCCGCTTGCACCACGGGCGCAAAGCGTTCCATGCTTTCTTCAATCGAGCAGTTGATGTTCTTTTGGCTGAAAGCCTGGCTGGCGGCACCAAAGACCACAATCTCGTCGGGGCGCGACGCCACCGCCGCTTGGTAACCCACCATGTTGGGCGTGAGCACCGAATAACGCACGCCCGCTTGGCGCTCGATGCCCG
Source organism: Limnohabitans sp. (assembly GCA_044360575.1). Lineage (GTDB taxonomy): Bacteria > Pseudomonadota > Gammaproteobacteria > Burkholderiales > Burkholderiaceae_C > Limnohabitans_A. Next base: position 2,871 of record JBIKKE010000199.1, on the reverse strand, counting down.
CCATCACGACCGCGTTGTCGGCCATTTGCGGCACCCACTTTGGGGACACAAAACTGGTGACCTCGATCTCGGTCAGGCCAGCGGCCTGCAGGCGGTGCACCAGTTCGATTTTGACCTCTGCAGGCACGGTTTGTTTTTCGTTTTGCAAACCGTCACGAGGACCGACATCGATGATTTGAACGCGAGAAGGAATGTTCATGATGCTCTCTGAGTATTCAATAACCGCGCAGGGCATCAACCACACCGTTGATCGATTCACCTCGCTGCAAAGCCTGCATTTTGCCCACGATCTGCGCGATGCTCTCTTCACGCAAAGTGCGGGCCGAGGTGTGGGGCGTGACGGTGATTTTCGGGTGTTGCCAAAACACATGGTCGGCGGGTAATGGTTCGGTACGGAACACATCGAGCGCCGCCCCAGCCAGGTGGCCGTTGTCAATCAGGGCCAGCAGGTCGTCGTCCACCAAGTGCTTGCCGCGGGCCACGTTGATGACATAACCACCTTTTTGCAGCTGCGACAGGGTGGCGTGGTTCAAGATGTTTTCGGTCTCAGGCGTGAGCGGCATCAGGTTGACCAGCACGCGGGTGGCGGCCAAAAAGTCGGGCAAAGCCTGCGCCCCGCTGAAGCAGCGGATGCCGGGCAAGTCTTTGGGGCTGCGGCTGTAGCCGTTGACGGAAAAGTCAAACACCTGCAGCGCCTTGGCCACACGCTCGCCCAGCACGCCCAAGCCCATTACACCGACGGCAAATTCGGCGCGGCTGCGGGGTTTGCGGTACGACCATTTGCCCGCTTGGGTGTCGGCATCGTAGCCATCGAACTCCCGAAAATGCCGGATCACCGCATGGCACACGAATTCGGCCATTTGCACCGACATGCCAGCGTCGTCCAGCCGCACCACTTTCAGGCTGGGCGGCAGTTTCAGCTTTAGCAAGGCATCCACGCCCGCGCCGATGTTGAACAGGGTCTGCAAACCCGGCTGCTCGTCGATGAACTGCTGGGGCGGGGCCCAGACGATGGCGTGGTCGGCAGGCTTTGCGCCAGGGGCCCAAGCAGAGACAGTGGCCTCAGGGAAAGCCTTTTGCAGGCCCTGCACCCAAGGCGCGGGATCGAGCTTGTCAAAACAGATGGTGATGTTCATGGGTCGATTTTGTCAGCCCAACTTGAGCAGCTCTGCCCCGTCGGCGACTTGGTCGCCGGGGGAGTACAGCAACTCGGCCACCACACCGTCTTTGGGGGCGCTAATGGTGTGCTCCATTTTCATGGCTTCCATCACCGCCAGAGCCTGCCCTGCTTTGACCTTGTCACCCGCCTTGACGGCAAAGGACACGACCTTGCCCGGCATGGGGGCCGTCAGACGCCCGCCTTCTTGCGCCGCCTCGCCAGCGTGCGCTAAGGGGTCGAGCACGGTGATGCGGGTCGCGCCTTGGGGCGTGAAAATGTGCGCGGTGTCGCTTTGCCAGTCGATCTGGCTGAAGCAACGCGCACCGCCCCACTGCACCCACAGGCCTAGGCCTTCGGGCGCAAAGCTCAAGGTGCCCGAAACAGCCTCGTCGCCGTCCAACGACAGGCTCAAAGCGCCATCGTGCAGATAGCTCAGGAGGGCCGAGCGGGGCAGGTCTTGCCAGACGAATTCAAAGCGCCGCTGCGCCAACCCGTGCGACTGCCAGCCATCGCGGCGGCTGAACGGGTCTTGCCCCTGCAAAGCTTTGTCGGCTTGCAGTTTGTGCGCCACCACGGCGGCCACAGCGGCGGGCAAGCCCACCTTGTCTTGCTTGAACAAGACGGCGGCTTCACGCTGGATGAGCGCGGTGTCGAGCTTGGCCGTGGCAAACGCGTCGCTCCGCACCACATGGCGCAAAAACTGCACATTGGTGTTCAGGCCCACGATGTGGGTTTGGGCCAGCGCCGTGTCCAACCGCGCCAGCGCTTGCTCTCGGGTATCGCCGTGCACGATCAGCTTGGCCACCATCGAGTCGTAAAACGGGCTGATGGTGTCGCCCTCGCGCACGCCGTCGTCGATGCGGATGGTGCCGCGCTCAAAGCTGCTGGCTTGTGGCTTGCGGTACACCTGCAGCGTGCCAGTGGCGGGCAAGAAGTTGTTGTCGGGGTTTTCGGCGCAGATGCGCGCCTCAATCGCATGGCCCTGGATGCGCAACTCGTCTTGGCGCAAGGGCAGCGGCTCGCCGCTGGCCACACGCAATTGCCATTCCACCAAGTCCAGGCCGGTGATGGCCTCGGTCACCGGGTGCTCCACCTGTAAGCGCGTGTTCATCTCCATGAAGAAAAAGCGCATGGATTCGGGTTGGTCGTAGGCGGTTTGCTCGACGATGAATTCCACCGTGCCCGCGCCCACGTAGTTCACCGCTTTGGCCGCAGCCACAGCCGCTGCGCCCATTTGGGCACGCAGGGTTTCGGTCATGCCAGGGGCAGGCGCTTCTTCCAGAACCTTTTGGTGGCGGCGCTGCACCGAGCAGTCGCGCTCAAACAGGTACACGCAGTTGCCGTGCGTGTCTCCAAAGACTTGAATCTCGATATGGCGCGGGCGCTGCACGTACTTTTCGATCAGCACCGCATCGCTGCCAAAACTGTTGATGGCTTCGCGTTGGCAACTGGCGAGAGCCGCTGCAAAGTCTTCGGACTTTTCAACCACGCGCATGCCCTTGCCACCACCACCGGCACTGGCTTTGATGAGGGCGGGGTAACCGATGCGGTCGGCCTCGGCTTGCAGCAACGCCGGGTCTTGGTTGGCGCCGTGGTAGCCGGGCACCAGCGGCACACCGGCCGATTCCATCAAGCGCTTGGATTCGGCCTTGAGGCCCATGGCCAAAATCGCCGAGGCAGGCGGGCCGATGAACACCAAACCCGCAGCGGCG
>JBIKKE010000197.1:0-5525 GCA_044360575.1 Limnohabitans sp. | reverse complement strand
CCACCGAAGGCTTCTCTGCAATTACCAGTGTCTTCATGTCATTACAATCCGTTGTCTCGCGTGTGCGCACGCGCCCGGGCACGCGCTCACGCACGCGCCCACATGAATTCACCATAACAAATTTTTTGACGTCGTGGCCAAAACCCCTCTTTCATCCCCCAGCCACCCCATCCCTGTCGCGTCCGGCAAACGCATCCAGACTCGCCGCTCTGGCGTGCATGGCAAAGGCGTCTTCGCTTTGCAGGACATCGCTGAAGGCGAGACCGTGATCGAGTACGTGGGCGAAGTCATCAGCTGGGACGAGGCGCAAGACCGTCACCCACACGACCCCAATGACCCGAACCACACGTTTTACTTCCATGTGAACGAAGACCGTGTGATCGATGCCTTGTATGGCGGTAACTCCTCACGCTGGATCAACCACAGCTGTGATGCCAACTGCGAAGCCGACGAAGAAAACGACCGCATCTTCATCAAAGCCATCCGCAACATCAAAGCGGGTGAAGAGCTCAATTACGACTACGGCCTGATCATCGACGAGCCATACACCAAGAAGCTCAAAGCCGAATACCCTTGCTGGTGCGGCAGCGCCAACTGCCGTGGCACCTTGCTGTCGCCCAAAGAGCGCAAAGACACACCCAAGACGCCTAAGCAGAAAAAAAACAAGGCCGATAAGGTCAAAGCCAAATCCAAAGCCAAATCCAAAAATCCGCCCAAAGCCCCCAAGGCTGACAAAGCCAACAAGTCGGTCAAGGCCTCCAGCCCCAAAAAGCGCTGAACCATGCCACTGGTCAGCACGGCCCACCCCTGGCCCGCCGAAACGATTTGGACGCAGGTGTTTCCCCTGCTGCCCGATTTCACCGTTGAAGTACTGCCCGAAATCGACTCCAGCAACAGCGAACTCATGCGCCGGGCTCGAGCAGGCCATCACGAGCCGACTTTGTTGGTGGCAGAACGCCAAACGGCGGGGCGTGGCCGCCAAGGCCGCGTTTGGCAAAGCCAAGCGGGTGACTCGCTCACTTTTTCAATCAGCCTGGCTTTGCGCCCGCAAGACTGGTCCGGCTTGTCTTTGGCCGTGGGTTTGAGCTTGGCCGAAAGCCTGCACCCCGATGTGCGCCTGAAATGGCCCAATGATTTGTGGCTGGAAGACCGCAAGCTGGGGGGCATCTTGGTCGAGGCCGCCAGCATGGGCGGGCGCAGCCAATTGGTGGTGGGCGTGGGCCTGAACATCCGCCCTCGCCCCTCAGAAGGCTTGAGCACCGCCCCGGCTGCCTTGTCTGAGCTGTGGCCAGACTGCACGGCAGCCGATGCACTGGGCAAGCTGGCTTTTCCCTTGATTCAAGCCTTGTTGGCCTTTGAAACCACCGGCTTTGCACCCCTGCAAAAGCGCTTCGAGGCCCGCGATGTGTTGAAAGATCGCCGTGTGCACACCTCAGATGGCCTAGAGGGCATTGCCCTGGGTGTCAGCAGCGGGGGTGCGTTACGATTACAGACCGGGCTGGGGGTGCAGGAAATTCACAGCGCCGAGATCAGCGTACGACCTTTCATCTGACGGGACATTGGACAATGTTGAAATACTGGGTGGTCCTTTTGGTGGTTCTCAATGCCGGTGCACTGGCATGGCAATGGGGTGCGCTCGCCTCCTGGGGACTGGGCCCTCAGCAACACCAAGAACCTGAACGGCTCCAAAAACAACTGCGCCCTGAAGCCATTCAACCGGTGCTTGCGCCAAGCGCTTCAGATACGGCACCACGCTAAGACGCATCAACTCTAGGACCAACGCCATGTCTTTACAACTTTACTTTGCCCCCGGAGCTTGCTCCTTTGTGCCCCATGTCTTGCTGGAGCTGAGCGGCGCCGAGTTTGAGCCCAGCATGGTCAAATTGCACAAAGGCGAGCAAAACAGCGCCGAATACAAAGCCATCAATCCGCGCGGCCAAGTGCCCGTGCTGGTGGACAAAGGCCAGCCTGTCACGCAAATTTTGGCCATCGTGCTGCACTTGGACCAAATGTTCCCAAGCATGGGGTTTTTGCCGGCCGAACCCATGGCCCGCGCCCGCGCTTTGTCCACCTTGGCCTGGATGAACAACACGGTGCACCCGACCTTCACACACATCTTCATGCCGCAAAAATTCTCGGACCAAGCAGAAGTGCAGGCGGCGCTCAAACCGTACAACACGCAGTTGTTTCGAGGCATGCTGGGTGAGTTGCAGGCCTTGGTGCAAGCCGCTGAAAGCCAAGGCCAAGCCTGGCTTGGTGGCGAGCGCTTGGGCGCACTGGATGCCTACACCCTGACTCTGGCGCGTTGGGGAACGATTGCAGGCATCACCGCAGAAGAACACCCCGTTTTATGGCGCTTTGTGGAAAAAGTGGCTGCTGCGCCCGCCGTATCGCGCGTGATGGCACGCGAACGTTTGCAGCTCAACATGGCCACTTCGGCTTGAAAGGCCAGTCCCTCAAGCCATGCCGAATCGCACGGTGAAACAGGCCCCCGGCATGGCCGCACCTGCAATAGCTGCATCGATGCTGACCGTGGCGCCATGTTGCTGGGCAATCTCCTTGACAATGGGCAATCCCAAGCCAGAACCGTCTACGTTGGTGCCCAGCGCCCTGAAAAACGGCTGAAACACCAAGTCCCGCTCTTGGGGTGCAATGCCCGGACCGTTGTCTTCCACCTGAATCACCAAGACTTTGCTGTAGGGATCCACCAACACACGGAGCGTGATGACTCCTTGCCGCTCTGGCGTACTGGGGGTGTAGTGGACCGCGTTTTCCACCAAATTGCGCAGCATCTCTTTGAGCAAGGTCAAATTGCCCTGCACCTGTGCGCCGGGCGTGCCTGGCACCACGCCCTCATAACCCAGGTCAATGCCTTTGTCCATGGCACGGGGCAGACAGTCTTGCAACACCTCACTGCTCAAAGCCGCCATGTCACAGCGTTGTTGCGGCAGATGGTGGCCGCCCCCTTCGGCGCGGGCCAATGACAACAACTGGTTCACCGTGTGCGTGGCCTGCACGCTGGCCCGTCCAATTTGCTGCAAGGACTTTTTCAGATCGTCTTCGCTCGAGCCCGAGCGTTGGGCCAAGTCGGCCTGCATGCGCAAGCCAGCCAAAGGGGTCTTGAGTTGATGCGCTGCATCGGCCAAAAACCTGTTTTGCGTGACGATCGAGTCCTTGAGGCGCTCCAGCAAGTCATTCACCGACACCACCAAAGGCGCCACCTCCATCGGCACCGCCTTGTCGTCCAAGGGGCTCAGATCGTCTGATTTTCGGGCTCGGATTCGCTCTTCCAGCTGAGACAAGGGCTTGATGCCACGCACCAAGGCCAACCAAACCAGCAGCACCGCCAGCGGCAACAAGGCGAACTGGGGCAGCATCACGCCCTTGATGATTTCAGCCGCCAACACCGAGCGCTTTTCACGCGTCTCGGCCACCTGAACCAAGGCAGGTCGTTTGCCCTCGGCATCGAGGCGAATCCAGGTGTACGCCACCCGCACTTCGAGGCCACGCATTTCATCGTCGCGGATGTGCACCTCGTAACTGCTGCCCTTGGGTTCATTGGGCTTGGGCAGCGGCAAGTCACGCTCACCACTCAAGTGCTCATTGAGGGCACCGCGCACTTGGTAGTAAACCAAATCCGTCTCATCTGCGCGCAAGAGTTCGCTGGCAGGTTGGGGCAAATTGAATTCAACAGTTTTGTCTGGTCCCAATTTGACCTGCTGCGCCAAAGCATGCACGTTGTGCACCAATGCCCGATCAAAAGGCTTGTTGGCCAAGCCTTGCGCCACCAACCACGTCAACGCCAAACTGATCGGCCACAGCAGCAGCAAAGGCGTCAGCATCCAGTCCAGGATTTCACCGAACAACGAGCGTTGTTCGCGTTTGAAGACCCTCAGGTTCAAGCCTTTAGACTTCATGGCTCAAACGACCTGCAGCATGGTCACCGGGCGGGATCAACCCGGAATTTTCTCGAGGCAATAACCCAAACCGCGCACGGTGGCAATGCGGATCGGGCCCTTCTCGATTTTCTTGCGCAAGCGGTGGATGTACACCTCGATCGCGTTGTTGCTGACCTCTTCGCCCCATTCGCACAAGCGCTCCACCAACTGGTCTTTGCTCACCAAGCGGCCTGCGCGTTGCAACAAGACTTCGAGCAGGCCCAGCTCTCGGGCCGACAGCTCAACCATCTTGCCGTCGATGGTGGCCACACGGCCTGATTGGTCATAAACCAAGGGGCCATGCTTGATTTGCGATGTGGCACCGCCCATGCCCCGTCGGGTCAGCGCGCGAACTCGGGCTTCAAGCTCTTGCAGGCTGAAGGGTTTGGCCATGTAGTCGTCAGCGCCGTAATCCAGGCCTTTGACGCGTTCTTCCACGCTGTCTGCGGCCGTGAGGATCAACACCGGCAACACCGAGCCTCTGCCGCGCAATCGCTTGAGCACTTCTAAACCATGCATTTTGGGCAAACCCAGATCCAGGATCAGCAAATCGAATTCACTGTTGGTCATCAAGGCTGCATCGGCCTCGCTGCCGCTGGCCACATGGTCCACCGCTGCACCTGCGCTGCGCAAGGTGCGCAACAAACCATCGGCAAGCACCTGGTCATCTTCGGCTATCAGAATGCGCATGGCTGTCTCCTGTTGTTGTGGCTGCGGCGCTGGGTCGTCTGTCTCGGCTGGCTGCGCCTGCCATCTGATTCTAGTGTCAGGCATGTGCCTTGCGCCCCGCTGAATGCGGCCATCGTGTCAATGGGCATAGGCTTCCAGCCCCAAAGCGACCACCGTGGCCACATCTTTGCCCACCGCGTGGCGGAATTCGGCTTCGGCTTGGGCCACCGCATCCTTGAAGGCTTGCAGCCAGGCCAAGCCAACTGGCGTGAACACCACACGCCGGGCCCGTGCATCCAAAGGATCAGGCTCGCGCTGGACCAAACCCCACGCTGTGCATTGGTCCACCAGATCACCCATGGCCTGTTTGCTCATGCCCGCTGCACGGGCCAAATCGGTCAAGCGCGACCCGTTCAGCCCCAAATGCCGTGTGATGTGCACATGCGCTGCGCTAATCTGGTCACGCGAGGCCAAGTTGGCCAAGGCCAACGGTACGCCCTCGTTGCCCGCCATCAGGTGCAGCACACGCTCGTCAAACCGCCGCATGGCATGACCTAAAAGCCGGCCTAGGTGGGTTTGTCGCCAACGGTCGTCTTGAATTTCCAGCCTGCTGGGTGGGCTTTTGTCTGCGGCTTCAAAGTGATGATTGGCGGTCGAGATCATGATGACAAATGATAAGGCAAACTGACCAAAAATAGTGTTTACAGGTTTATACAGCTCGTTTACAGTACTGTTCACACATCCAGTAAACAGCACATCGGTGCTGAGCCCGATGCCCCAACCTATTGATACTCAAGGAGATTCTCATGAGCGACGACAACAGCGAAAAGTCCAAAGCCCTGCAAGCCGCCCTGGCCCAGATTGAAAAGCAATTCGGCAAAGGCACCATCATGCGTCTGGGTGAAGGCGAAGTGATCG
>JBIKKE010000052.1:0-12375 GCA_044360575.1 Limnohabitans sp. | reverse complement strand
GTCGGGCACGCGAATCTTGATGCCCTTCATGCCTGCGCAGTTGGTGAAGGCTTTTTGGGCCGTGGTGTGGCGCGCGCCGTAATAGGTGTAGGCCGTAACCTGGATGCCGGTCTTGGCGCGAAATTCGTTGACCATTTCCTGAAAAATTGGGCTTTTGGAGTAGGCGATCAAATGCGCATCATCCCGAAAGATGAAGGGGTAGTAGGCGATGCCAAACCGTGGGTAATTGCGTGCCGCAAAAGACGAGCCGCTGATGATCATGTCCACCGTACCCAGGGTCAGGCCCTGGTTGATGTCGGTCTCTTTGCCCAGCGTGGAGGCCGGAAAGACCTGGATGTCGAATTTGCCGTTGCTGCGCTTTTTGATCTCTTCGGCGGCCCACACCGATTCGGTGTGGTAAGGCTCTGATGTCTCGTAGACATGGGCCCATTTCAGCTTTTGCTGGGCCATGGCGCCGGTGCTGACCAGCAGCGTGCCCATGGCCATTGCGCCGACGGCGGCCAGGGTTTTCAGTGTGAATCGTTTGCTCATCTTGGTCTCCTCATTGGGGTTTGAAATTTGCTGACGCGGGAACAGAAAAACCACCCTAACGGGCGGGTGCGCGGCGCCAGCTCGCGCTGTATCTTTTGTGGGCTTGCTTCAGGTGCTTTTGCATGGCTTTGCGTGCGGCGCTGGGGTCGTGCGCCTCGATGGCGCGCACCACCGCTTGATGTTCTTCGATGGCAGCTTGCCACGACTCGGGGCGCTCAAAGTAGTCGCCCAGTCGTTCAAACAAAGGGCCATGGCGTGCTTGCCAATAGCGCTGTACCGTGTCGAGCAGCACGCTGTTGCCGCAAGCCAGCGCGATGGCCTGGTGAAAGGCCTCGTCGCCTTCGCGCGGTGCTTCATCGCGCGCAGCCTCGCGCTGCATTTGTTTCAAGCTTGTCTGGATCGCTTTGAGGTGTGATTTTTGGGCATGGGCGGCAGCGAGCGCAGCCACTTCGGCTTCCACCAAAATCCGCGCGCTCATGACTTCAAGTGGGCCCCAATTGGCCGGGGTGTCGGCATCGAAATCGGCGTCCAGTGCCAGACCGTTGCGCGCAGAGTTGTGGACAGCTTGCTGCACATAAATGCCCGAGCCGGTGCGCACTTCGATCATGCCCTCCACCTCCAGTGCAATCAGGGCTTCGCGCACCGAAGGGCGGCTCACACCCAGCTGCAGCGCCAGATCGCGTTCGGCGGGCAAACGCGAGCCGGGCGCAAATTCACCCGACACCATCAGTTGCCGAAGTTGCTCGGCAATCTGACGGTAAAGGCGATGCGGCGCGACGGTTTGCAGGGGCATAAGGGCATCAGGGATAACGTGAATTGGACAAGTGGTCAGACCAATTGCACAATCATCACATGCCCCATCACCCCTGCAACTCCGCACAAACCCGCATGCTGCGTGTCGCAAAAATGACGACCCACTTGGGCTGATGGCCGCATGCTTTACATCCCTTTGTTCATGCCTTGCTTGCAGGGTTTTACGGGTTCCGCGTTTTAACCCCCTATGCCCCACGTCACCATCGACCGCGTGAGCCTGCGGCAAGTCAACTTGCCGCCCAAGGTCTTGCGCACCGACGCCATCCAGTCTTTTGTGACGCAAGAAACGATTTTGCTCACGCTGCATTGCAGCGACGGCATCAACGCCACGGGTTACGCCTACACGATTGGTACCGGTGGTTCGTCGGTCATCGCCTTGCTCAAGGACCACCTGGCCCCGTGCCTGATCGGCCGCAACCCCGTCATGGTCGAAGCCATCTGGAAGGATTTGTTTTTTCACACCCATGCCACCGCAGTGGGGGCCATGACCAGCTTGGCGCTGGCGTGTGTCGATACCGCTTTGTGGGACTGGCGCGCGCAAAGCCAGGGCTTGCCTCTGTGGCAGTTGCTGGGCGGAGCGCAAGCGCGCGTGCCGCTGTACACCACCGAAGGCGGCTGGCTGCATTTGTCGCCAGAGGCGCTGGTGGACCAAACGCTGGAGGCGCAAGCGCAAGGCTTCAAAGGTGCCAAGATCAAGATCGGCCGCCCGCATGTGAGCGAAGACGTGGCCCGCCTGAGCGCCGTGCGCGATGCGGTGGGGCCCGGCTTTGAACTGATGACCGACGCCAACCAGGGCTTCAACCGGGCCGAGGTGGTGCGCCGTGCGCGGGCTTTTGACGGGCTGGGTCTGGCCTGGATTGAAGAGCCCCTGCCCGCCGAAGACGTGTCGGGCCACCGCCAGTTACTCGAGCACACCACCATCCCCGTGGCGGTGGGCGAGTCGATGTACCACCCGATGCAGTTTCGCGAATACCTGGAGCAGGGCGCTTGCTCAATCGTGCAGCCCGATGTGGCGCGCATTGGCGGTATCACGCCATGGATCAAAACCGCGCACTTGGCCGAAACCTTTGACGTGGCGGTGTGCCCCCACTTCTTGATGGAGTTGCATGTGAGCCTGTGCGCAGCTGTACCCAACGCCACATGGGTGGAATACATTCCGCAGCTCGACGACATCACCACCTCGCGCCTGCAGGTGCAGGACGGGTATGCCCTGCCACCCGAAACCCCAGGTCTTGGCATCGCCTGGGACTGGGCCGCCATTGAACAACGACAAACGACCCACATGGAGATCCAAGCATCATGAGACTCAAAGGAAAAATCGCGCTCGTCACCGCCGCCGGTCAAGGCATTGGTCAGGCAGCTGCGCTGGCCATGGCGGCTGAAGGTGCCACCGTGTACGCCACCGATGTGAATGCCGACTTGCTCAAGAGCTACCAAGGTGTGGCGAATGTGCACACGGCGGTGCTGAACGTGCTCGACAAGCAGGCGATTGCCGCCCAGGTGGCCAGCCTCACGCGCATTGACATCGTCTTCAACTGTGCAGGATTTGTGCACAACGGCAACATCGAACTGGCCACCGACGAGGACTGGGAATTTGCCTTCAACCTGAACGTGCGCTCTCAGTTCTGGATGATCCAGGCGGTCATCCCCAAGATGGTGGCGCAGTTTGCCCAAGACGGTCGCGGCGGCAGCATCATCAACATGGCCAGCGTGTGTTCCAGCGTGCGTGGTTTGCCCAACCGATTCATTTACGGCACCAGCAAGGCGGCGGTGATTGGCTTGACCAAAAGCGTGGCCGCTGACTATGTGCGCCAAGGCGTACGCTGCAATGCGATTTGTCCCGGCACGGTAGATACGCCCTCGCTGCAAGACCGCATCAACAGCTACGCCGACCCTGTGCAGGCGCGTCAAGATTTCATCAACCGCCAGCCCATGGGGCGCTTGGCGCAGGCGCATGAGATCGCGCCCATCGTCACTTTCCTTGCATCCGACGAATCCATCTTTGCCACAGGCAATGCCTACATGGTCGATGGCGGCATGACCATTTGATTTTCCAGAAAGACACATATGAATTTGTTGGACATGAAAGGCCGCCACGCGGTCATTACCGGTGGGGCCACGGGCCTGGGCTTTGCCATTGCGCAGCGCATGCTGGCCTCCGGCGCTCGGGTCACTATTTGGGACCGCGATGCAGAAGGCATGACGAAAGCCGCAGAGCTCTTGCGCCAGGGTCAGCTGGGTGCGGTCGTCAACGCGGTGCAAGTGGATGTGACCGACCACGCTTCGGTGGTTCAGGCCACCGCACAAACCACGGCGCTGGCAGGGGTGGACGTGCTGGTCAACAGCGCGGGCATCACCGGCCCCAACGTGAAGGTCTGGGACTATCCGGTCGATGCCTGGAAGCAGGTGTTCGATGTCAACGTGCATGGCCTGTTCCATTGCTGCCGCGAACTCAGCGCCCACATGAAGGCGCGCAACTACGGGCGCATTGTCAACATCGCCTCGGTGGCGGGCAAAGACGGCAACCCCAACGCCAGCGCTTACAGCGCGAGCAAGGCGGCGGTCATTGGCCTGACCAAATCGCTGGGCAAAGAGCTAGCCGACACCGGTGTGCGCGTCAACTGTGTCACCCCCGCGGCTGTGAAGACGGCAATATTTGATCAAATGACGCCCGAGCACATCCAGTTCATGCTTTCCAAAATTCCGATGGCCCGTTTTGGCGAGCCCGAAGAAGTCGCCGCCATGGTGACCTGGCTGAGCACCGAAGAATGTTCCTTCTCCACCGGCGCGGTTTTTGACCTGTCGGGTGGCCGCTCTACTTATTGATACGTTGACAACTGAAAGGTATTTATGAAACTCGTTCGCTATGGCCAACCCGGCAAAGAAAAACCCGGCTTGATCGACGCCGAAGGCCGCTTGCGCGACCTGAGCGCGGTGGTCAAAGACATCTCGCCAGACCAACTGAACGACAAAGCTTTGGCCAAGCTGGCCAAAGTCAAAACCGACAAATTGCCCTTGGTTCGTGGCAAAAAGCGTTTTGGCACGCCCATCTCTTACACCAGCAAATTCATCGCCATTGGTTTGAACTACGCCGACCACGCGGCCGAAGCGGGCATGCCCATCCCGGCCGAGCCCATCGTGTTCACCAAGGCCATTTCTTGCATCCAGGGTGCTGACGACGACGTCATGCTGCCCAAAGGCTCCAAAAAATCAGACTGGGAAGTCGAGTTGGGCATTGTCATTGGCACCCGTACCCGCTATGTCACGCAAAAAGACGCCCTCAACCATGTGGCCGGTTACTGCGTGGTCAACGACGTGAGTGAGCGCGAATACCAGCTCGAGCGCGGCGCCACCTGGGACAAGGGCAAGGGCTGTGACACCTTTGGCCCCGTGGGTCCTTGGTTGGTCACGCGCGACGAAGTGCCCAACCCCCAGGCACTGGGCATGTGGCTCGATGTGAACGGCGTGCGCTACCAAACCGGCAACACCAAGACCATGATCTTTGGCGTGGCCAAGCTGGTCAGCTACGTGAGCCAGTTCATGACGCTGGAGCCCGGTGACATCATCACCACCGGCACACCCCCCGGCGTGGGCATGGGCGTCAAGGTGGACGGCAAACCAGCGCCGGTGTTCTTGAAGCGTGGCGACGTGATGCGTTTGGGCATTGACGGTTTGGGCGAGCAAACCCAAAAGGTGGTGGCTTTCAAAGCCTGAAACCTGTCAAGCGCGACCGTCAGATCCTGATTTACCCTCAATCTGACGGGTTCTTGGTGATTGCGGGTGGTTTTGGTGCAGAATAGAACGATCGTTCTTTTTTGTGCACCATGACCGACCGCCAAACCCCCTCCAACGTCGAAAGCCTGCCTCCCCCCGAACCGGGCCGGCGTGTGCTCATCAAGGGCCAGCAAACCAAGGCTGTCATCATCGACGCGGCGCTTGGCTTGGCATCACAAATTGGCCTGGAAGGCCTGTCCATTGGCGCTGTGGCCGAAGTCACCGGCATGAGCAAGTCGGGCGTGTTCGCACATTTCGGCTCGCGTGAAGAGCTGCAAATTTCGGTCATCCGCGAATACCACGACCGCTTCGAATCCAGCGTTTTTTATGCGGCCATGCAAAAGCCCCGTGGTTTGCCCCGCTTGCACGCCATGTTTGACAACTGGATGGTTCAAACCTCGGCCGAGATCGATTCTGGTTGCATTTATATCAGTGGCGCCGTCGAGTTTGACGACCGCAGTGGCCCGGTGCGCGATGCGCTGGCGTCTTCGGTGGCCACCTGGCAAACCGCTTTGCGCCGCGCCGTGGAGTTGGCGCAGGCCGAAGGTCAACTCAGTCAAGAGGCCGACGCTCACCAAATCGCGTTTGAGATCCACGGCTTGATCTTGGCGCTGCATTACGAAGCCCGTTTCTTGCGCAACCCCAGTGCCACCGACCGTGCGCGTCGGGGCTTTTTGCACATCTTGGCGCGCTATGGCGCACCCGCCATGCCCCCTTCGGCCGTGCCCGCTGCGGGCGCCAAGGGGGCCAAATTGGTGGCAGTGCCCAAGACACGCCGCAAGCCTGCTGACCATTGATTGTTTCAAGCGCGCCCGATTTTCTCAGCCCCTCTTTCTGACCCCGTTTCAACCGATGCAAGGAGCCTCCCATGCCTGTTTACAACCCACCGCTTCGCGACATGCAGTTTGTCTTGCACGAGTTACTCAACGTGAGCGCCGAACTCAAAGCCCTGCCCAAGCACGCCGAAACCGATGCCGACACCATCAATGCGGTGCTCGAAGAAGGTGGCAAATTCGCTGCCGAAGTGGTGTTCCCCATCAACATTTCGGGCGACACCCAAGGTTGCCAACTGGACCGTAACACGCACGAAGTCAAAGCCCCCGATGGTTTCAAAGAAGCCTATGCCCAGTACGTGGCCGGTGGTTGGCCAGCGCTCAGTTGCGACCCTGCGTTTGGCGGTCAAGGCTTGCCCTTTGTGGTCAACCAGTGCTTTTATGAAATGCTCAATTCGTCCAACCAAGCCTGGACCATGTACCCCGGCCTCAGCCATGGTGCTTACGAGTGCCTGCACGCGCATGGCACGGCCGAGCAAAAAGCCCTGTACCTGCCCAAGCTCACCAGCGGCGAGTGGACGGGCACCATGTGCCTGACCGAGCCGCATTGCGGCACCGATCTCGGCATGCTGCGCACCAAGGCCGAGCCACAGGCCGACGGCACCTACAAACTCAGTGGCCAAAAGATTTTCATCAGCGCTGGCGAACACAACCTGGCCCCCAACATCGTGCACTTGGTCTTGGCCCGCTTGCCCGATGCGCCTCCCGGCAGCAAAGGCATCAGCCTCTTCATCGTGCCCAAGTTCAACGTGGCCCCCGACGGCAGCATGGGTGAGCGCAACGGCATCTACTGCGGTGGCCTGGAGCACAAAATGGGCATCCACGGCAACGCAACTTGCCAGATGGTGCTGGACGGTGCTGTGGGCACTTTGGTGGGCCAGCCCAACAAAGGCCTGGCTGCGATGTTCGTCATGATGAACGCTGCCCGCTTGGGCGTGGGCAACCAGTCGCTGGGCCTGACCGAAGTGGCTTACCAAAATGCCTTGGCCTACGCCAAAGACCGCGTGCAAATGCGCTCGCTCACAGGCGTCAAGGCGCCCGGCAAACCGGCTGACCCGATCATCGTGCACCCCGATGTGCGCCGCATGCTCATGACCGCCAAGGCCTATGCCGAAGGTGGCCGCGCACTGGCTTGCTATTGCGCCTTGCTGCTCGACAAAGAACTCAACCACCCCGACGAAGCCGTGCGGGCCGAAGCCGCCGAAGTCGTGGCTTTGCTCACGCCCATCGTCAAGGCTTTCACGACCGACAACGCGTGGGAGGCGACATCCGCCTGCCAGCAGGTCTTTGGGGGACACGGTTACATCAAAGAGTGGGGCATGGAGCAGTACGTGCGCGATGCCCGCATCAACATGATCTACGAAGGCACCAACACCATCCAGTCGCTCGACTTGCTGGGCCGCAAGGTGCTGGGCAACCAAGGCACCACGCTCAAAAAATTCGGCAAATTGATCGAGCAATTGGTCAAGGCCGAAATGGCCAACGAAGCCATGGGCGAATTCATCAAGCCGCTGGCCGATCTGGGCCAAAAGCTCACGCAGCTGACCGGCGAAGTTGGCATGAAAGCCATGAGCAACGCTGACGAAGTGGGCGCTGCGGCAGTGGACTATTTGCGCGTGGTGGGCCACTTGGTGCTGGGTTACTTCTGGGCACGTTCGGCACAAATTGCATTGGCCAAATTGGCCGAGGCCGAAGAAGAAGCTCAGCGCCCCGACCCGTTCTACCAAGCCAAGCTGCAGACCGCGCGTTTTTACTTCACCCGCCTGATGCCCGAAACCTCCAGCCTGATGCGCCGCATCCGTGCCGGCAGCGACGTGCTGATGGACACCGACGCCGCATTGGCTTAATACGCCACGGAAATTCCACCCCTGAAACTCAATCCGGAGGACATCCCGTGATCAAAAACGTTTTGACCCTGACCATGACCCTGAGCGCTGGCCTGCTGAGCTTGGCTGCCCACGCCCAAATGAGCCCGGTGGGCCTGTGGCGCAGCATCGACGATGCCACCCAACAGTCCAAAGCCGAAATCCGCATCACCCAAAAGGCCGGTGGCGGTTTGTCTGGAGTGGTTGAGCGCTCTTTGGCCACGACCCCCAGCCCCGAACCCAACTGCAACTTGTGCACCGACGACCGCAAGGGCCAGCCCAAAATCGGCATGGAAATCATCCGTGGCGGTCAACAAAGTGACGGCAAAGTGGTGTGGGAGGGTGGGAAAATCCTTGATCCTGAGAACGGCAAAAACTACAGCCTGCGATTGACCCCGATCGACGGCGGCAAAAAGCTCGAAGTCCGTGGTTTCATTGGTGCACCCTTGTTGGGCCGCACCCAAACCTGGATTCGGGTGCAGTAAACCCTCTCGCCTCGCAAGACCCCACGACACCATGCAACAAGGACCTTCATGTCTGACATCCTGACCCACACCGACGCTGGGGTGATGACCATCACCTTCAACCGCCTGGACAAAAAGAACTCCATCACCTCAACCATGTACGCGGCCATGGCCGACGCGGTGGCGCAGGCAGGGGCTGACCCCAGCGTGCGGGTCGTGGTGTTTCAGGGGCACGAAAGCATCTTCAGCGCAGGCAACGACATTGGTGACTTTTTGAACCAGCCGCCCACCACGCAAGAATCGCCCGTGTTCCGTTTCCTGCGCGGCATCGCCACTTTCGAAAAACCGCTGCTGGCCGCCGTGGCCGGGCCTGCCGTGGGCATTGGCACCACCCTTCTGTTCCATTGCGACCTGGTGTATGCCGGTGACAACGCGGCCTTTTCCATGCCGTTCGTCAACCTGGGGCTGTGCCCCGAGGCGGCGTCCAGCCTGCTGGCGCCGCGCATGTTTGGCTACCACCGCGCTGCAGAAGCCTTGCTCATGGGCGAGCCGTTCTTTGCCGAAGCCGCGCAAGAAGTCGGCCTGGTCAACCGCGTCGTGCCGCCCACCGAAGTCAATGGTTACGCCCAGGCGCAAGCCCGCAAACTGGCCGCCAAGCCGCTCAGTTCCCTCATCGCCACCAAGCGCCTCATGAAGGGTGGCAGCCAGCAAGAAGTACTGCAAAAGATGGACGAAGAAGGCCAAAGCTTTGGCCGCATGCTGCGCGAGCCCGCTGCCAAAGAAGCCTTTGGGGCCTTCATGGAAAAACGCAAACCCGACTTCAGCAAAGTCTGAAGTTGGGAGCCCAAAGGGCAAGACCGAAAGGTCTTGAGCGTTTTCGTTAAAAGCGCAAACCCGACTTTTCAAAAGTCTGACCGGCAGGGCAGGGCGTCAGCTCAGGCCGCTGCGCCCAGCCGCCACAGCGAGGTGACTTCGGCCGATCGGGCCGCATGCAAAGGGTCGGTGCTGTCTTGCGTTTTGGCATGCTTCGGCTTGGCGTCCAGACGCCCCAGCACCACCAAGCCTGCATCGGCGATCCAGCCCAACAACGCCTCGCGGCTGCGCAGGCCCAGGTGCTCGGCCAGGTCCGACAAAATCAACCAGCCCTCGCCGCCCTCGCACAGGTGCTCATGCAGGCCCGCCAAAAATCCCTTGAGCATTTGGCTGCCTTCGTCGTACACGGCTTGGTCGAGCAAGCCCACTGGGCGTGCGGGCAACCACGGTGGGTTGCACACCACCAAAGGCGCTTGCCCCGGCGGGAATAAGTGGGTCTGCACCAAAGACACCTGGTTTTGCAGGCCCAAGCGCTGCAAGTTGTCACGCGCACAGTCCACAGCCCTTTCTGACAGGTCAGAGCCCACCACCTGCGCCACACCCCGGCGGGCCAGTACGGCCGACAAAACGCCCGTGCCCACACCCACATCAAAAGCCAGCGACTGCGCCTTCAGCGCATCCGGCAAAGGCGCTTGGGCCACCAAATCCACATATTCGCCCCGCACCGGAGAAAACACCCCGTAATGCGGATAGATGCGCAGCGCCTCGCCCATGCCGGGCACTTCCACGCCGTTTTTGCGCCATTCAAAAGCGCCCACCGCGCCTTGCAAACTGCGCAACGAAATCACCGAGCGCTGGCCCTGCGCCGGGCCATAAGCCTGCACACAGGCTTGACGCACATCGGGTGCACGGCGCAAAGCCATGCCGTAATCACCATCCAGCTCGATCAAGATCGAACTCAATACCCGGTTGCGCTGCGACTGCGCCAAGCGGTGTGCATGAAAAGCCGCGCCCGGCACCGGGGCAGGGACTGCATCGCTACTGGCCTTTTTGGCACGGGTCTTTTTGGGTTGGTCAATGCGCCGGGCCATGGCCTGCAGCAACTGCCGCGCGTTTTGAAAGTCACTGCGCCAGAGCAAGCCCGTTCCCGCGCAGGCCAGTCGGTAAGCCGTATCGGCCGTCAGCGTGTCATCGGCCAGTACCACCGTCTTGGGCATCACCGCACCCGAATCCATGCGCCACAAAGCCGAACGGGCCTCCCCTTTTTCCGTCCAATGCAACTCGCTGAGCCCTGTCATGCCATACCGCCCGAGGGCGCCTGTGTCAAAAAATGGACCTGAGGCCCGGTGCGGGACTATAGCCCGGTCGGGCTGGCCAGTCTGGCCGATGCCTCAAGCCTGTCGGGTTTCCCAGCGCCAAGCGTGCTCAATCAAAGTGCGCAAGTCTGAATGTTGGGGCTGCCAGCCCAGATTTTGGCGGGCCAGCGTGGGGTCGGCCACCAGACGTGACGGGTCACCCGGACGCCTTGGGCTGTCGATCACAGCAACAGTGTGACCGCTAACTTTCTGGGCGGTGTCAATCACCTCTTGCACCGAAAAACCATGCCCGCTGCCCAGGTTGTAAGCTTGGCAATCGGCCCCTTGCCCAGCCATCAGCGACTGCAAGGCCAGCGCATGAGCGCTGCACAAATCCGTCACATGCACGTAGTCACGCACACAGGTGCCATCGGGCGTGTCGTAATCGCGGCCAAAAACCTGCAAATGGGGTCTGCGCCCGGCAGCCACCTGCAAAACCAGTGGAATCAAATGCGTCTCGGGCTCATGCCGCTCACCCAGCTGGCCTTCAGGGTCAGCGCCTGCGGCATTGAAATAGCGCAAACTCACAGAGCGCAAACCATAAGCCAGCGCGTAATCGGCCAGTACTTGCTCCACCATCAGCTTGGTGCGCCCATACGGGTTGACCGGCTGCTGAGGGTGTTTTTCGTCCAAAGGCGAGTACTTGGGCTCTCCAAAAGTGGCTGCCGTTGACGAAAAAACAAAGCGCTTGACCCCGTGGGCCCGCATTGCATCGAGCAAACCTAGCGTCTTGACCACATTGTTTTGGTAATAAAGAGCAGGGTTCTGGACCGACTCGCCCACCTGAATGAACGATGCGAAATGCATCACCGCATCAAAGCCGCGCGATAAAACCGCATCCAACACTGCGCGATCACCGATATTCCCCTGAACAAAATCACCGTACAGCACTGCATCGCGGTGACCCGAAGACAAATCGTCCAGCGTGGTCACACGGTACCCGGTTTGACCCAGCATTTTCACCATGTGTGAGCCGATAAAGCCAGCACCGCCCACCACCAGAATATTCAACATCAAGCATGCCTCTGCAAAAAAGAGCCCTGAACCCCAACGCGGGCCAGATGGTAAGTGTGCCAGCAAGCGGCCTCACGCCCTAAACAACAGGCGATATTACAACCGGATTCAGCTGAAACAGCTGGCAACAAAGGCACAATACCCAGTCTTGAACGTCATAAAAATGCCCCCTTTTCACACGGTGCCCCACCCACCCTGCGCTGCCAGCCCAGAAAGCCGTGCCGTGCTTTTGGTGCCCATTTGCAACCCGGGCCAGGCTTGGGGCGAATTTCTTTTGGCCCTAAAGCAGCAAGACGTTCAACCGCACCAAGTCATTGTTCTCGATTCCGAATCGACCGACGGCAGCGCCCAAGCGGCCCAAGCTCTGGGTTACACCGTTCAACCCGTGCAGCGCAGCCGCTTCAATCATGGCGGTACCCGCCAGGCGGGGATCGATCAACTCACCTGGGGTGCAGAGTTTGCCATTTTCCTCACGCAAGACGCTATCCTGGCCCGCCCCAATGCCTTGCGCCAACTTCTGACGGCCTTTGACGATCCGCAAGTTGCCGCCACCTACGGCCGTCAACTCCCACACGCCAACGCGACCCCGATTGCTGCACACGCTCGCCTTTTCAACTACCCTGCACAAAGCCACACAGTCACCCTGCAAGACAAAGCCGCAAAAGGCATCAAAACCTGTTTTTTATCCAACTCGTTTGCGGCCTACCGCCTCTCGGCCCTGCGCCAAGTGGGCGGCTTTGCCCCTGATCTCATATTGGGTGAGGATATGCACTTGGCCGCCCGCCTGCTGATGGCAGGGGGCGCCATCCGATACCAAGCCAGCGCTCACGTTTATCATTCACATAATTACCTGCTTCGGGAAGAACTGGCCCGCTACTTTGATACGGGGGTTTTGCATGCCCGCCAAACTTGG
>JBIKKE010000175.1:0-6053 GCA_044360575.1 Limnohabitans sp. | reverse complement strand
CCTTTGGCAGCGCGGGCAATGAGGGCCTGAAATTCATGAGATCTGAGATGAGACACCTCTGGCAACACGCGCCACAACATCTGCCTCTAGCGCTGCTGCGCAGTTTCGTCAAAGTTGCAGGTTTCAAGTTGGGCCGCTGGAGTCCTTTCATGCCCCGGGCGATCAACCAAGGCCTGTCCATGCACAAGGGGTATTGGGCTTGAAGCAAGACCTGCCCCTCAATCAAACGCTGACCAAGGTGTCAGAGCTCACGCATTTGCAGGTCCGACTGACCAAGCTGGCCATCATGGTGGGCGATTTGGTGTTCATGGCTTTGGCTTTTGGGGTGTCTTTGCTGCTGTGCGCTTGGCTCATCACCGGCTCCGTGGCCAACACCTCCGCTTGGCTGTCCGGGCAAGACCATGAACGTTTTTTGGCCTGGGCGGCCACGGCTTTGTTGGGCTTGGTGCTGCTCCTCATGAGTTACCAGCACTACAGCGACCGTAAACCCTTTTGGGACGAGTTGGGTGACTTCATTCGATTGACCGGCTTGCTGGCGCTGCTCGACATCGCCATTGTCGCCACCGCCCAATGGAATGCATCGCGCCTTTGGTGGATGGTGTCTTGGAGCGTGGTCTTGATCGCACTCATTTTTGGGCGAATGCTCACACGTGCAGTTTTGCGGCAACTCGGTTTGTGGGAACGCCCCACCATCATCATCGGTATTGGGTCCAATGCCAATGACGCTGCCCAAGCGCTTCGCAGCCAACCCGAAATGGGCCTGCGTGTGCATTGCTTTGTCGATGCGGGTGGCGCAGACAACAGCATCGATGAGCACACCTACCCCCGTCAATCGCTGGCCAAAATGTCCCGCATTGCCAAACAGCCAGGGGTCCAGTGGGTCATAGCGCTAGAGCATGCCCAATCCGAACAGCGTGAATACTGGTTGCGGCAATTGGCTCAATGGAGTGTGCCCGACATCAGCGTCATACCCGCCATGCGAGGCGTGCCCTTGCATGGCACCGACATGTCGCACTTCTTCTCTCACGAAGTGGCATTGCTGCGCATGCGCAACAACCTGAGACGCTGGCCTGCACGTCTGATCAAACGCATCTTCGACACCACGACAGCGCTGCTGTTGCTCATTCTGCTCAGCCCCCTGATGCTGACTATCGCTTACTTGATTCGCCGGGACGGTGGCCCCGCCTTGTTTGCCCATCCCCGGATTGGGAAAAAATCCAGGGTCTTCAGGTGCTACAAATTTCGCACCATGGTGGTAGATGCCGAAAAACAACTCGAAAAGCTGCTGCAACAAAGACCAGAATTGCGTCAACAGTGGATGGCCGAGCGCAAACTGCAATCCGATCCACGCGTTAATGCATTGGGGCATTTTTTGCGCCGTACCAGCCTTGACGAACTCCCCCAATTGCTGAACGTGGTGCGGGGCGAAATGAGCCTGGTCGGCCCGCGACCCGTGGTGCGCACTGAATTGCGTCGTTTTGGTTCTGACGTAGGTTATTACCTGTTGGTCAGACCGGGCATGACGGGCCTTTGGCAAATCAGCGGTCGCTCTGATATCGATTACGACAAGCGCGTTTACTTGGACGCTTGGTACGTTAAAAACTGGTCATTTTGGTATGACCTCATCATCTTGCTCAAAACCATCAAAGTGGTTGTCAAGCGCGAAGGCGCTTACTGATCCGAGGATCAATGCATTGCCGATGACTGGGTTCGGCTTTTTTCGGCAGGCCTGAAATCGGGGTGGGCCAGCGACAAATTCGGCGAGAAAAAAGGATCGTCATGCAGCCGATCACCCCAACGCTCATGCATGAATCTCTCTTCGGCCATAAAGCGTTCGCGCTGCGCATCTGACAAGTCATCGCCTCTGCTGGCCGACTCGTGATGAATCATTTCGGCATAGGGCGTCAAGATGCAAGCCAAACCAGCTTCATGCAGTCGTAAACAGAAATCCACATCGTTGAAGGCCACAGCAATCGACTCATCCAAGCCACCGACTTGCAGGTAGTGTGATTTGCGGATCACCATGCATGCTGCCGTCACGGCCATCAAGCGATGGTGCAGGGCGACCCTCCCAAAGTAACCAACCTGTCCCCTTGCCAAACCAACATGCGCATGGCCCGCCACACCGCCCATGCCAATGACAACTCCGCCATGCTGAAGGCCATCTTGCTCATTCGGATACCACAACTTGGCACCCACAGCCCCTACACCGGGCAGGGCCGCAAAAGAGATCATTTCTTGGAGCCAATCGCCCTGTACGATCTCAATATCGTTGTTCATCAAGCACAAAAACTCCCCTTGCGCGTGATTTGCTGCCAGATTGTTCAAGGCTGAAAAGTTGAAGGGTCGGGAATCCCTGATCACCTTGATGCCCTGCTGCACCAAACTGTCGAGGTAAATCAGGCTGTCCGATTCTGTGCTGCCATTGTCAACAACCACCAATTCAAAGTGGGGGTAGGTTGTTTGGCGTTGAAGGGACTCAATGCAGGTTTTCAGCAACGTCATACGGTCGCGCGTTGGAATCAAAATGCTCACCAAGGGCAATGGATCAGGCAATTTTGGGCGAACCCTGTTCATGTTGGGAATCGCTGGTGCAGGTTCTACGTTGGCTGAAATCCCAACCCGCTCCAAGTGCTCGCGCAAAGCCCGCCGACTTGCCGAATCCGCATAAGGTTTTTGATCGGGGGCTAAAGCCGTGCTGCCGACGATCGCACGCCAATGGTAGAGAACGTGCGGAATGTGGACAACCTGATCCGGTCTGCAGCGTTCCATCACACGCAAAGCCAAGTCGTAGTCTTGGGAGCCTTCAAACCCCAATCTAAACCCATGGATTGCCACTAGCGCGTCACGCCTGTAGCAGCCAAGATGGCTGATCATGTTTTGTGCCCACATCAACTCGCGGTTGAACGCGCCTTTGAAATACGGTCCAAATCGCAAGCCCTGGGCATCGATCTTGTCTTCGTCGCTGTAGATGATTTGAGCATCAGGGTTTGATTGCAGCGCTTGAGCCACATGAAACAAAGCCAAGGGGTGCAAACGGTCATCGTGGTCAAGCAACGCTACCCACTCTCCCTGAGCGCTTGCAAGCGCCGAATTGCTGCTTGCTGAGATGTGGCCATTTTTTTCACGAAATGTCACAACAACACGCGAGTCCTGCTGGGCGAGCTCGCGCAAATAGGCAACAACCTCCGGATGTGTAGATGCATCGTCGGCAATGCACAACTCCCAATGTGGGTAGACCTGGGCCTGAACACTCTCCACGGCCTCCTTCAGGTAATTCAGGGGCGAGTTATAAGTGGGTACCAACACACTCATCAGAGGCTGATGCCGCCAATTTTGAACCTGTTCGCCCAGCTTCTTGCGGTCAACTTCAGAAGGCTCGTTATGAGCGATCCACTGCAAATAAGCGGCACCCTGATCCAACTCGGACTCCAGGCGTCTCAAAAGTCCCCGCACGCCTTGCTTGCGTAAAAGTGCCGGTAGTTTGTGCAAGGACGACAGGGCAGTCACCAGCACGCGAGCAGAAGATCTGCCAGTTTGGCCCCACTGTTTTACCCGGTAGAGCGCCTCCCGCATTGGTGCTGTTAACCGCCAACTGCGGCTATTGAAAATGTCTTCAAGCGCACGGGCGTGGGCGACCTCAAGGTCTCGTTGCTGGCTCATCAGTGCCTGCACACCGACACGCAAAGACTGGATGTCATGTTTCAGTTGCACGGCTTCCGCTTGGCTCGCTTTCAAGTTCTGGGTCAAATCTTCGTGCTGCCAAACGTGCGACATCAAAGCCGACATTTGCGCATCGGTCCAAAGGTGGCGCCATTTTTTGTAGATTGTTTTGGCCGCATCCCCGTGAAACATGGCCTGCCCATGCACGCCAGAGCTCTCGTGAATCCGATAAAAAGCAGACACCACGGGCACATATAAAAAATCCGTGTGCTGAGCCACCTGCAGCCAGAAATCCCAATCTTCATAGAGGTCCAGTTGCTCGTCAAAGCGGCAACCGAGCTCGCGCAGTCGCAACGAAAACAAGACGCTGTGCAGCGGCATCCAATTGCCTGCCAACAAACGCAAGCCATCAAATGGCATGCCCATCACAGCCGAGTCACCTGCAGTCTTGCCCGATTCCACCACTTGGGTGCGGCTGTACGCCACTTCCATGCCGGGGGCTTCTTGCAGCGATTTCACCAAGCCACTGATGTGATCGGGTGCAAGCCAGTCATCATCATCCAAGAACAGCGCGTATACCCCTTGAGCCAAGTCCAGCGCCTTGTTGGCCGCTGCTGAGCGGTGCAGCGCCACATCGGTCGTCACCAATCGCACTTGGGCCAGGCCATCCACCACCTCCAGTGGCAAATGACCAGGGACTGCTGCCACCACAAGAACCTCAATGTTCGGATAAGTTTGTTTGGCAACAGAGGCCAAAGTCTCAGTCAGAGTATTTCGGTTAATACTGCGAATGAGCAAGGAAACAAGTGGGTACGTCATATATCCTTATCATACAATTCGGGAATGTCAGCCCCCTCGATAGCAGAGCCCGTTCACTCACAGCAACAAAGCCTGCGCTACTACGGTTGGCTCTCGATTCAACTGGCTCGCAGAGACATCGAAGTTCGTTACCGCGGCACCAGTTTGGGTTGGTTGTGGGCCTTTTTGGCGCCCTTGCTCATGCTTGGCGTCTACACGCTGGCTTTCAAATACATTTTCAAAGTTCGTTGGCCTGGCTCTGGCGACAGCCCCATCGACTTTGCACTTCACCTCTTTGCTGGTTTGCTCATCTTCCAGGCCATGGCCGAATGCTGGGGGCGCTCATCGCGCCTCATCATTGAGCAACCGCATTTGGTCAAAAAAGTTGTGTTTCCTCTTGCCTTGCTGCCATGGGCGCCGGTCGTCAACGCCCTCTTTCATGCGTGCATCTCCATGTTGCTATTGATGGTGGTGGCCGCTGCATGGGGTGTTCAACCCCAATGGCAATGGCTACTGCTGCCCTTGCTGCTGCTGCCCATGGCGCTCTTGTTTTGGGGCGTCTGCTTGCTCTTGGCTTCCTTGGGGGTCTTCATGCGCGACCTGCCACAGGTTGTCACGCTCATCATTGGACTGCTGCAATTTCTCAGCCCGGTTTTTTACCCCGTCTCTGCATTGCCGCCTTTGGTGCAAACCATCATCGGCTGGAACCCATTGACCATATGGATAGAGCAAGTCCGGTGTTGGGTCTTTGGGGGGCACCAGCCCAGCTTGGTCATGTGGGGTCAATCCTTGCTGGTCAGTCTCTTGATGGCGCTGCTGGGCTATGCCCTGTACCGCCGAGTTCGTGCAGGATTCGCCGATGTCCTCTGACCGCCCCTTGAACGCCATTCAAGCCCGAAAAATCGGCAAGCGCTACGTATTGGGGGCTTCGCCCTACCAGCGCCTGTGGCAACTTCTGACTGGCCGCGAAAGCCAGCTGGAGCATTTCAATGCGCTCGAAGGCATCGACATCGACATTGCACCCGGAGAATCGATTGGCCTGATCGGGCAAAACGGCGCCGGCAAGTCCACATTGTTGCAACTGCTGTGCGGCACACTCACGCCCAGCCACGGGCACCTCGAAGTGAATGGGCAAGTGGCGGCTCTCCTCGAATTGGGCGCGGGCTTCAACCAAGACTTCACCGGTCGCGAAAACATCCTTTTTAGCGCTGCCCTTTACGGCATGTCGCCACGCCATATCGAACAGCACCTGCAAGAAATCATTGAATTTGCCGATATTGGCGAATTCATTGATCAACCTGTGCGCACTTATTCAAGCGGCATGTACGTGCGTTTGGCTTTTTCGATTGCGACCAGCGTCAAGCCCGATATCTTGGTCATCGACGAAGCCCTTGCAGTAGGCGACGGTGTCTTTGCCCGAAAATCTTTTGACCGCATCATGCAACTCAAGCAAGAAGGCGTGACCCTGCTGTTTTGCTCACACTCTTTGTTTCAGGTCGAGGCCCTGTGCCAGCGCTGCATTTGGTTGCACCAAGGCAAAGTCATGGCGCAAGGCCCCTCGGCCCAAGTCATTTCACAATACAACGACTGGC
>JBIKKE010000195.1:0-5613 GCA_044360575.1 Limnohabitans sp. | reverse complement strand
CAGTTTCAGTGACATGCTCGAAGAGGTTGCCCGTGCACGTGAACTGGATCAGTTTGCCAGTGTGCACGATGCTCAGTTGAGCTTCACCCTTTGTGCCAGCAGTGCGGCTTGGAGTCCTGGCTACATCCAGCAGCATGCCGGTCGTTTGGGTTTTGTTCCGGGCGTCATGCCCGGTCGCATGGTCTTACCTGCCGCAGAACAAGGCATGCCGCCGGTATTGGTATTGACCTTTGACAGCCACGCGGCGCTGGCCGACGATCCTGCTTTGTCGGCGATTCGTTCTTTCACCTTGAGCCTCGATGTGCCTCAAACTGCCCGTGAAGACGAACCGTTCACCCGACTTCGCGAAGCCGCACGTTTGTTGGCCGAAGCCATGGACGGTGTGGTCACCGACGGTGAAGGCCAAATGTTGAACGGCGATGCGCTGGACCAAATTGGCATCGATTTGCAGCAACTTTACGATGCCCTAGATGCTCGCGAATTGTCTGCGGGAACGCCTCAAGCCCGGCGTTTGTTCTCTTGAGCGGATTTCAAACTTGAACCCCAGCACGCCAGACCTGTTTGGCGATTTGTTTGCCGAACCCTCAACGCCACAATCACCCACAGGCGATGACCGAATCTCGGGCCCCGAAGAGCAGGCCCAGTCTTTGCGTACTCAACTGCATCGCCACGCGCATGCCTATTACACGCTCGATGCACCGGAGATTCCAGACGCTGAATACGATCGCTTGTTTCGCCAATTGCAAGCGCTTGAATCGGCTCATCCCGAACTGCTGACCCCCGACTCACCCACCCAGCGTGTGGGCGGGGCGATCCTTGACGCCTTCGCGCAGGTCAAGCACCGCTTGCCTATGCTCAGCATCCGCACTGAAACCGACACCGAAGCCAGCGGTGCAGAGGCCTTCGACGTGCGTATTCGCAAAGAGTTGGGACTGACTGAAGCCGATCCGGCTGTGACCTATGTGGGCGAGCTCAAGTTCGACGGCCTGGCCATGAGCTTGCGCTATGAAAACGGCGTGCTGGTGCAAGCGGCCACACGGGGTGACGGCGAAACTGGCGAAGAGGTCACGGCCAACATCCGAACTATCGGGCAGATTCCGCTGCGTTTGCCTGCCGACGCGCCCGCCGTGCTCGAAGTGCGGGGCGAGGTCTACATGCGCCGCGACAACTTCGAGGCGCTGAATGAGCGGCAACGCCAGCGCATTGCCGCTGGTGCGAAGGGCGAGAAAACCTTCGTCAACCCAAGAAACGCCGCAGCTGGTGCTGTACGCCAACTGGATTCAGGCATTGCTGCAGAGCGCCCTTTGAGTTTTTTTGCATATGGTTTGGGCGACATCGACCCGGCCAGTATCAGTGGCCCATTTTGGCCAAGCCACTACGACATGCTCATGCAGCTGAAGGCTTGGGGATTTCCAGTGGCCGAGCAAACAACTTGCGTGTCCGGCGCCTCTGGCTTGGTGGCCTTTCACCAGCGCATGGCGGCAGAACGCGATGCGCTGCCCTACGACATCGACGGTGTGGTCTACAAAGTGAATGACTTGGCCCAGCAAGCCCGTCTAGGTTTTGTGACCCGGGAGCCGCGTTGGGCTGTGGCCCACAAATATCCGGCGCAAGAAGAGATGACCACTGTGCTGGCCATTGACGTGCAGGTTGGGCGCACCGGCAAACTCACGCCTGTCGCCAAGCTGGCCCCGGTGTTTGTGGGCGGCGTGACCGTGACCAATGCCACGCTGCACAACGAACTCGAAGCACGCCGAAAGGACGTGCGGGTGGGCGACACCGTGATCGTGCGCCGTGCAGGCGATGTGATCCCGGAAGTGGTGTCGGTGGTGCTGGATCGCCGCCCAGCCGAAGCGCCGCAATTCACCATGATGACCCATTGCCCGGTCTGCGGCAGTTTGGCCGAACGGGAAGAGGGCGAAGCCGACCACCGTTGCACGGGTGGGCTGTTTTGCAGAGCCCAGCGCAAACAAGCCATTTGGCACTTTGCCCACCGCCGGGCCATGGACGTGGATGGTTTGGGCGACAAATTGGTGGACCAACTGGTGGATTCAGACCAAGTCAAAACCCTGGCCGATCTTTACCACTTGAAGCTCGACACCCTGGCCAACATGGACCGCATGGCCGAAAAATCGGCCGTCAACCTGCTCGAAGCGCTGGAAAAATCCAAAAACACCACCCTGAGCCGTTTTTTGTTCAGTCTGGGCATTCGCCATGTCGGCGAGGCCACCGCTAAAGAGCTGGCCCGCCATTTCGGGCAACTCGACGCCGTCATGGTGGCCAGCGAAGATGCGCTCTTGCAGGTAGTCGATGTGGGTCCGGTGGTGGCGCACAGCATTCGTACCTTTTTTGACCAGCCGCACAACCGTGAAGTGGTGCAAGCCCTGCGCGAAGCAGGTGTCACTTGGCTTGAAGGCGATGCTTTGGCCCCGACCGAAATGCCACTGGCGGGCATCACCGTCGTGCTGACAGGCACTTTGCAAAGCATGGGCCGCGACGAGGCCAAAGAAAAACTCGAAGCCTTGGGCGCCAAAGTGGCTGGCTCGGTCAGCAAGAAAACCCATTATGTGGTGGCGGGTGCTGAGGCGGGCAGCAAGCTCGATAAGGCCCAAACACTGGGTGTCCCGGTGCTGGACGATACCGGTCTGGCCGTTTTGCTGGCAGGTCTAAAACCCTGACGTCTCAATCGTCCTCAGCAGCGCTGATGTCCGGGAACAGCACTTCGGTATAGCCAAAGCGTGTGAAGTCGCGTACCCGCATCGGGTAAAGCTTGCCCATCAAATGGTCACATTCGTGTTGCACAACGCGGGCATGAAAACCGTCCACCGTGCGGTCGATGGGCGTGCCTTTTTCGTCAAATCCGGTGTACCGAATGTGTGCCAAGCGCGGGACGACCCCGCGCAATCCAGGAACAGAGAGGCAGCCTTCCCAATCGTCTTCCTCGGCCTTGCCGAGTGGCGTGATGACCGGGTTGATCAGCACGGTGCGCGGTACAAGCGGCCTGCCGGGATAGCGCGGGTTCACGGCCGAACTGCCAAAAATCACCAGTTGCAGATTGACCCCAATTTGAGGCGCGGCCAGACCCGCCCCATTGACCGCCACCATGGTGTCGTGCATGTCGGTAATCAAGGCTTGCAGTTCGGCGGTGTTGTATGCGGTTACGGGCTCTGCTGTGCGGAGCAGCCGCGGGTCGCCCATTTTGAGGATGTCACGAACAGTCATCTTGGCAATCTCACATGAAGAAATAAAAAAACACGATCATCTGCATACGTCGCAGGCCATCGGCGCGGCCAATCTGACGACCTGAGCCATCGTAGATGCGATCACCATCGATGCGACCCAACTGGGTGCCGGATGCACTGTAAAGCCTGTCTCCATCAATTCGCCCTATTTGGCTACCCGAGGCGTTGTACACCCTGTTTGCGTCGATTCGGCCTAACTGACGGCCAGAGCTGTCGTAGACGCGCTCACCGTCAACTCGCCCTATGGGTTGGCCTGAAGCGCTGTAAAACAGCTCAGCGTCCACCCGGCCAAGCGAACGCCCGGTGCTGTCGTACATGCGCTGCGCAAAAGCAGCGGGACACAACAATGAAACGATGAGGAGGGCGGTGGCTAAGCGAGTTGGCATAAAAAAGAATCCAAAAAAACCGCGAAGGTGTTCAAGACCGCTTGGCGCAAACCGACTCTTGTGCTTGTTGCGAATTTGTCTGCGTGGCCAGAGGGTTTCGCACCAACCACTGCTCAAGGTCGAGCAGCACTTGATGGGTTTGCAGCTGGCGCGTCAAAAGGTGCCAGCCTTCCGGGTAAATTGCAAAATCGAGCGTGTTTCTGTCTGTCCCTGAGGCGTTCAGGTGCGTCAGCCAATCGCATACAGGCGTCGGTGGAATGATGCGGTCACGCAAGCCGTAGAGCACCAGACTGCGCTGCGGGGGCAGATCGCTCAGGCCTTGGGCCCGACCCATCAGCGATGTCACACCGGCCAAGCTGCTGACGCGTGTAGCCTTGATGAACAGTGGGTCGCGGCTGAGGTCGCGCGAGACTTCGGGGTCATTGGTGGGGGTAATGCCCAGCGATTGCACGCCGCGGCCTGTGAATGTCATGTCAGGGGCCACGGCATTCAAGAATTGCAAGCTCAACCTTTGGTACCAAGGCATGCTGTTGGCACCCCAGACAGCAGGGGCCTTGAGCACCACTTGGTCAGCCACTAATCCGGGTGCTTCAGAGGCAGCTACCCAGACCAAGGCACCGCCCATGCTCTCGCCCACAACCGTCAGTGGCAAGCTTGGGTGCTGCAAGCGCAGTTGGGCAGATATGTGCCGCAAATCGGCCAGCAGCGGATCAGTGCCCGGCCACATGCCAGGTTCAGGGTTGGCCCCAAAACCGCGCTGGTCGTAGGCATAAACACTGGCTCCCAGTTCTGTCCTTAAATGCTGCGCGAGGGATTCAAAGGCTTTGCTGTAATCATTGAAGCCGTGAACGCCCAGCACAATGTGTCGAGGTTGAGCGTGTTGCCAGACGCGTCCTGCCAGACTTTGGCCATTCGCCAGTTCAAACCGCAATGGCAAAGGCGCTGTGTCGCTCGGGGATGAGGAATGATCGCGAACGGGCAGGGCGGTCACTTGTGCCGGACTGGGCGCGCAGGCGGTCAAACCCAAGAGCGCCAAGGCAATGACCCATGATCGGCCCGATTGCTTGAAAACCGACAGAAAGCTCAAGGTGCCCACCCTATGGCTTACAGGCCCTTGAGCTTGTCCAAGGCAGCGAGCAGGGTGTCGTCCTGTTTGGCAAAGCAAAAGCGGATCACTTTCTGGTCAAATCCGTCGCCATAAAAAGCCGAAAGCGGGATCGCGGCGACACCAATGTCGGTGGTCAGCCATTTGCAAAAATCAGCTTCGCTCAGGTTTTTCTCGGGTACTTTCAAACTCGAGATGTCCACACACTGAAAGTAGGTGCCTTCGCCAGGCAACAATTTGAAGTGTGTTTGCGCCAAGCCCGCACGGAACAAATCGCGCTTGCGTTGGTAAAAGGCGGGCAGTTCTAAATAGGGAGCCGGGTCGGCCATGAAACGCGCCAGCGCGTGTTGCATGGGCGTATTGACGGTGAAGACATTGAACTGGTGCACTTTGCGAAACTCGGCGGTGTAGGCCGCTGGCGCGGCCACGGTGCCGATTTTCCAGCCCGTCACATGGTAAGTCTTGCCAAAGCTGGACACGATGAAGGCTCGGGCGGCCAGGCCGTCAAAGTGGGCAGCGCTCCAGTGCTGGTTAGGCGCATAAACCATGTGCTCATACACTTCGTCACTGATCAGAACGATGTCGGTAGGGGCCAGGATTTCTTGCAAGGTCAACATGTCTTGCTGGGACCAGATCATGCCGCTGGGGTTGTGGGGCGAGTTGATCAGGATGGCCCGGGTTTTGGGCGTGATGGCGGCACGGATTTTGTCAAAGTCTGGGCGGAAGGTGCCAGGCGTAAGGGGTACGCGCACCACCACGCCGCCTGCCAATTCGATGTTGGGCACATAGCTGTCGTAGCAGGGTTCGAGCACGATCACCTCGTCCCCCTTATGCACGATGGCCAACACGATGGTCAAGATCGCTTGGGTTGCGCCTGCGG
>JBIKKE010000194.1:0-5616 GCA_044360575.1 Limnohabitans sp. | reverse complement strand
TTGTTTTTCATTTGAATCACTCCAGAAATGCACATCAAAAATCTGATGGGCTGGATTCTGGAAGTGAGTCCGCAAAACGCAAACGACTGTTTTGCTATGTGTTCATGAGGGAAAAATCTATCGCTGAATCGGCATGAACAGGATCAGCGTGCGGCCAGCCACCGGCTGAGCATCTCTGTAGAAGGCGGGCCAATCACCCGTTGGGTTTGTCCTTGGCTGTCCACCAGCACCACGTAGGGGGTGACGTTGGGCCAGTTGGGGTCGATGGCTTGCCGGATGGCGGGCTCAAAACCGTCAAAGGCATACATGCGCGACAAGCCCTTGAGGTGCGAGGCGTGGCGCAAGGCCTGGGGCCCCGACACATCCATCATCACCGCGTTCAAAGGCGGTGGGTTACTTCGGTTTTTGACCGCGTCATGCAGCACCGCAAACGCAGCGGGGCAGGTGCTGCAATACGAGGTGGTGAACAGGTAGGCCGCAGGTCTTGGGCCTTGCGCGAGCAATTGCACCCAGGTTTTTTCGTCAAATGGCAACACGCTGCGTGCGGTGGCACTTGCCTTGTGTTGCGCCCCGTGGTGTGAGTGTGCCGAAGTGTTGGCCGAGGTCTGCGCCATCGCCTGCCAGGCCAAGCAAGCACCGAACAATGCAAAGGCTGCGGCAGGTTTAAAAAGCGATGTCATGGACTTGTGTCTCCTGCGTTGTGCGCCAAACCACCACCATCTTGCTGCCGCTTTGGGCCAAGCGGGGGTGGTCGTTGTGGCCTGTTGTTTGGCTCAGGGTTTTGAGCTTGAAGCTTTGTCCGCCGTCCTGTGACAGCCAGGCTTTGAGCGTGGTCACTGCCCCATCGCTGCTGCGCCAGACCACGGCCACGTTGGCGCCATGCGCCATCACATCGGCGTGTTCGGCGCGCGGGTCGGGCAAGACTTGCTCTGACTTAGGCAGGGGTTCACCGCGTGGATTCAAGCGGGCGTAACGCACAGCAGCCAAGTCCTGTCCGTTGACCTTTCGGATGCCAAACCAGACGGTGTGGTATCCGTTGAATGCAGCCGTGGCATCGGTGGCCAAGCCAGGGCCATGGTGTGGGCAAGCGTTGATTTGCCAGCCGTCGTATGTGCTGCGCGTGATGCGGTTGGCAGGATCGCCCACCGTGGCAAAGGCGTGGTCGCGTGTGTTGCCCTCAAACACATGGCGCCAGGTCGCCTGCAGCGTACCCTGTGGGCTGCGGGCCAAGCCAATGCGGCAGCACTCGCAAGAGTGGTCGGCCACTTTGGTGTCGGGGCCAAAGCTGGCGCCGCCATCTTTGGAGGCATTGCGGTAGATGGCGGCACCAGCATAGGCTTGCGCAGAGCCTTTGGGGGGTTGATCGCGTTTGTCGATCCACAGCGTGTGCAAGACGCCATCGCCATCAAACGCGATTGCATCAAAGCGGTGGGTGATCTCCTGTCGGTCTTGATGCACCGTGAAGGGCGTGCTGAAAGTGGTTCCGCCATCGCTGCTTCGCAGCATGCGGATAAATCCCGTAAATGGTTTGGACAAAGGCATGGTGTAGCTGATCACCACCCAGCCGTTGGGGCCAAAAGCAATTTTGGGACGACTTTCGCCATCGGCCGCAATCGGGTCTTTGCCCGTGTCCAGGATGCGCGCTGGGCTCCACTGCAAGGCGCCACTCAAGGGGGTGTTTTGCACAAAGAGTTGCGCTTGTGCATTGAGGCCCACCACCCATAAACGACCATCGGGCGCGATGGCCGTGCCTGTGGCCAGTTGGGGCCGCTGGTGGCGGGCATGTGTGGTTTTTGCGTTGGCCTCTTGCGCCAAGGCCTGCGGCATAGGGCCAGTGCACCAGAGCATGATGGCGCAGAGCCAAAGATGCCAATGAAGGGAACGATGAAGGGGCCATCGAAAGAGTGTCCAGTGTTTCATCGGCCACCCCACGACTTGTTCAATCCCACCATGATGCTGCGCGGAGCGCCTGCGGCATACGTGTTTTGGGTGTTGGGGTTGTAGGTACCTCTGCCCGGGATGAACCGGCTGGCCGCATTGTCCGAATGGTTTTTGTCGGTCAGGTTACGCACCTGGCCCCACACTTCCCAGCCATCTGGCAGTTTGTGGCTGACGGTCAGATGGAGCAAGGTGTGGCCTGCGTAGCGAACCGTGTTGGCATTGTTCATCCAGGAGCTGCCTTGTTTGACCAGATTCAAGGCAACACGTGAAGCAGGTGTGAATTTCCAGCCCACTTGTGCATTCAGGGTGTGATGGGGTGCTTGTGGCATTTGCTTACCCGAGTAATCTTCGATGGCACCTACCGCATCGCTCAGACGGTAGTTCACATAGGTGTGCTCGGCCCAAGTCGATCCCATGCGCCAGTCCAAGCTTCGCCATTGCTGGTTCAAACTCAATTCAAAACCACGGCTTCGGGTGTCACCCGCATTTTTATTGAAGCTGTTACCCACTTCGGGGGTGTAGGACACGATGGTGTCTTTGCCGCTCAGTTGGTAAAGCGCAGAGTCGACACGGATGCCCGAGGCCAGCAAAGCCCGCCAGCCGAGCTCGATGTTGTCGTAAGTGGCAGGATTCAATTCGGGGATGGCCGTCCGGCCATAAAGTTGACTCACCTCTGGCGGTGTAAAGCCCATGCTCAGGTTGCTGTAAAGGCTGCTGCTGGTACTGAGTGCATAGGTGGCGCCCAGCTTCGGGCTGAATTTCGCGAAGTTCCGAACTTCGTTGGGCGCACCAAAGTTAGCCCCCGGCGTCAAGTTGTTCTTGAAGTCGTACCGAATGCTGTCATAGCGCCCACCTGCAACCACCCGAACTTTGTCACTGGGGCTGAATTCCAGCTGCGCAAATGCCGCATCGTTGGCAATGCCCACGCCAAAGTTGCGAACGCCATTGGGGTTGTTGATGCTGTTCAGGCTGTAACTGATGTAGCGGCCAGTGGGCACATCGCGGACGATGGCCAGGTTGTCCGAGACAAAGTCGTTCTGACTTCGGTCGATGTAAACACCGGACACAAACCGGGCACGCAGTGTGTCCAGCTGTTGGGTGTGTTTGATGTCCACCCCCAATGATTGAACGTGGTTGTTGTTGATCGTGCCTCTGCAATTGGCCCCTTGGCAATTGGTGATCGTGTAATTGGGCAACTGGGCATGGTCGTTGTTGCGTGCAAAGAAAGTGACCGTCGTCAGACCACCACGGCTGGTTTCACCTTCCCAGGCCACATTGGCGCGCGTGGTTTTGTCTTTGCGCCACGTGAAGGTGTTGATGCTCTTGCCGGGGTTCGTGCGAAAGTCATTTTCAAACAAACTGCCCGGTGTGTCGGAGTCCAGGTTCGTGTGTACCAAGGAAGCCCGCATCCATGAAGTGGCGCTCAGGTTGTAATCGCCGCGCAAGGAGAAAGAGTCTTTGGTTCCGCCACTGTGCTGCTGCCAATTGAGGCTGTCGCGTTGCGAGCTGTAATTCGAGAAGCGCAAGCCCAGATCGCCCCAGGTGTTGCTGGCCCCCGAATCGATGCGCGTGAAACCATCGGTGCTGTCGTGGCGAATGCCCATGTAGCCCGTTGGGGTGCGGGAAGAGCGCTGGGTCAAAAAGTTGACCGCGCCACCGACCGCATTGCTGCCATACAGCGAAGATGCGGCGCCTTTGACCACTTCGACACCACTGGCGCCGTTGGTGTTGATGGCGTTGAGCGCGTTGTGGTTGAACACGCCCAAAGGCCGAATCGGGATACCGTCTTCCAGGTATTGGTAAACCGACTGAGTGCTGATGGGTTGGCGGATGCCCATGCTGTGTTGTTCGTTGCCCAGATCGTTCCAAAACACGCCGGGAATGCGGTTGATGATCTCGCCCATGGTTTTGGGCTTGTCTGCATCCCATTCGGCACGACTGACCGAGCCGATGGACACAGGAGTTTCAGACAGTTTGGTCTCAGAGCGTGAACCAGACACCACGATGGTGTCCAACGCATTGCCGGTTTGGGCCACGGCATGGCCGTTCAGCCCGGCGAAAAGGCCGAGCACGGCCAAAGACAAAGGAGAAAGAGAAAGGGTGTTTTTCATGGCAAGTTTCAAATCGATCCATCACCGCCAGCACTCAAGGCCGCAATGACAACAAGCGCCGAACACCTGGCGGTGTTCAGCACGGTTCAGTCAAGATCAATTGAAAGCAGGCGGCCCTCGAGAGGGCAATGGCGGTGCCGTGCGCGCCAGCAAGATGGCAGCCGGTAGACGCTGGACGATGTGCGAACGGGCATCGGGTACATGGGCCAGATCGGCCAACGTGGGCGGCGGAAGGGCGGGCGTGGTGTGGGCGCACAGTGGGCAGTCCATGCTGCTGCGCACTTGGGTTTCACCCTCCTCGCCCAGCACCACCAATTTCATGATGCCCATGCTGGAGCACACCACTTCCATGGTTTTGGGCTGCAGCGTTGAAGCCAGAACCGACACCCCCACAAACAGCACGTACCAGGCCAGCACAAGGCGGGCCAGGCGATGCAGTGGGGCAGAAGTCCAGGTCATTGGCTGATCAAGAGGCAATCAAGCTGTGAAGGGATCAGTGCTTGTGCTTGTGACCTTCGCCGTGCTTCATGGCTGGTGCAGCCGCGGTTCGGGCAGGCACTTTCAGTTCCAGCGACTGGCGCTTGCCGTCTTTGCCTTCCACCACCAGCGTCACGGGCACGGTGTCACCGTCTTTGACTTGGGACTTCAGGTCCATCAGCATGACGTGGTAGCCGCCGGGCTTGAGGTCGATGGCTTTGCCCGCAGGCAAATCCAGGTTGGGCACAGCACGCATGCGCATGACGCCGCCGTCCATGGCCATTTCATGCACCTCGACCACCCCCGCCACAGGCGATTGGGCCGAGACCAATTTGGCGTCTTGCGCTGATTGCAGCTGCATGAAGGCACCCGTGGCCTTTTGCTGGGGCACGGTGGCGCGCACCCAGGCGTCTTTCACGGTCACTTGGGCTTGGGCCGACAAGGACACGGTCATGGCCAGTAAAAGGGCAGACACAGACAAAGCGGTAGGGGACATGGATCACTCCTGGTGGTTATCGAACAGATGAAGAGACACAGACAGTGCGCAAGGAACACCCCATGAAGCAGGGTGCACAGGCACAGGTGGACGCCTAAACCGACTCAGCCCCAGCGCGCCAGCGCATCAAGGGGCGGTGTTTCAGGCGAAAAAGATGGGGGGTGCGCGGGCTTGCCAGGGCTGACCCAGCAAACTGGCCAGGCGAGCCGCCGGCAGGGCTTGCAAAACATGGGACAAATCACCCGTTGGCAACTTGGCCAGCACGTCGGCCGCAGGCGGCGCGATCAGGGGCAAGCAGGCGGGGCAGTCGAGCGCGGTGTGGCCCACCGTGCCATCCACATCGGCACCGGCAACATCCACCGGCACCAGTTTCACGCCGCCAATGGCGCTGCAAACCAGCTGCACGGCTTCTGGCTTGACCAGCGGTGATGCCACCGCCGCCCCGACAAACAATGCAAACCACGCCAGCACGAAGCGGGTGAAGCGGTGGGCATTGCGCAGGGATTGCAGGCTGAACATGGAGTGAATTATGGCACCGAAGGCTCTGGCCCTAACGCCGCTGCCGTCAAAAGCACCGGATGGACCTGACAA
>JBIKKE010000193.1:0-5617 GCA_044360575.1 Limnohabitans sp. | reverse complement strand
TTGCCAAGACACCGGCATCGTCAACGTGTTCCTCGAAGTCGGCATGGACGTGAAGTTCGACGGCTTTACGGGCAGCTTGGAAGACGCCATCAACGAAGGCGTGCGCCGGGGTTACAAC
The DNA here is from genome assembly GCA_044360575.1 of Limnohabitans sp. Taxonomy (GTDB): domain Bacteria; phylum Pseudomonadota; class Gammaproteobacteria; order Burkholderiales; family Burkholderiaceae_C; genus Limnohabitans_A. The sequence goes on along the minus strand of JBIKKE010000193.1, from coordinate 5,499 downwards.
CAATCGGAGAACATGCTGCGCGCATCCGTGGTGTCTGACCCCCACTTCAACCGCAAGAACACCAAGGACAACACGCCTGCCGTGATCTTCACCAAGATCGTGCCCGGCCACCATGTGCATGTGACCGTGGCGGCCAAAGGCGGCGGAAGCGAGAACAAGTCCAAATTGATCATGCTCAACCCCGGCGACAGCATCGTCGACTGGGTTTTGAAGACTGTGCCCACCATGGGCGCAGGCTGGTGCCCACCCGGCATGCTGGGCATTGGCATCGGCGGCACCGCCGAAAAGGCCGTGCTCTTGGCCAAAGAAAGCCTGATGGACGACCTGGACATGTACCAGTTGCTCGAAAAATCCAGCAAGGGCGAGAAGCTCGACCAAGTGGAAGAAATGCGACTGGAGCTTTACCACAAGGTCAATGCCTTGGGCATTGGTGCTCAGGGCCTTGGGGGCCTGACGACCGTGCTCGACGTGAAGATCAAGATGTACCCCACGCATGCGGCCAGCAAGCCCGTGGCCATGATCCCCAACTGCGCTGCCACACGTCACGCGCACTTTGTGCTCGACGGTTCGGGCCCCACCTACCTTGAGGCGCCTTCGCTCGACCTCTGGCCCAACGTCAACTGGACGGCCGACACCGAGAAAAGCAAACGCGTCGACCTGAATGCATTGACACCTGCCGAAGTGGCCAGCTGGAAACCCGGCCAAACGCTCTTGCTCAACGGCAAGATGCTCACAGGCCGAGATGCGGCACACAAGCGCATCCAGGACATGCTGGCCAAGGGCGAAAAGTTGCCCGTGGACTTCACCAACCGGGTCATTTACTACGTGGGTCCGGTCGACCCTGTGGGGGACGAGGCCGTGGGCCCCGCCGGCCCAACCACATCCACCCGCATGGACGGCTTCACCGAGATGATGCTGGCTCAAACCGGCCTGATCGCCATGATCGGTAAAGCCGAGCGCGGCCCGGTCGCCATCGAAGCCATCAAGAAGCACAAGAGTGCTTACCTGATGGCCGTGGGCGGCGCGGCTTACCTCGTGTCCAAAGCCATCAAGCACGCCAAGGTCGTAGGCTTTGAGGACATGGGCATGGAAGCCATCTACGAGTTCGACGTGGTCGATATGCCTGTCACCGTCGCGGTCGATGCGGGCGGCACCAGTGCCCACACCACCGGCCCCGCCGAATGGCAAAAGCGCATCGCCACTGGCGAGTTCAAAGGCATTGGCGTCAACGCCGGCTGAACGTGAACGCCCCCATTGGCGTTTTTGACAGCGGCATTGGGGGCCTGAGTGTGCTGCGGGCCTTGCAAAAGGCACTGCCGCACGAACGCTTTGTTTACCTGGCCGACAGCGCGCACGCGCCATATGGCGAGAAAACCGAGGCCTTTGTTACCCAGCGAACCCAAACGATTGCCAAGCATTTTCTGGCGCAACACCACATCAAAGCGCTGGTGGTGGCCTGTAACACCGCCACCGCTGCAGCCATCCACGCACTGCGTGCCCAGCATCCCCAATTGCCTTTGGTCGGCGTCGAGCCGGCACTGAAACCAGCCCTGGCCCTGAGCCGCACAGGCCATATCGGGGTGATCGCGACACGGGGCACAGTGGGCAGTGACAAATTTGCACGGCTGTTGGCCAGTGTTCAAGGCGAGGCCCATTTTGTGGTGCAAGCGTGTAACGGCTTGGCCTTGGCCATCGAGCAAAGCACCCTGCCCGACCAGGCAGGGGCCGCGCAAGATCAAATCACGCACTTGCTGCAGACCTACACCCAAGCCATGGGCCGCTTTGGTTCGGGACCGGGCGACATCGACACCCTGGTGCTGGGTTGCACCCACTATGTGTTTGTCGAAAACGAGTTGCGCCAACTGTTGGGGCCAGATGTGCAACTGCTCTCGACTGGCGAGGCCGTGGCACGTCAAACGCGGCGTTTGTTGGCAGCCGCTGATTTGCTGAACACGCAAGCCCCCCATGAGGCCGCTCAGCCCATGCGCTTGTTGACCACGGGTGACTTGCAGGGCCTGCAAGCGGCTGCCAGGCGGTGGCTGGGCTTGCCCCCTGAGCTGTGCGAGGCAGCGCCTGCCAGCCTGCAAGCCTGAACTTCAGGTCGGCTTTTGCGCCGCCAGACGGCCGCGCTCAACGTCAACGGGCATCAAAAGCACCAAGCCCACAATGAACAGCAAAGAGGTCGCCCCGATGGCCAAACGCTGATTGCCGTCGCTCAACCAAGTGATCAGGCCGTACATCAGCGGTCCCAGGATGCTGGCCAATCGAATGGCAAACGTCCACAGGCCAAAAAACTCTCCCAAACGGTGAGCCGGCACCATCAGGCCTGCCATGGCCCGGCCCGAAGACTGGCTGGAGCCCATGCAAAAACCAGCGATGCCTGCAGCCCACCAAAACGTGGCCTTGTCGGTTGACAAAGCCGCGATGAAACAGGTGGCCACCCAACCCAACAAGGTCAATGACAAAGTCAGCTTGTGGCCCACGCGGTCTTGCACATAGCCCAACAGCAAAGCCCCCGCAAAAGCGGCCAGGTTGAGCACAAAGATCAGCACCATGGTTTCTTGCGGCTGAAAACCAATCACCTGCTCGGCGTAAATGGCCGCCAGCGTGATGGCCACAGCCACCCCGCCTTGGTAAGCCACCGCACAGGCCAGCAAACGGGTGAAGTCACGGTAAGGCAAGGCCTCGCGCAGGGTTTGCCGCAGGCCACGCAAGCTTTGCACCACCGAAACCACAGGGGCATGGGGCTGCGGGGGGGAGTGCTCGCGCAACAAAGCCAAAGTCACCAAGGCCGCCGCGCCGTACATGGCCGCCGTGATCCACATCGTCACCGGCACGAACTGGCTACCCGATTCGCCACGCGCCTGCGCCGACAGCACATAGGCCAGGCAAATGCCCAAAGTCAGCATGCCGCCGATATAACCCAAAGACCAACCCCAGCCACTCACGCGGCCCATGGCATGAGGCTTGGCCAATTCGGGCAAAAACGAGGCGGTGAGCGACTCACCATAAGAAAAGAAGGTGTTGGACACCACCAAGATGAACAATCCCAAGGCCACCTGACCTGGCCCCACCAAAGACAAGGCTGCTGTGCTGATCACACAGCCCGCGGTGACCCACATCAGCATGCGTTTTTTGCCGGCCACACGGTCGGCCCAGGCACCCAACCCGGGCATGGTGAGCATGACGATCAGATATGAAAGGCTAAGGCCCGATGTCCAGGCCAAAGTGGCCCAGTCAGCACCATCGGCCACCCCACCCACAAAGTAAGCGGCAAACACGGCCGTGATGACCACCGTGGAATAGCCAGAATTGGCGAAGTCATACATGGCCCAGCCAAAGACCTCGCGCAAACGCACACCCGGGTTGAGCGCAGAACGGAGTCCTGAAGCATTCATGGGCTGCCTCGATCAATGCAGGTGACGTGGACGGCGACCGCCGCCGCCATGACCATTGCCGCCACCGGGGCCACGGGGAGGCTTGCCAATGTCCAAGGAGCTGACCAAACTGTCAAAGCGCAGGCTAAACAACTTGTCGATTTCAGCCACCACACCCGACAACTCAGCGCCATCAAAGTGGCGCTCCATCATGTTGACCACATCGTGCACCAGCAAATCACGCTGGGCTTGCATGATGGCTCCTGGGTCAGGACCAACAAAAAACATCACAAAATCGTCGCGCGACTCGGCTCCATTGGCCTCGTCCTCGTCGTCAAACTCGGTGTCGTAAAAAGTGACCTCGATTTGGGTGCCTGCAGCAGACAATTCATTGAGGTTCATACACAGGTCGTCCATGACCAGGCGAAAATCTTCGTCACCCCGCACCGTCCAGCACAGGTGCAAGCGGCTGGTGGCAGGGTCAAAGCGGATACCGGGCTCTTCTTCGTAGAGACTGATGGCGCCCTCCACCAAACTGCGCGCGCCAGCATAGCGCCACAAAGGCTTCAAAGCCTCTTGAATGGCAGCAGTGTCGGTGCCTGTTTTGGTGGGCACTTCACCATGCACGTGAATTTCAAGCGCTGCGTTGTCTTGGGTCATGATGGTGCTTAGAGTACTTTGGTGCCCCGAACCGGAATCGAACCGGTACGCCCGCTATGAACGAAGCAACGGATTTTAAGTCCGGTGTGTCTACCAGTTTCACCACCGGGGCAGAGGTCTTATTGTGCCTTGTTAACTTGGCTTTTTGGCATCACGTCGGGTGCAAATTCAGCATCGCCATGGCGAACAGTGCCAGAACCACGACATAGGCCCCCGACCACACCATCGTGCGCCATTTGGCTTTGTCCGTGACATAAAAGAAAATATAGGCCACACGAAATGCGATGAACAGCATGGCCAAAGCATCGACCCAGTCGGGCTCTACCCCGGTGAGCAGCGCCAAAATCACACCCACTGCAAAGAAGGGAAAGGCCTCGAAACAATTGGCTTGCGCAGCGTTCGCACGGGCCCTGAAGCCGGTCTGACGGGACAGCCAAGCGCGAGGGTCGCTGTTGTCGTAACCCTTGAAACCTGATTTGGCGATGCCTGCACACACCACTGGCATGAGGCCTGCCACCAACACGGCGCCATAAGAAATCAACATTCAGCTCTCCTTGATGTGACCCATTTGGCCTGACCCAAAGCACGCCAAAAAGTCGAAAAAAAAGCCACTGAGTCGCTCAGTGGCTGGGCACTGGCCCGGCAAAACGCCGAGCGAGCCTCGATCAACCGCCCTTTGTGGAGCGCTTACCTGGGTTCTTTTTGCTGCGTGTGGACACGCCGCGCTCAAGGCTGACGCGCTGTCCACGGCCGCCTGTGCGCAAGGTCACGCCTGGCAGTGCGGGCAGTGGGGGGGTGAATTTACGATCTGCTTCGGTGACGATTTTGTTGCCCATCTGTGGCTCCGGATAAAAAATGCAAAACGATATTAAGCCACAAGAATGGGCCGATTGAGCCCAAGCCTAAGGCTTTGGCCGCGAAATGCACCCAGCGGTACACCTGCAGTCCGGCTTCAACCGGCCTGAACGCCGCACCCGAACTGTGTCAGTCTCGGCGCAAGGCCACAGCAAAGCCCTTTTGAACTGCGGGCCGGGCCATCATGCTTTGGTACCAACGTTCAACATGTGGAAATTTCGACAAATCAACCTGGTGACGCGGGTGGCGCCATACCCAACCCAAGATGGCGAAGTCGGCGATCGACAAATCCCCCGCAAAAAACGGCTGCTCGGCCAACCGGCGGTCCATCACGCCATAAAGGCGCAGGGTTTCGGCCATGAAGCGCTGCAAGCCATAACGCTTGTCATCCTCGTCCTTCAAAGCCACAAAGTGGTGCACCTGGCCCGGCGCAGGGCCAAAGCCCCCCATCTGAAACATCAACCACTCGAGCGCGGCGACCCGGGCAGCGCCTTGAGAAGGCAAAAATTGCCTGGTTTTTTCAGCCAAATAAATCAGGATGGCACCCGACTCAAACACCGTTTGCGTTTGCCCGTCGGGCCCATCGGTGTCGACCAAGGCCGGAATT
>JBIKKE010000192.1:0-5624 GCA_044360575.1 Limnohabitans sp. | reverse complement strand
CATGGGCGGCACCTCCACCGATGTGTCGCACTTTGCCGGGCAGTTCGAGCGCGAGTTTGAAACTCAGGTGGCGGGTGTGCGCATGCGCGCGCCCATGATGAGCATCCACACCGTCGCAGCAGGCGGTGGTTCGCTGCTGGCCTATGACGGTGCGCGCTTTCGGGTGGGACCGCAAAGCGCAGGCGCCAACCCGGGCCCGGCCAGTTATCGACGCGGTGGGCCGCTGGCCGTGACCGATGCCAACTTGATGGTGGGCAAGGTGCAGCCCAAGTTCTTCCCTTCGGTGTTTGGGCCGGATGCGAACCAGCCGCTGGACCCCGAGGTGGTGCATGGCCACTTTCAAAAACTGGCCGCGCAGACCGGGCGAGCTGCCGAAGACGTGGCGCACGGTTTCATCCAGATTGCGGTGCAGCAAATGGCCAACGCGATCAAGAAAATCTCGGTGGCGCGAGGCTACGACGTGACGCGTTACACCCTGCAATGCTTTGGTGGGGCAGGTGGACAGCACGCCTGTTTGGTGGCCGATGCCTTGGGCATGTCGCAGGTGCTGGTTCACCCTTTGGCGGGTGTGTTGTCGGCTTATGGCATGGGCCTGGCGGACCAAAACGTGATGCGTGAGGAAAGCATGGAGCGGCGACTGGATGCGGCCGCCATGCCTTTGATGGCTGAGCGCTTGCAGGCTTTGGGCGAATCCACCCGTCAGGCATTGCTGGCGCAAATGGGCGGGGATGCCGCCAATGCCCAGCGCATTGAGCTGCGCCAACGCGTGCACCTGCGCTACGAAGGCACCGATTCGGCGCTGGTGGTGCCTTGGGGTGATCAAGCCCAGTTGGTGGCGGGTTTTGAGGCTGCGTATCGCCAGCGCTTTGCCTTCTTGATGCAGGGCAAGGCCTTGGTGGTTGAAGCCGTCTCGGTTGAGGCCGTGTTGCCTGGCGACGCGCCCGAAGAAGCCGTCCACAACTTGCACCCTGAGCGCGAAGTGCCACGCCGTGACACGGTGCGTGTGTATGCCGCCAACGCGCAAGGTGCGGCCCAGTGGCAGGACGCTGCGCTGGTGGTGCGCGAAGACATGCGCCCTGGCGATGTGATCGACGGCCCGGCCATCATTGCTGAGAAAAACGCCACCACCGTGGTGGAGGCCGGTTGGCAAGCGCGCCTCACAGCGCTGGACCATTTGCTGCTGGTGCGCGTGCAAGCGCGGGCAGTACAGCACGCTGCTGGCACGCAGGCCGATCCGGTGCTTTTAGAGGTGTTCAACAACCTGTTCATGAACATCGCCGAGCAAATGGGGCTGCAGCTGCAAAACACCGCCTACTCGGTCAACATCAAGGAACGCTTGGACTTTTCGTGTGCGCTGTTCAGTGCCGAAGGCCATTTGATCGCCAACGCGCCGCACATGCCAGTGCATTTGGGCTCGATGGGTGAAAGCATCCAGACCGTCATTCAAGAGAACAAAGGCCGCATGCAACCGGGCGATGTGTTCGTGCTGAACGACCCTTACCACGGCGGCACGCACTTGCCTGACATCACAGTCATCACGCCGGTGTACCTGGACGGTCACGCCGAGCCGGTGTTTTATGTGGGCTCACGCGGGCACCATGCCGATGTGGGCGGACTCACACCCGGCTCCATGCCACCGTTTTCCACGCGCATCGAAGAAGAGGGCGTGCAGATCAACAACGTCAAATTGGTGGAGGCAGGTCACCTGCGTGAAGCCGAAATGGTGGCCTTGCTGCAAAGCGGTGAATACCCTTCGCGCAATCCGGCGCAAAACATGGCCGACCTGAAAGCGCAAATCGCTGCCAATGAAAAAGGCGTGCAGGAGTTGCGCCGCATGGTCGATCAGTTTGGCCTTGATGTGGTGCAGGCCTACATGCGCCATGTGCAGGACAACGCCGAGGAGTCCGTGCGCCGCGTCATCACCAGCCTGAAAAACGGCGCTTTCACCTTGCCGCTGGACAACGGTGCGCAGATCCAAGTCGCGGTGCGCGTGAACGCTGAACAGCGCACAGCCGAGATCGACTTCACCGGCACGAGCGCCCAGTTGTCCAACAACTTCAACGCGCCCCGGGCGGTGTGCATGGCGGCCGTGCTGTATGTGTTTCGCAGCTTGGTCCAGGATGACATCCCATTGAATGCGGGCTGCTTGAAGCCTCTGAAAGTCATCATTCCGGCCGGCTCCATGCTCAACCCCAATCCGCCTGCATCGGTGGTGGCGGGCAATGTGGAAACCTCCACCTGCATCACCAATGCGCTGTTTGGCGCCTTGGGTGTGATGGCAGGCAGCCAGCCGACCATGAACAACTTCACTTTTGGCAATGCGCGGGTGCAGTACTACGAGACGATTTCGGGGGGCAGCGGTGCAGGTGGGCGCTTTGATGCACACGGTGACTTGGTGGGTGGATTTGCCGGCACCTCGGTGGTGCAAACCCACATGACCAATTCACGCCTGACCGACCCCGAGGTGCTGGAGTTCCGCTTCCCTGTGCGGCTCGAGAGTTACGCGATTCGCCAAGGCTCAGGCGGCGCAGGGCGCTGGCACGGCGGTGATGGTGGTGTGCGCCGCGTGCGCTTTCTGGAGCCGATGACGGCGGGTATTTTGTCCAACGGGCGGGTTCACCCAGCCTTTGGCATGGCAGGCGGACACAGCGGCTTGCCGGGCATCAACCGCGTGGTGCGCGCCGACGGCACGGTGCAAGAGCTGGCGCACATTGGCCAGGTCGAAATGCAGACAGGCGATGTGTTTGAAATCCACACACCCGGTGGCGGTGGTTTTGGCAAGGCCTGAACGCCAATGCAGGGTTAAAAACCGCTTGTTAAGGGCGAGGCCTGCCGAATCGATCGAGACGGCAAGTGGGTGTGAGAGTTTTCAGTTTTTGGCGGGCGCGGGCTTTTGAGGAGCCACTTTGGCGTTGTAAGCACTGCCTTGCACCCTTACCCCTTGCTCGGACAAGCTGCTGGCCTTTTGGGGCCCTAAGCCTTTGACCCGGCTGGTGGCATCTTCCCAATTCTTGAACGGGGCCTTTTTGCGCTCGACCATCACCGCCTTGGTCAGCACCGGCCCCACACCCTTGAGGGCGTCGAGTTCGACCTCTGTGGCCTTGTTCAAATCAATTTGTTGGGCCCAGGTCAGGCCCGCGAATCCGAAAGCCAGCAATGCACCTGTGATTTTTTTCAACATGTCTGCGCTCCTTGGGTTGACTGCAAAAATGTGCAGCAAGGTGCATTGTCAAAAGCCCATGGCGCTGGATGAAGGGTGATAACCCTCAATTTTCTAAAATAAAAGTGTTAATTTTAGATTTCTTCAACGCGCTTCGGGGGGTAGCTGTCCCAAGCTTGGCAACCGGGGCAGTGCCAAAAATGCTCTTTGGCTTCGAAACCGCAAGCGGCGCAGCGGTATCTCGCCAAGGGCTTGGTGGCATGTTCCAGCGCCTTCTGCACGGGTTCTGGAAGCGGTGACTGACCCGGCCGAGCACCGGTCAACCATCGGCTTGCAGCCATCAAGGAGGGCTGCTTTTGCAAATGACCAAGGTAGCGGTCTAGCGCCTCAGAATCGGCAGTGGTGTTGGTGGCTGTGCCCGTTTGATGGATTTCGGTGATGGCATTCAGCACATCGATGCAGGGCACCTTTTGGTAATGGGCCTCCAGCAAGCGCTGGGCATCCGTACCCATGCCGCAGGCCAGGGCCGCTTTCACCAAACTGGCTGCAGCCAAAGGTGCGGCGTTGTCCTGGCGCTCAAACAGAAGCGCCAAAGTGTCAAAGGCTGCGCGGGATTGGCCTTGGTTCAATTGCAATTGGCCCAACAAAATTCGGGGTCTCGCGGCATGGGGGTGGCTTTGAAGCGTTGCCTGCAGCAGATCAATGGCCGCTGCCGGGTCTCCTTTTTGGACCCATTCTCTGGCCTGTTCACACTGGTAATGCGCCATTCGGACACTGAAGTCCACTTCGCCAGTTGTTTCAAGCAAAAGCGCTACAGCTGCGGCTTCGGGCCATTCACGAGAACGTTCGTAAATGGCCATTCTGGCCATGCGCGCCTGGCCCTCATAAGAGGTGCCTTCTAGTTTGCGCAGCGCTTCTTCGGCGCGGTCGAGCAGGCCGGCTTTCAGGTAGTCCAGCGCCAAGCCGTGTTGAGCCCTTTGCCGGTCAGCATTGCTCAGATCCGCACGGGACAAAAGGTGTTCATGCACTCTGACCGCGCGGTCGTACTCACCACGACGACGGAACAAATTGCCCAGCGCAAAGTGCAGTTCGGAGGTGTCGGGATCGTTTTGAACGGCCTCAATGAAAGCGTCAATCGCTTGGTCTTGTTGCTCGTTCAGCAAGTAATTCAGGCCCTTGAAATAAGCGCGTGGGGCTTGACGGTTGGCCAAACGCATTTGGCGCAAGTCCAAACGTGAAGCAATCCAACCCAAGGCAAACGCAATGGGCAAGCCCAACAAAATCCAGGTGAAGTCAAATTCCACGGGGGACCTCTGGCGTGGTCGAAGGGGTGACCGGTGGGGTAGCACTGCCCGCAGCAGCAGGGCCCATTTGTTTCACAGCTTGGCGCTCACGCCACCAACGGGGCACCATGCCCAAAACGCCGACCACCACGCCCAAAGTGAAAGCGCACAAGACCACCAAAACGGTGGGCGCAGACCAATAAGTGCTGAAAAAGAAGTTCACACGGGTTTCTTGCTGGTTGTTCACCGCGAAAGCAAAGAGTGTGAAAAAAACAGCCGCTTTCAGTAACCACTGCAGCAGCCGAAGCAGACGTTTCATGGGGCGACCTCGAAAGATGAATTCATTCTAACGACCTGTCACCGTGCCAGGAAACCAGTGCAAAAACCACCACAAAAGGGCGTCATGCCTTGGCGTCTGCTGCTTTTTGGGCATGGGCCAAAGTGCCTGCATCCACGGCCTCGCGCAAGGCCTTGCCGGGCTTGAAATGGGGGACCCGTTTTTCGGGGATCTGCACGCTCTCACCCGAGCGCGGGTTGCGGCCGACACGCGGTGGACGGCGGTTGATCGAGAAACTGCCAAAGCCGCGAATCTCGATGCGGTGGCCCTTAACCAGCGCGTCGCTCATGGCGTCCAGCACCGTTTTGACAGCCAATTCGGCGTCACGGTGGGTCAATTGCGCAAAGCGGGCGGCGAGTTCTTCAACCAGATCAGAGCGGGTCATGGGAGCAATTCGTTGTTCGAGTCACTTGCCGGTGCCAGGCACCGATCTGAAAAAAGCCTGCCCCCATGACAGGGGCAGGCTTTTCAGACAGCAAGCGTCTTCAGATCACAGATCAGTTGTTGTCGAGCTTGGCACGCAACAAAGCGCCCAGGCTGGTCGTGCCAGCGTTTTCGCTCTTGGCTTGGCTCGACAAAGAAGCCATGGCTTCTTGCTGGTCCACAGCGTCTTTGGCTTTGATCGACAACTGGATGTTGCGGGTCTTGCGATCCACGTTGACCACCACAGCGGTGACTTCGTCGCCGACTTTGAGAACGTGGCTGGCGTCTTCGACGCGGTCACGCGAGATTTCGCTGACACGCAGGTAGCCGATGATGTCTTCGCCCAGGTCGATTTCAGCGCCCTTTGCATCCACAGTCTTGACCTTACCGGTGACGGTCTGGCCTTTGTCGTTGATCGACA
>JBIKKE010000191.1:0-5721 GCA_044360575.1 Limnohabitans sp. | reverse complement strand
ATTTGGACTTCAACGCCAGTGGCCATCTCGACGCCAATGTAGGCATCACCGATCTTGCTGACTTTGCCCAGCAAACCACCCGCAGTCACCACCTCATCGCCCTTGGCCAAGGCGTCGATCATGGCGCGGTGTTCTTTTTGCTTCTTCATCTGGGGGCGGATCATGACAAAGTACAGGACCACAAACATCAGCAACAAAGGCAGCATGCTCATCAAGGTGGACTGGAAGTCACCACCCGAGGCAGCGGCGGGGGCAGTTTGGGCAAAAGCTGAAGAGATGAACATGGGGTCTCCAAAAATCAAATTCGGTTTGAAACAGTTGTCGCCCACGTCTTTCGCAGGCGAAGCCGCCATTGTATGCGGCGCTATGATCGACCTCAAAAGCCCCGGCCGCACGGGGTCAGACCCCTTGAAACCACATTCAGGCAGCACCCAAGCGCAACCCGAGACAACCAGACAGGAGACCGCCATGCCCGCTGAACACGATCACCCCCACGGCCATGACCACTCACATGACCACGAACACAGCACCTTGGGCGAGGTGGACCTGCGTGTCCGCGCCTTGGAGACCCTGCTGACCCAAAAAGGCTACCTCGACCCCGCCGCCGTGGACCGGATCATCGAGACCTACGAGGTGCATGTAGGGCCGCACAACGGCGCCAAAGTGGTGGCCAAGGCCTGGGCTGACCCCGTATTTAAAGACTGGCTGCTGAAAGACGCCACCGCCGCCATCGCCTCAATGGACTACACCGGCCGCCAAGGCGAACACATGGTGGCCGTGCCCAACACCCCCGAGACCCACAACATGGTGGTCTGCACCCTGTGCAGCTGCTACCCCTGGCCGGTGCTGGGCTTGCCCCCGGTTTGGTACAAAAGCGCCGCTTACCGCTCGCGCGCCGTGATCGAACCGCGCGCCGTTCTGGCCGATTTCGGCGTCACCTTGCCCGAGGGCCAAAACATCCGCGTGTGGGACTCCACCGCCGAAGTTCGCTATCTGGTGCTGCCCGAGCGCCCGGCAGGCACCGAAGGCTGGACCGAAGTACAACTGGCGAAACTGGTCACCCGCGACGCGATGATCGGCACAGGCTTGGCACTGAAACCACAAGAAAGTCCACAGGTGACCGCATGAACGGCCTGCACGACATGGGCGGCCTGCAAGGCTATGGCCCGGTTCAAATCGAAGCCAACGAGCCGCTGTTTCATGGCGAATGGGAGCGCAGAGCTCTCGGCGTGACGGTGGCCATGGGTGCCAGCGGCCTGTGGAACATCGACCTGGCCCGCTCGGCCCGCGAGTCTTTGCCCCCGCTGGACTATGTGCAAGGCCCTTACTACGCCATCTGGACCAAGGCGCTGCAAAAGCTGGTGATCGAGCGCGGCTTGATCACCGAACAAGAATTGACCCAAGGCCAGCCCATCACGCCGCCAGTGGCAGGCATTCGGGTACTCAAAGCCGCAGAAGTGGATGCGGCGCTGGCCAAAGGCAGCCCGGCAGACCGCCCCAGCACGCAAGCGCCACGATTTGCCGTGGGCCAGCGCGTGCGGGCCCTGAACCTCAACCCGCAAGGCCACACCCGCTTGCCGCGCTATGTTCGCGGCCATGTGGGCACCGTGGCGCTGCACCACGGCAGCCACGTTTTGCCCGACCAGCATGTGAACCAGATGCTGCCGCCTTTTGATGGCACGGCCGAGCACCTTTACACGGTGGTGTTTGACGGTACCGAACTGTGGGGCACACAAGCCGAAGCCGGGCACCAGGTGAGCGTGGACGCCTGGGAGTCGTATTTGGAAGCAGTCCCATCTTGACCAAGGCCCCATGAACACCGCCATCCAAGACCTGAACGACCTGGCCCGCGCTTGCGGCGACGGCTTTCCCATGCCCGCCACCGCCAACAACGGCGCGGTGTTTGAAGAACCCTGGCAGGCCCATGCCTTTGCCATGACCTTGCAGCTGCACGAAAAAGGTGTCTTCACCTGGCCCGAATGGGCCACCGCCCTGACCCGCGAAATCCGCGCCGGTCAAACGCGCGGCGAAGCCAGCGACGGCAGCCTCTACTACACCCACTGGTTGAACGCGCTGGAGCAAATGGTGATCGAGCGCCAGCTGGGCACCCCTGAGCAAATCCATGATCTGGAACACGCCTGGGCCGATGCCGCCGAGCGCACGCCACACGGCCAAGCCATCGTGCTGGACATCCATCAAAGGGGCGCCGCTTGAACCTGCGTTTGTGGGCCATGCTGGCCTTGCTGGCCAGCCTGGTGTCGCTGGCTGTGGGCACCTCATTTGCCAAAAGCCTGTTTCCGGCTTTGGGCGCCGAAGGCACCACCGCCTACCGCATCGTGTTTGCCACCCTGATGCTGATGGCGGTGTTCCGGCCCTGGCGCAGAAAGTGGGTCTGGGCCGATGCCTTGCCGCTGGGCCTGTATGGCGTCACGCTGGGCGTGATGAACCTGCTGTTTTACAGCGCGATCAAGACCATTCCCTTTGGCGTGGCCATTGCCATCGAATTCACCGGCCCCTTGGCTGTGGCGGTCTGGACCTCCAAGAAAGCCAGCGATTGGCTCTGGGTGGCGCTGGCCATCGCAGGCCTGGCGCTCTTGCTGCCGTTGCCCGGGGGCGATGCGGCCACGGCGCTCGACCCGATGGGCATATTTTTCGCCTTCACGGCGGGCATTTGCTGGGCGCTTTACATCGTGTTTGGCCAACGCGTCGCCCAGCGCTACGGCAGCATGGCCACCCCCATGGGCATGCTGGCCGCCGCCATCGTGGTGGCCCCCATCGGCATTTTCCATGCGGGCACAGCCATGCTGGACCCTCAATGGCTGGTGGCAGGCTTGGCCGTCGCTTTGCTGTCCAGTGCCATCCCTTATGCGCTGGAGATGTTCTCGCTCAACCACCTGCCCAAAAACACCTTCAGCATTTTGCTCAGCCTGGAGCCTGCTGTCGGGGCGCTGGCGGGTTGGCTGGTGCTGGCCGAACACCTCACGCTGTCTCAAGGGCTGGCCATTGCGCTCGTCATGGCCGCCTCGATGGGCACGGCTTGGTCAGCGGGACGCACCAAGACCTGAACACCTGCGGGTCTTGACCGACAACTTACTTCGCAGGTCCGGCAGCAGGTGCAGGTGCTGGTGCCGAAGCGGAAGCAGGGGCACTGGCGGGAGCGGGCGCGGATACCGGAGCCGACACAGGCGCTGCGGCAGGCGCCACGGCAGGCGCAGCTGAAGGCGCCACGGCAGGTGCTGCAGCACCCGCGGGTGAGCTTGGCTTGGCCTCTTCGTTGGGAACTGGCTGGTTTTTGCCCGTCAACTTGTCCATCTGCTTGAGCAACCAGTTGCGGTTTTCAATGCGCTCTTTCTCTTTGCGGATTTTGTCCTCCGCAATTTGCGCTTTCAGTGCGTCAATTTTGGCTTGGGTGGCGCGCTGTTCGGCCAACTTGGCCTCTTCGACCTGCTTTTCTGCCAGCAGGCGTGCATCTTCAATGGCTTTGATCTTGGCTGCTTCTTCGGCCTCCAAGCGCGCCACCCGATCTTTCTCTGATTGGATGCGCTTGTTTTTAGCGCCCGCGATTTCTCGCACACCCGTGGACCAAGGCTGGTTGCTCAGCTGCATTTGAATGGCCACCTCTTGGGTGATCACTTGGGTTCTGCCGTTGACCTGCGCGCTGAAAAATCCCTCGCAACGGGTTTGGATTCCGCCAGCCAAGGTGCAAGCGTGGCCCGCAGGGTTCTGAGTCCCCCACGCTTTGGGTCGGGCCAAAAAGGCATCGCATTGGTTAAAGACCTGCTGAATCCGAAGGTCCTCGGCACTGGGGCGTGCGTCATTGAAGTCAAACCACTCAGGGCGGATCTTTTCATGGGCCATGCCCACGCGCACGCACTCGGCTTTGGCGGGTGACAGTTGTGCCAACATGGCCGACCACACAGCCCGCGTCAAGGCGTTGTCACGGACCACATTGAAGGCCAAATCGCCTTGGGTGGGGCAGGCGTTGACCACACCATCTGCTGTGCGTCTGGACAGGCCACGCCATTGAACCAGCACAGAGGCCTCGTTGCCGGGTGTGATCGCGATGCGGGTGTCAAAAAAGGGCGCCCGCACCACGCGCTCAAAAGGGGGCTGTCCGGGGACGGTGATTTCCAGGTTGCACACCTGCTCGCCATTGAGCACCCGCGCTGACACGGGCACGGTGTTGGCCTGGCCCGCCACCAGCACATACTGACCGGCCCACGCCACAGGCGCAACCCACAGGCCGAGCAGCACCCCACACACCCAACGACTTGCACCCATTGCGCACCCATCCCAAGAAAAAAGCATCCACCTACAGTATCGGCAGCAGTGGGCTTGACTTGATAGCGGGTCAGCGCCCCACAAAAACAGGCAGGCGTCTTTGGGCAAATGCCGCACGGCCCTCGGCAAAGTCAAGGCTTTGGCTGCTCTTGAGTTCGCGTTCGCGCAAAACGGCCTCATCGGCCTGTCCGGCTTCGATTTCAAGCAGGGACTTTTTGGTCTCTTGCAACGCCACAGGGGCCAGCGCCAACACATCGTCCACCAAGGCTTGCAGCGTTGGCGCCCAGTCCTCAGGCCCCACCAGCGCCTCGAACAAACCCATGGCATTGAGTTGCTGGGCCGTGAAAGGCCGCGCCGTCAGAAAAGCCCTTTTGGCCCCGGCCAAGCCAAAGCGACTCACATAGCGCCGCAAGCCGCTTGGGTAGTAATGCAAGCCCAAAGCGGTGGCGGGCATGCGCCACTCGATGCCCTGCAGACCAATGCGCAGGTCACATGCCAGCACCACATCGGTCGCGCCGCCATACACACTGCCGTTCAAAGCGCAAATCGTCACCGGGCGCATGGCGGCCAAGGTATCCGGAATCTCTTCAAAAAAAGTGGACCCGTGACCCGGCTCGTCAAAGCCCCCAATGTCATAGCCCGCGCAAAACACCGGCCGGGGCTGACCCGCCGTTTTGGCCGTGAGCACCAGCACACGCACCTCGGGGTCACGATTGACGGTGTCAAAGTGGACCAACAAAGCCTTGAGGTCGGCATTTTCCAGGCGGTTGCGCTGGGCCGGGCGGTTCAAAGTGAGGGTGGCCACGCCACCTTCGATGTGCAAAACGGGGACCGAAGGCTGGGCAACTGCTGCGTGCATGGGGGGCGTCCAAAACAAAAAGGGTGTCCGAAGACACCCTGATTGTAGGAAGCAGGCGACCAGCGCCCGCTTTTAAGCGGCGGATTAAGCGGCGAGTTAGGCCTTGGCTTTCACCTTGGACATGGCGGCCTTGAGCGAAGCTTCGGCTTGGGCTTGAGCGGCTTTCATGCTGGACTCTGCGCTGTCAGCAGCTTGCTTGGCCACTTTTTTCAGGGTTTCAGCAGCAGTCTGGCTGGCTTCGAAAGCGGTCTTGATGGCGGCCACAGCGGCGTCAGAACCAGCTGGTGCATTCTTCAGGCTGCTCTCGACCAGGCTTTTGACAGCCTTCTCGGACTCGGCCATCTTGCCCTCAACTGCCTTGGTGAACACGGCGCTGGTGCTGTTGGCAATGTCAGCGATGTGACGGCCATAAGACACCGACTTTTCGATGGCGGGCTGGACAAAAGCGGCTTGCACAGCCATCAGGTCTTGTGGGCTCTTGGCGGCCATCAAGGCTTGCATGTTGGCGAAAGACTCGCCCACAGCGGCTTTGCCAGCGGCCATGTTGAGTTCAACCAAACGCTCGAAACCGGCAAATGCGG
>JBIKKE010000190.1:0-5725 GCA_044360575.1 Limnohabitans sp. | reverse complement strand
AACGGCATCGACCCGGTGCCAATCGCTTGCCAGATGGTGCAGGGCTTTCAGACCATCATCACCCGCAACAAAAAGCCGGTGGACGCGGGCGTGATCTCGGTCACCATGATCCACGCGGGTGAAGCCACCAACGTGGTGCCCGACTCCTGCGAGTTGCAGGGCACGGTGCGCACCTTCAGCATCGAGGTGCTGGACCTGATCGAAAACCGCATGAAGCAAGTGGCCGAGTCACTTTGCGCGGCTTTTGGCGCGCAATGCGAGTTTGAATTCCACCGCAATTACCCGCCCACCATCAACAGCGCCTTGGAGGCCGACTTCGCCCGCAAGGTGATGAATGGCATCGTGGGCGCGGACCACGTGATGCCTCAAGAACCCACCATGGGCGCCGAAGACTTCTCGTACATGCTGCAAGCCAAGCCGGGCGCGTATGTCTTCATCAGCAACGGCGACGGCGCCCACCGCGAGATGGGCCACGGCGGCGGCCCCTGCACCTTGCACAACCCGAGTTACGACTTCAACGACGATCTGATTCCGCTGGGTGGCACCTATTGGGTTGAACTGGCCACGCAGTGGCTGGCCAGCCCGACCCAATCCGCTTGACCGGGCCCCGAATGAACGATATCCAGAATGGCTTTTCTAAAAGCTACGCGCAGGCCCGTGAAAAATTCCTGAGCGCAGCCCAAAACGCGGGACTTCAGGTGGACTCGAACCTTCACCCCCTGCCCGGCCGGGATGGTGAAACCCTGGCCATGGACGTGGTTTTGGACGGCGCGGCCGATGCCCAGCAGCTTCTGGTCATCAGCAGCGCTTGCCACGGTGTTGAGGGTTATTGCGGCTCCGGCGTGCAAATCCACGCGCTGCAAAACACCGCTTGGCGCGATGCGGCCAAGGCTCAGGGTGTGGCCGTGCTTTACATCCATGCGCTCAACCCACACGGTTTTTCGCATGTGCGCCGTGTGACCCACGAAAACGTGGACATCAACCGAAATTTCCAGGACTTCTCCAAGCCGCTGCCCGACAACGCGGCCTACCGGGAGATCCATCCTTTGTTGCTGCCCGAAGTCTGGCCACCCGATGCCGCCAATGCAGCGGCCACCACCCAGTACATCGCCGAGCGCGGCATGAAAGCTTTTCAGGCTGCAGTCTCTCAAGGACAACACGAATTCCCAGACGGTCTGTTCTTTGGCGGCCAGGCCCCGACCTGGAGCAACCTCACCTTGCGCAAGGTACTGCAAAAATACGCCCATTCTTGCCAAAAAATGGCCTGGATCGACCTGCACACGGGCCTGGGCCCCAGCGGTGTGGGCGAGCGCATTTTTGCCTGCGCCGACGATGCTGCGGCCTTTGCCCGCGCCAAAGCCTGGTGGGGCCAGGGCATCACCTCAATTTACGACGGCTCATCCACCTCAGCTTTCCTCACCGGCCTGATGTGGATGGCGGCTTACCAGGAATGTCCGCAAGCCGAGTACACCGGCATTGCCATGGAATACGGCACACAAACCCAAGACAAGGTCATCGGCGCCTTGCGGGGCGACCATTGGCTGCACCTGCACCCCGAAGCGCCGGAAACTATGAAAAAGCAAATCAAACAAGACCTGATGGACGCGTTTTACGTTGACACCAACGAATGGCGCACCCAGATCGTGGCTCAGGCCATGGACGCCATGCACCAAGCCATCCATGGTTTGAGTCAGCCATGAGCGCGCCACGCATTCTGGTGCTGGGCGGTTCAGGCTTTGTCGGCCGCCAAGTGTGCGAACAACTGGCGCGACTGGGCTGGCAAATCACCGTGCCCACCCGCCGCGCGGTGAACGCCAGCAAGGTTCAAAGTTTGCCCGGACTCACAGTGATCGAAGCCTCTGTGCACAGCGAGGCCGATCTGGCCCGCCTGATGCCCGGTCACGATGCGGTGGTCAATTTGGTGGCGGTGCTGCACGGCAACGAAGACCGCTTTGAAAACGTGCATGTGAATTTGCCCCGCAAGATCGCCAGCGCCATGCAAAAAGCGGGCGTGCAGCGCTTGGTGCATGTCAGCGCGCTGGGCGCCGACCCGCAAGGCCCCTCGATGTACCAACGCAGCAAGGCGCGCGGCGAAGCGGTTTTGCAAGCCGCAGGTCTGCAGCTGACGGTGCTGCGCCCGAGCGTGATTTTTGGAGCCGAAGACAAATTCCTCAACCTGTTTGCTGACCTGCAAAGCGTGGCCCCTTTCATGCCCTTGGCAGGCAGCGGCACACGCTTTGCCCCAGTGTGGGTGGGCGACGTAGCGCGCGCGGTGGTGACCAGCTTGCAACAACCCGCCACCATCGGTCAGACCTACGAGCTGTGCGGCCCGGACGTGCTGAGCTTGGGCGAGTTGGTGCAGCGCGCTGGCCAGTGGGCCGGGGTGAACCAGGGCCGAGGCCGTCCAGTCATTGGTTTGCCGATGTGGGTGGGCTGGCTGCAAGCGGCGGCCATGGAGCTGGCCCCGGGTGAGCCTTTGATGAGCCGCGACAACCTGGCGTCGATGAAAGTAGACAACGTGGGTACGGGCCTGCTGCCAGGCCTTACGGCCTTGGGCATCACGGCCGCATCGGCTGCGGGCGTGGCGCCGACCTATCTGGGTCACCGCGGCCCGCGCAGCAAGTTGAACCGTTGGCGATCGGGCGCGGGGCGCTGATTCCATAAGCCAAGCGCTTGGGTGAATGCGAGAGGGCATGCGGCGGGTTCCTCATGACGGGGTACCGAAAATCGTCACCCGCCGCACACCCTCACACATCTGAATGGCCGCTTCGGCAGGGGGCGGCACCCATGGTCGCTAACATGTGGGCTCTGATTCACGGGAGAAAACAATGATCCAGCTCTACATCGCCAACAAAAACTACTCTTCTTGGTCCATGCGCCCCTGGGTGCTGCTGCGCCAAGCGGGCATTGACTTTGAAGAGGTCTTTGTGCGGTTTGACAGCTTCGCACCCGACTCGCAGTTCAAGACCGCAATCAAAGACGTGAACCCGGTGGGAAAGGTGCCGGTGCTGGTGCACGACGGCCTGGCCATTTGGGACACGCTGGCGATTGCAGAATACGTGGCCGAGCAGTTCCCTGAAAAGCAGCTTTGGCCGCAAGACCGCGCCGCCCGCGCACGCGCACGCAGTGTCTGCGCCGAAATGCACAGCGGCTACATGGCTTTGCGCAGCGCCTGCCCCATGAACATCGAGGCGCTCCTGCCCGATATTGGCGCTTTGGCCTTGCGCGATAAGCCTGCTGTGCGTGCTGACCTGAACCGCATTTGCAGCCTGTGGAGCGGTCTGTTGGCGGAGCAAGGAGGACCGATGTTGTTTGGCAATTTCAGCGTGGCCGACGCCTACTTTGCGCCAGTGGTCATGCGCATCAAAACCTACGCCTTGCCCGTGCCTGCCGATGTAGCCGCTTACATGGATCGCGTATGCGCCCTGCCTGGCGTCAAGGCGTGGATCGACGAAGCGCTCGCCGAGCAGGACTTCATCGACTTTGAAGAGCCCTTCCGGGTGGCTCGCTGAGGGAAGCGGTTGCCATGCCTGTGTTTGTCGTCGGCGGTGCGGTGCGCGATGCCCTGATGGGCTTGCCTGTCAATGACCGCGACTGGGTGGTGGTGGGCAGCACGCCTGAGGCCATGAGCGCGCAGGGCTTTGTGCCCGTGGGCAAGGACTTTCCGGTGTTTTTGCACCCCAAAAGTCGCGAAGAATATGCCTTGGCCCGCACCGAGCGCAAGACAGCACGCGGCTACAAGGGCTTTGCTGTGCAAGCTGCGCCCGACGTCACCCTTGAAGAAGACTTGGCTCGGCGTGACCTCACAGTGAACGCCATGGCCGTGCCCGAGTCGCTGGCGCACGCGCTGCCCAGCGCATGGGCAGGCCAGATCGTCGACCCTTATAACGGCCAGCGCGATCTGCAGGCCAAGGTGTTGCGTCATGTCACACAGGCCTTTGCCGAAGACCCGGTGCGCATCCTGCGCGTGGCACGCTTTTCGGCGCGCTTTGCTGACTTTTCAATAGCCGATGAAACCATGGCGCTGATGCGCCAGATGGTCGAGGACGGCGAAGTGGACCACTTGGTGCCCGAGCGCGTCTGGCAGGAACTGGCCAAGGGGCTGATGAGCGAGCGGCCCTCAAGGATGTTCGAGGTGCTGCGCCAGTGTGGGGCGCTCAAAGCGTTGCTGCCCGAGTTGGACCGTCTGTGGGGCGTGCCCCAGCGGCCCGAATACCACCCCGAAATCGACACGGGCGTGCACATGATGCTGGTGATGGACATGGCCGCTCATCTGAACATGCCGCTGCCTGTGCGCGTGGCTTGCCTGATGCACGACCTGGGCAAAGGCACCACACCCACCGACATGCTACCGCGTCACATCGGCCACGAAGGCCGCAGCGTGAAGCTTTTGCAACAAGTGTGCGAGCGCCTGCGTGTCCCCAACGATTGCAAAGAGCTGGCCGAGGTAGTGGCGCGGGAGCACGGCAACATCCACCGCAGCGCCGATCTGAACGCCGAAGCGGTGATGCGCTTGCTGGAACGCTGCGATGCGATGCGCCAACCCGAGCGCTTTGAGCGGGTGCTGCAAGCCTGCGAATGCGATGCACGGGGGCGGCTGGGGTTTGAAGAGGTGGCTTACCCGCAAGCGGTCCGGCTGTTGCAGGCTCATAAGGCAGCGTTGTCTGTGGAGACCGCACCCATTGCCCAAGCGGCGGCGGCCCAAGGCCTCAAAGGCCCGCAAATTGGCGAGCAAATCTCCAGAGCCCGCGTCAAAGCGGTTGCAGCTTGTCTGTAGGAGCCCACCCTGTGGGCGATGGCCTGAACAAGACCCGTTGAAAGTTCAGAGGTGCGAACGCGCCCAGTCGGCGATGTCTTGGGCTGTGCGGAATGCGCCGGCTTGGCGGGCGACTTCTTTGCCGCCAACAAACAAAGCGAGTGTGGGGATGCTGCGGATATTGAAGCGTGCGGCGATGGCTTGCGCCTCTTCAGTGTTGAGTTTGGCCACCCGCACTTGGGGCTCCAAAAGACCAGCGGCTTGCTCATAAGCCGGGGCCATCATGCGGCAGGGGCCACACCAAGAGGCCCAAAAGTCCATCAGCACAGGGATTTGATTGCGGCCGATGTGCTTGTCAAAGCTGGCCGCATCCAACGCCACCGGGTGTCCTGCAAACAAGGTTTGATGGCATTGTCCACAATCGGGGGCGTTGTGCAGATCGGCCACACGCACCCGGTTGGTGGTGTGGCAGTGCGGACAAACAATGTGCAAGGCGTCGGCTGAAACGGTCATGGGTTCCCCTGTATTTCAAAAACACTTGGGGATCATGCTCGGCGATTCAAGAGCCTTGCGCGTTGACGCAGGTCAACGCTAAGAAGCGACCAGGATCAGCGTGCGGGTGGGCGGCGAGGCGCCATCGGTGCACGTCCAGCCAAGTGACGGAAGCTGATGCGGCCTTTGCTCAGGTCATAAGGCGACAACTCCAGCGTCACGCGGTCACCCGCCAAAATGCGGATGTGGTTCTTGCGCATCTTGCCAGCGGAATAAGCAATCAATTGATGGCCGTTGTCCAGCGTCACGCGAAAACGGGTGTCAGGCAACACCTCGTTGACCACGCCCATCAATTCAATCAGTTCTTCTTTAGCCATTTAAAACGTCTTTCTCAAAGCAGGATCGGTTTCGTCGTCTGGCGCTCCACCCACAACATGCCTTCATCGAGGGCGTATTGGCTGGCGGCGGCAGGCGTAG
>JBIKKE010000189.1:0-5782 GCA_044360575.1 Limnohabitans sp. | reverse complement strand
CCGCTTACAAGCTTGGTTGCAGCCATGAACAGCCTTGGCACCATGACAGAGTCCAGCCTGAAACCACGTGTTTTTCAGCACCCGATTCGCATTTACTGGGAAGACACCGACGCAGGCGGCATCGTGTTTTATGCCAACTACCTCAAGTTCTTTGAGCGTGCCCGCACCGAATGGTTGCGTGCCCTGGGTTTTGGCCAGCAGGTCCTGCGTGACGAGTCGGGCGGCATGTTTGTCGTGTCTGAGACCACCGTCAAATACCACTCACCCGCCAGACTGGACGACACATTGATCGTCACGGCCGAATTGCAAACAGGCGGCAAAGCCAGCCTGACCATTGTCCAGCGTGCTTACCTGCGCACAACGAACGAAAATCAAACCACCGACAGACTCCTGGCCGAAGGCACCATTCGCTTAGGCTGGGTTGACAGCAACACCTTGAAACCCGGCCGCATTCCGGCCCCCGTTCTGGAAGCCCTGAAATGAACCAAGACATGTCCATCGTCTCGCTCTTGCTGCACGCCAGTTTTGTCGTGCAGCTGGTGGTGCTCATTTTGCTCAGCATCTCCGTGGCAAGTTGGGCGGCCATCGTGCGCAAGATCACGGCCATCAAGCGCATTAAAAATCTGAATGAAGAATTTGAACGCGTCTTTTGGTCCGGCACCAGCCTGAATGAGTTGTTCAATGCTGCCAGCCAAAACGCCAAACTGTCAGGCCCGATGGAGCGTATTTTTGCCAGCGGCATGCGTGAATACCAAAAATTGCGCGAACGCCGCATCACCGACGCCGGTACCTTGCTCGACGGCGCACGCCGCGCCATGCGGGCGAGCTTTCAGCGCGAGATGGACGTAGCCGAGTCCAAATTGGCCTTTTTGGCATCGGTCGGCTCGATCTCGCCCTACGTCGGCCTGTTTGGCACTGTTTGGGGCATCATGCACGCCTTCACAGGCTTGGCCAGCTTGCAGCAAGTCACCTTGGCCGCTGTCGCACCCGGCATTGCCGAGGCCTTGGTGGCCACAGCCATTGGCCTGTTCGCCGCCATTCCGGCTGTGCTGGCCTATAACCGCTTTTCGCACGATGTGGACCGCATCGCCATCAAGTTGGAAACCTTCATCGAAGAGTTCTCCAATATTTTGCAACGCAGCTTGGGCGCCAACGTGGCCATGGGCAACAGCTCGGCATCGGGCCACTGATCGGGGCCAACCAGCATGCCCTCCACATCCTCCCGAGGCCGCGGACGCCGCACCATCTCGGAAATCAACATGGTGCCCTTCATCGACGTGATGTTGGTGCTGCTCATCATCTTCATGGTCACCGCGCCCATGATCACCCCCAGCATGGTGGATTTGCCCAGCGTGGGCAAAGCCGCCAAACAGCCAGACAAAGTCATCCAAGTCGTGATTCAGAAAGACGAACGGCTGGAACTTGTCAGCGAAGGTAAAACCGACAGCGCCACCCTGCTCAGCGTGGCCGCCAACGTCAAGCGTCTGGTGGGTGAAGGCGATAACACCGCTGTGGTGATCAGTGCAGACCGAACAGTCAAATATGAAACCGTGGTCAAGGTCATGGACAGCCTGCAACGTGCGGGCATTGCCCGCGTTGGCTTGTCGGTTCAGTTGGCACCTTGAAAAGGATTCAGGTGAACGCCAAGGCCACGCCGCACCTCGAGTTTGCGCCCCCTGAGCAGCCTGGCATGGGCCGCGCTTGGGTGGTGGCTGGAGTGGCGCACGCTTTGTTGTTTTTGGCACTTGGCTTGGCCACGGCTTGGAAAACCCAACCGCAAACCCTGCAAGCCGAAGCCGAGCTGTGGTCTGCCGTGCCGCAAGCGGCTGCGCCCCGGTTGCAAGAGCCCTTGCCCAAACCTGAACCAGTCCCTGAGCCTGTACCTGAAACCCGACCAACGCCTCCCGCCAAACCCACAACACCGCCACCACCGGCCCCTGATCCGGCGGTGGAACTGAAAGACGCACAAATCGCGCTTGAGAAGAAAAAACAAGAAGAAAAGAAGAAAGAAGCCGACAAGCTGAAGGCTGAAAAGATCAAGGCCGATAAAGAAAAGGCCATCCGGGAAAAAGCGGCCAAAGAAAAATTGGACAAAGCCAAGGCTGAAAAAGAAAAAGCAGAAAAGGAAAAGGCTGACAAAGCCAAGCTCGAAAAGGAAAAGCTTGCCAAAGAGAAAAAGGCCCAAGAAGACAAAGAGCGGGAGAAGAAAAAAGCCGCTGAAAAAGAAAAGGCCGAGAAAGCTGAGAAAGCTGACGCCGCCAGGGCAGACGCCTTGCGCCAAGAAAACCTCAAGCGCATGCAAGGCATGGCTGGGGCTTCGGGCGGTGAAAACGCGACGGGCACAGCCCTCAAATCGTCCGGGCCTTCGGCCACCTATGCGGGCCGCTTGGTGGGCCGCATCAAACCCAACATCACCTACCCCGGCGACATGGTGGGCAACCCCAGGGCCGAGGTGGAAGTCCGAGTAGCACCTGACGGGGTCATTCAAAGCCGCCGAATCCTTCAATCGAGTGGCAATAAAGCCTGGGACGAAGCCGTTCTGCGGGCCATCGACAAGACTGAAATTTTCCCAAAAGACACCGATGGCCGGGTACCGCCAGTGATCGTGCTCGGCTTTAGACCGCTGGATTGATCGACCACTGTTGAACGCTTGGTGAAAGCCAAGCGCCTCAACTTTGTCTTTGTCGTGTCGATTCATCATCAAGAGTTCTATACCTGCGCTAGGCCCTTGCGCATTCAACTTGGCAGCCCATACCCCAAATCTATGAAAATTTTTGCCATTTGCTTAATGAGCGCCATTGGATGCCTGCCCGTGGCCAGCGCTTGGGCGCAAAAAAAGCCTGCCGGTGCGTGTTTTGTGGCCCACTTCAAGTCGCTTGCGCTGCGCACCCATGCCCCCGAATCTCGAGCCACTTTGGCCCAAGCTTGGCTGGAACGCAATGCCGCCAGTTGCACAGACGTGCAATTGGCCACGATCTTGGCCAACAGTCCCAATTGGTTGGGCACTGCCATGACGCTGGAGATATCTTCCATTCTTGAAGGCGCCATCGAGGCCAAGATCGCCGGCAACCCCGAGCTGATGGGCAAACTCTACGAGTCACTGGGCAAAGAGGGCCAAGCGTCCACGGTGACATACAACACACCCACGCCTCGTGCGCCTGTGGTCAGGCCCATGGTCAACACAGGTGTAATTGCCGGCAGCCCCAATTTTGGCTCGGTCACGGGCAACACCACCGTCAACCAAAACAACATCCAGAACGCGTCGCCCAATGCCAATTCAGGGCAAAACAACAACAGCGAACAAAACCAGCAAAACAGCAACCGCTGAGAGCCAAGCTGTCGGCGCTGCCTCAGTCGTAGACAATACGCGCCTGGCCCTGGTCGGCTTGAGCCATCCAGCTGGCCAAAGCTGCATCGGTCGGAAAGAACTTGGCAGCTTCGCCCAGCGCCAGCTCGGCGCGGGCGCCCAGCGCCTCATGGCGCCGCTCCAGCACCAAACGAACGGACAAGCCTCGCACCAAGTCACCCTGCTCGGTTTGCTCGCGCTGAGCCGGAAACTCTCTGACCAAGCGAGCGATGTCGGGCGCACGGCCATTGACCGCCACGCGCAGGTATTTGCCATAGCGGCAACGGGCCGCACCCAAGTCCATGATTTGATCGATTTTGAGACGAAAGCCTCCGGAGAACCTGTCGGCTTGCATTTTGGCCGTCACGATGATCAGCTCATCGTCTTTGAGTAAATGCTTGGCCGAGTTGATCAGGGATTCGTCAGCGGAGGCCTCCATCACGCCCGATTTGTCGTCGAGTTTGAAGATGGCCACCTTGCCTCGCTGGCCGTTGATGATGCGCAGGTCGCTCACGATACCCGCCAACACCAAGGACTCACGGCTGTCGATCAGCTCGTCAATTTTGCGGCGCGCAAACTGGCGCACCTCACGCTCGACCGCATCGAACAAATGGCCTGACAAGAAAAAGCCGACGGCCGTTTTTTCGAGCAGCAAGCGCTCCTTGATCCCCCAAGGCATCACCTCGACCAACTCGGGCTCTTGGGTGCTGGAGCCGTGTGAGTCGTCACCCAGCATGTCAAACAAACCGCCTTGATTGGCATTGGCTGTGGTGGCGTTCGAAAACTCAAATGCCCGATCAATGCTGGCCGACAAAGCCGCTCGATTCATATGCAGCGAGTCAAAAGCCCCAGCCTTGATGAGCGCGTCCACCGTGCGTTTGTTGATGCGCGTACGGTCCACACGCACGGCAAAGTCAAACAGACTGGTGAACGGACCGCCTTCGGTGCGAGCCGCCACGATGGCGTCGATCGCCTGTTGGCCCGTGCCCTTGATAGCGCCAAGGCCATAGCGAATGATCTTGTCCGTCACCGGCTCAAAGCGGTGGGTGCCTCGGTTCACATCCGGCGGATCAAACCGGATGCCAAACTTGAGCGCGTCTTCGTGCAGCACCTTGAGCTTGTCGGTGTCGTCCATCTCCACCGTCATGTTGGCGCAGAAGAACTCGGCGGTGTAGTGCACCTTGAGCCAGCCGGTGTGATAGGCCAACAATGAATAAGCAGCGGCGTGCGACTTGTTGAAGCCATAGCCCGCAAACTTTTCCATGAGGTCAAAAACCTCGTCGGCCTTGTCCTGCGGGATGTTGTGGGTGGCCAAAGCGCCCGCGCGGAACCTCTCTCGGTGCTCGGCCATCTCCTCGGCTTTTTTCTTGCCCATGGCGCGGCGCAGCAAGTCGGCGCCACCGAGCGAGTAACCGCCCAAAATCTGAGCCGTCTGCATGACCTGCTCTTGGTAAACCATGATGCCGTAGGTCTCCGACAGCATCTGGGCTACCGCAGGGTGCGGGTATTCCACCTGCTCGCGCCCGTGCTTACGGGCCACAAAGCTGGGTATCAGATCCATGGGGCCTGGTCGGTACAGCGCGTTCAGGGCGATCAGGTCTTCCAGGCGGCTCGGGCGCGCATCGCGCAGCATGCCCTGCATGCCCCTGCTTTCAAACTGGAACACCGCCTCGGTTTTGCCGTCTGAAAAAAGCCTGTAAGTGGGTGCGTCATCGAGCGGGATATTTTCAAAGGCGAAGTCTTCTTGGCCCTTGTGCCGTTTCATGATGAATTCTCGGGCGATCTCCAAAATGGTGAGTGTGGCCAAGCCTAAGAAGTCGAACTTGACCAAGCCCGCCGCTTCCACGTCGTCCTTGTCGTATTGGCTGACCGCCGATTCGCTGCCCGGCTGTTGATAAAGCGGACAAAAATCGGTCAGCTTGCCCGGGGCGATCAACACGCCCCCGGCGTGCATGCCCACGTTGCGGGTCATGCCTTCGAGCTTTTGCGCCAACTCGATGAGGGTTTTCACATCCTCCTCGCGCTCGATGCGCTCGGCCAGGATCGGCTCCATGGCAATGGCGTAATTGTTCTTATCGCCCTCTTTGGGCGTGGCCGGCGGGTATTGCAGCGTGACCGACATGCCCGGCTTGTTGGGAATCAGCTTGCTGATACCGTCGCAAAAGGTGTAACTCATGTCGAGAACCCGGCCCACGTCACGAATGGCCGCCCGCGCTGCCATGGTGCCAAAGGTCACGATCTGGCTGACGGCTTCGCGGCCGTACTTGTCCTTCACATAGTCGATCACCCGGTCACGGTTGCCCTGGCAAAAGTCGATGTCGAAGTCGGGCATGGACACCCGCTCGGGGTTCAAAAAGCGCTCAAACAGCAAGTTGTATTGCAGAGGGTCAAGGTCGGTGATTTTGAGAGCGTAGGCCACCAAAGAGCCCGCCCCTG
>JBIKKE010000188.1:0-5809 GCA_044360575.1 Limnohabitans sp. | reverse complement strand
TCGACGAAGCCATCATCAACTACATCCGCCGCAACTACGGCATGCTGATTGGCGAGCCCACTGCCGAAGCCATCAAGAAACAAATTGGCTCGGCCTTCCCTGGCAGCGAAGTCAAGGAGATGGAAGTCAAAGGCCGCAATCTGTCCGAAGGCGTGCCGCGCAGCTTCACCATCAGCTCCAACGAAATCCTCGAAGCCCTGACCGATCCGCTCAACCAAATCGTTTCGGCCGTCAAAACCGCGCTCGAGCACACTCCACCCGAATTGGGTGCCGACATTGCCGACCGCGGCATGATGCTGACCGGTGGCGGTGCCCTGTTGCGTGACCTGGACCGCCTGCTGGCCGAAGAGACCGGCCTGCCGGTGCTGGTGGCCGAAGACCCGCTGACCTGTGTGGCACGCGGTTGCGGCATGGCGCTGGAACGCATGGACCAACTGGGCAGCATCTTCACCAGCGAATAAGCCCGGAACTGCCCACCATTCCTCATCCGGTGCGATTCCCCTATGGCCCTGGATACCTACGAACGCAGCGCCCCGCCAATTTTTCGGCAAGGCCTGTCCACGGCTTCCAAGCTTGTGTTGCTCAGCTTGTTATCGCTCATGTTGATGGCCGCAGACCATCGACTGCAGATCTCTCAACCTTTGCGTGCAGGCGTAGCCATCGCGCTGTCGCCCCTGCAATGGCTGTCCTTGCAGCCAGCGCGGTTGTGGGACGTCATGGGCAATTATTTGGGCAGCGCTGAAACTGCGCGCGACGCGGCTTTGTCTTTTGAGGCGCGAACCATTGCCCAAGCCCAAAGGCTTCAGCAGGTCGAACAACTGAGCCAAGAAAACGCCAACCTGCGCCAACTGCTGGAGCTGCGCTCGAGCGTGGCAGGTCCAACCAAAGCCGTCGAAGTGTTGTACGACACCGCAGATCCGTACACGCGTCGCGTGGTGGTGGACCGTGGCAACCTGGCCGGTATCCAAGCAGGCTCGGCCGTGATCGATGCCGCCGGCGTCGTAGGCCAAGTGACCCGCGTTTACCCCTTGGTCAGCGAAGTCACCTTGCTCACCGACCGCCAGCAAAGTATTCCTGTCATCAATGCACGCACCGGCTCTCGGCACGTTGCCAACGGCAACCCCATGGGCGTGGGCGGCGCCCTGGAGCTGAAGTTTGTGCCCTCGGGCACCGACATGCAAAAGGGCGACCTGCTGACCACCAGTGGCATTGATGGCATTTATCCACCAGGCTTGCATGTGGGGCGGATCTCGCAGATCGACCGACGCGTCGATGCTTCTTTTGCCACCGTGCATGCCGAACCCACCGCAATCGAGCGTGGCCGTCACTTGTTGGTGCTGCTGCCCGTCAAAGACTGGCCTGCCAAACCTGTGGCAGACAAAACACCCACACCACCCAGCAAAAGCAAAGCGGCCAGCAAGCCGCCACAAAACGCCAACACAGCAGGAGGCACGCCATGATCATGCCGGCTGGACGCCCACTGCTTTTGCCGGCTGACCCCCGCTTCATTGGTTTGAGTTTGGTGTTGGCTTTGTTGCTGCACATGTTGCTGGGCTTGTGGGGACAAGACTGGGTTCCCGATGTGCTGGCGATTGCCATGGTGTTTTGGACCGTGCACCAGCCCCGTAAAGTTGGTTTGGTGCTGGCTTTTGTCATGGGCCTGATAGTCGATGTGCACGAATCCGCATTGCTGGGTCAAAACGCTTTGTCTTATGTGGTGCTGTGCGGGTTGGCCACCGCCACACAGCGGCGCATGCTGTGGTTTCCGCTGGGCGAACAAGCCCTGCAAATTCTGCCCCTGTTCATTGCCGCCTCGGCGGTCGAGTGGCTGACCCGTTTGTTGGTGCATGACGCTTGGCCCAGTTGGTCGATGCTGTTGGCACCTGCATTGCAGGCGGGTCTTTGGCCCTTGATCGGCGCCATGCTGCTGGCCCCCCAACGCCGGGCCTTTGAGCGCGATGACATTCGGCCACTTTGAGCATGTCGCTGAACCTGCCCTCTCTTGCGGAATTGCGCGACACCCGCGTCGAGATTAACCGCTTTCAAAGCCGGGTTGTCATCGTCCAATGGGTGGTTTTGCTGTGCTTTGGCTTGCTGGCCTCTCGGCTGATTTATCTGCAAATCATTCGCCACGATGACCTGATGACCCAGGCCGAAAGCAACCGCACGGCCATCTTGCCCACGGTGCCGCCACGCGGCAACATTCTGGACCGCAATGGTGTCGTGCTGGCCAACAACTACTCGGCCTACACACTGGAAATCACCCCTTCCAAGGTGAAGGATCTCGAAGCCACCATGGACGCGTTGGCCGAATTGGTTGAGATACAAGCCAAAGACCGCCGCCGTTTCAAACGTTTGCGTGAAGAGTCCAAAAGCTTTGACTCATTGCCGATTCGCAACCGACTGAGTGATGAAGAGGTCGCCCGATTCAGCGCCCAAAGCTACCGGTTTCCTGGGGTTGAAATCAAAGCCCGCTTGTTCAGACAGTACCCCTATGGGGAGTTGGCCAGTCATGTGATCGGCTACATCGGCAGGATCAACCAGCGTGACAAAGAGATGCTGGAAGAAAACGACGACATCGCCAACTACCGAGGCACCGAATACATCGGCAAGCTGGGCGTTGAGCAACGCTACGAGCGTGAACTTCATGGCATCACGGGCGTTAACCAAGTGGAAACATCCGCCGGTGGTCGGGCCATTCGCAGCCTGTCGAACCGACCCGCCACACCGGGCCAAAACGTGGTTTTGTCGATCGACATTCAGTTGCAAAAAATGACAGAGGACTTGTTTGGCAATCGCAGAGGAGCCTTGGTGGCACTGGACCCGCGAACAGGTGAAGTGCTGGCTTTTGTCAGCAAACCCACCTTCGACCCAAACTGGTTCGTCGACGGCATTGATGTTGAAAACTGGCAAATGCTGAACGGCTCGATCGACAAGCCCTTGCTCAACCGAGCTCTGCGTGGCACCTACCCACCAGGCTCGACCTACAAACCCTTCATGGCGCTGGCTGCTTTGGCCAGCGGCAAGCGCACCGCCAGCGCGATCACCCAGGACTCAGGTTCGTGGACGTATGGCGGTCACACCTTTCGCAGCCATGGTGACCATGGCCTGGGCGCCGTGGACATGGTCCGCTCCATTGTTTCTTCGAGCAACGTTTACTACTACTCGCTGGCCAACGACATGGGGGTGGATGCGATCCATGACTTCATGAAGCCCTTGTGGTTTGGCCAACACACGGGCATCGACTTGCCCGGCGAGGTGCGCGGCATCCTGCCCAGCACCGAATGGAAACGCAACTATTTCAAAAAGCCCGAACAAAAGAAATGGTTTGGCGGCGAAACCATCTCGCTGGGCATTGGCCAGGGCTACAACACCTTCACCATGCTGCAACTGGCCTCGGCAACAGCCACTTTGGCCAACCGGGGCGTGCAGTTCCAACCGCGCGTGGTCACCGCCACGCAAGACGCCCTGACCCATGCGCAAGCCCAAGTGAGCGCGCAATCACCGCGGGATCTGGGCTACAAACCCGAACACCTTGATGTAGTGCACAAAGGTCTGGTGGGCGTTGTGACTTCGGGCACCTCGGCCCGGGTGTTTGCGGGTGCAGGCTACACCAGCGCTGGCAAAACCGGCACGGCGCAGGCGGTGACGATTGGTCAAAAAGACAAATACGACGCGGCCAAATTGTCGGAATACCAACGTGACCACGCCTTGTACATGGCCTATGCCCCCGCCGAATCACCAACGATTGCTGTGGCAGTGGTGGTGGAAAACGCTGGCTTTGGCGCGGCTTCTGCCGCCCCCATTGCACGGCGGGTGTTTGACTACTGGGTTCTGGGTCAATACCCCAGCGAAGAAGACATGGCGGCCACACAAAGGGGTCAATCATCCAGCCCCATTGGCAGACCTCGCGCCAAAAAAGATGTGCCTCTGCTGAACCCCCAGGTTTTGCCCACTGCCGAGTTGCGCGAGACCCTCAAACGCTGATCCGTATCGGCCGCGACAGGTCTTTCAACTGGCGTACAAAGTGCCCAAGCTGCTGAAGCCTTTGACTTCGATCGGATTGCCAAATGGGTCCATGAAGAACATGGTCCATTGCTCACCCGGCTGACCCTCAAAACGCAAATGCGGCGGCACCACAAATGCCATATTGGCGGCTTGCAGGCGATCGGCCAGGTTTTGCCAATCGTCTTTTTTCAAAACCAAGCCAAAGTGCGGCATGGGCACCAAATGATCACCCACATGACCCGTCAAAGTGGTCTTGAAAGGTTCACCCAAATGCAAAGAAATTTGGTGCGAAAAAAAGTCGAAGTCCACCCAAGTGGCTGTGGAACGCCCCTCTTGGCAACCCAGAACGCCGCCATAAAAGCGACGGGCTTCGTCCAAGTCGGTGACGTGAAATGCGAAATGAAAAAGGCTGTGCATGCCGGAAAGCATATCAGCCAGTCAGGCTCGGAGGCAGCCGTAAGAACCCGAATGCACCCATTCACCTGGACGGGGCTGCAGCAAGCGCTCAGGTCTGCGAAGGGCCTGCCGTCATCGCGTCAAATTTCTTGAAGTACTGCTTGGCCATGGCCGCGAGTTGTGCGTCAGAGGGGTGATCGCTGGCAATGCTGTCAACGATGATTGCAGCGGTGCTTTTTTGGTGGGCTGCGCACCAGTCGCGGAATTCTTTGCATGCCAAGCCTGGGCCCGTCAACAGCACTTCGTGTGTGCCTGTGAGGGCTTGGGCCACCTCAGCATAAAAGGCAACCGTGTCGCTGGCCTTGCCTTGGTGTTTGTGATGGCTGCGCGACTTGATGCGCTGGGCTTGAATATGCTCACGGTCAAACATGACCACATGGGCTTCTTGGTGGTCCATCCAGACCACCGCATGAAAAGTGCTCATCAAAATCCTTGTTTAAAAATCAACGGTGCTGCTCGGCCAAAGTCTGGCAATCGATGCAGCGTTTGGCGGTCGGGTAGGCGCTCAGGCGTGCGGGCGGAATGATCACGCCGCAGTCGGTGCACTGGCCATAGGTGCCCGCATCAATACGCTCAAGTGAAGCGTCGATGTCTCCCAGCTCGGCGGTTTCGTGTTCGTTGATGGCGAACTCGGTTTGCCGCTCGGTCCGGATCTGGGCGCGCGACTGAAAGCTGTTGTCAAAGTGATCGGCGGCCATGTCAGCGCGCGAGACCAAACCACCGCGTTGCTCGGCGATGCGCTGCAGCAACTGCGTGCGCTCTTGCAAAAGGCGCTCGCGGTAGAGGGAGAGGCTTGGGGTGCTGGATGAAGTCATGGCTTCATCCTAGGCGCCTGGGGTGACGCGGTATTGATGTGGGTCAACCCCCGCTGCCGCATGGCATCGGCCATGGGCCGGGGTTGACGCGCCTTAAGCGCTCAAGCGCACAGACTCAGCTTTTGGCTTTCATGCGCGACATCATCAATTCCATATTGGCTTTGCGGTCCGCGTTGACCGTCTGCATGTGGGGGCGTTCGCCCATCATCTTGAGGTAGTCGCGCACTGGCAGTTCGGCCAGGAAGTCTTTGCCGTAAATCAACTTGGTGACGCCAGACACCAAGGGCAGGTGCACCACGGCGGCGCAATCGGCCAACGTCAGGCTGTCGCCCGCGATGAAGGGCGAAAACTTGGCCAACTTGGCAAATGCAGCCACGCTCTTTTCGAGCTGCGTGCCAACCTTTTCTTTCACCGAGTCGCTCACCTTGCCACCAAAAAAAGCTTCGGGGTAGAGGTTGCGCGCGACCAGCTCCAGGTGCAGGTCCAGAAACAGGGCCAATTCGCGCACCTTGGCAGCGGCAAAAGGATCG
>JBIKKE010000187.1:0-5824 GCA_044360575.1 Limnohabitans sp. | reverse complement strand
AACACAGCCCTTGCAATCCTTCATGCAGTCCGCCTCTTTCCAACTGACCCGCCCCAAGCGCCCACTGGCGGGTTGGGCTTGGGTGCTTGGTCTGCATGCCCTGCTGTTTTGGGCTGTGCATGTGGGCTTGACGCGCGACGTGGTGCAAAAAATGCCGACAGTGGTTCAAGCGCTGTTGCTCAGCGACACCCGACCTGCACCACCTCCATCGCCACCGGTAACACCGCCGCCCCCAACGCCCGCACCGCCGCCCCCCACACCCCAGCCTGTTAAGCCGGCACCGGCACCGACACCCGCGCCCGTTGCACCTCCTGTGACACAAGCGCCGGCCGCCGAGTTACCCGCCATCAGCACACCCGTCCCGGCCCCAACGGGCTTGACAGCATCAGTGCCTGCGGCCCCCCCTGCGCCGCCAGCTGCCGCGCCTGTCGCCCCCCCCGTTACCGCAGCCCCCGCCCGTGCAGCATCACCCGCCCCTGCGCGCACAGCTGCAGGTGTGAATGTCAACCAATGCGAAAAACCGGAGTATCCGAGTGCGTCCCGCCGTCTTGAAGAAGAGGGCACTGTGGCCTTGCGCTTCTTGGTGGGTGTGGATGGCAAAGTGCTTCAATCCGAGATCGAAAAAAGCTCTGGCTTCAAGCGGCTCGATGAAGCTGCCAGATCGGGTTTGTCCAAATGCCAGTTCCGTCCCGCTTTGGTCGATGGCAAACCCGAGCAAGCCTGGGCCAGCATGAAATACACCTGGCGCCTCGAATGAACCCGTTCGCTTCCACAAACCCACACACGGCCACCCCACACCCCATGTCAAAGCCACAAGGACCCGCTCGCATGCTCACCCACTTCAGAACCACTCTGGCCCACCTGCTGCTTGGTTTGGGGGTGCTGATGACCCACAACAGCTGGGCATCCACACCAACCCCCGCCACGTTGACGTCCTCTGCCACACCAGATAACCCCTATGGCTTGGGCGCTCTATGGGCACAAGGTGACGCAGTAGCCAAAATCACCTTGCTGATTTTGGTGCTGATGAGCATGGGCAGTTGGTTCGTGATCG
The DNA here is from genome assembly GCA_044360575.1 of Limnohabitans sp. Classification (GTDB taxonomy): domain Bacteria; phylum Pseudomonadota; class Gammaproteobacteria; order Burkholderiales; family Burkholderiaceae_C; genus Limnohabitans_A. The sequence goes on along the minus strand of JBIKKE010000187.1, from coordinate 4,770 downwards.
TGACCAAATACCTTGAACAGTCCAAGCTGCTCAAAATGGCGGCCGCCACACAGGCCAGTTTCAAGCAAGCCGCATCGGTGCGACAAGCGGCTGATGCCCTCGACACCACCAGCCCGTTTCGCTTCATTGCAGAAAAAGGCCTGGAAGGCGCGGCCCAACACCCCGGCCTGCACGACACCGTGGACTTCAATGCCTGGGTGGTGATGAGCCTGCAACGCGCGATGACCACCGTGCAAAGCCGCTTGCAAGACGGATTGGCTGTGTTGGCCACAGTCGGCTCTACGGCCCCATTTGTTGGCTTGTTTGGCACGGTGTGGGGCATCTACCATGCGCTGGTCAAAATCGGCATGTCTGGGCAAGCCAGCATCGACAAAGTGGCGGGTCCCGTAGGAGAGGCGCTCATCATGACGGCCATTGGTTTGGCCGTCGCCGTGCCTGCGGTTTTGGGCTACAACTGGTTGGTGCGTCGCAACAAGGCTGTGATGGAAGAAATCAACGCCTTTGGTGCAGATGTGCACGCGGCCCTGCTCGCTTCGGCCAAACGCTGATGGCCATGCAACTCGGCCCCAGCGTGGGCACTGGCTCCGAAGACGAGGTGATCGGCACCATCAACACCACGCCCTTGGTCGACGTGATGCTGGTGTTGCTCATCATTTTCTTGATCACGATCCCTGTGGTCACCACTTCGATTCAACTCGACCTGCCCAAAGAGCGCCACGAAGTGCGTCAAGCACGGCCTGAGACCGTGATCGTTTCGGTGAACAAGGCCGGCCAGGTTTTTGTTTACGACACACCCGTACAAAACCAGGCTGACCTGCAAGTGCGGCTGAAGAAAATCGCCGCCATGAAACCCCAGCCTGACGTTCAAATCCGGGGCGATGCGCAAAGCGCTTTTGAATCGGTGGGCCGCGTCATGTACGCCCTGCAACTGGCAGGCATCGCCCAAGTGGGCTTTGTCACCGACCCCGCACCCTGAAGGAATCCGCATGGCCATGAATCTGGGGACAGACCAAAGCGACGATGACGGTTTGATGATGGACATCAACACCACGCCCTTGATTGACGTGATGCTGGTTCTGATCATCATGCTCATCATCACCATCCCGGCGCAACTGCATGCGGTCAATCTGGACATGCCCACGGCAAGCCCCGCTGCGCCCAAAGAACCGGTGGTGGTTCGCATCGACATCAACGCGCAATCTCAGTGGAGCTGGAACGGCAAGGCTTTGGATAACCGCGAAGAACTCGAAGCACAGCTCACACTGGCTGCTGCCCAGCAGCCTCAGCCCGAGCTACACATCCGTACGCATGGCCAAGCCCGCTACGAAGCGGCTGTCACGGTATTGACCACTGCCCAGCGCTTGGGGCTGACCAAACTGGGCATGGTGGGCACTGAACAATTCGTCAACTGAGTTCCGTAAGACGAAAAAAAGCCGCTCTGTGAGCGGCTTTTTTAGAGAGCAAGGCCCGTATCAGTCGGCGTACTTGCCAGCCGCATCTACAGCGGTTTTGATTTTGATCATCTCAGCAGCCACGAACTTCTTGTGCTCTTCAGGCTCAACGCGTTTGTCGTTGACCACCAAAGCACCCAAGGCTTCGTTCTTCTTGATGAAATCTGGGTCTTTCAAGACTTTCTTGAGCGCGTCGTTCAACATCTTGGTCACAGCAGGCGATGTTCCTTTCGGAGCGTATAAACCGTGCCAAATGGTCAAGTTGAAGTTTTTCATGCCCATCTCTTGCAAGCTAGGGTAGTACTTCAATACTGGATGTGTGCTCAGCGGCTTGGCTGTGGTCACAGCAAAGGCTTTAATGCGACCGCCTTCGATCTGAGCGGTTGTGCCGGTGGTTTGATCGCACATCATATCGACTTGACCGCCAATCAAAGCCGTCATGGCGGGACCCGTACCGTTAAACGGGATGGTGGTCATGGCTTCTTTGGACTGCAAATTAGACTGCCACAGCAAGCTGCAGATGTGCGATGCGGAACCCAGTCCAGCGTGGGCGATGTTCAGCTTGCCAGCGTTGGCGCGGATGTAGTTTTCAAAATCACGATAAGTGTTGGCGGGCAACTGAGGCTTGCCGACCAAGGTCATGGGCACGTCATTGACCATGCCCAAGAACTCAAAGTCCTCTAGGGGCTTGTAAGACAACTTGCGATAGAGCGCTGGTGTAGCGGCCATGCCGATGTGGAACAGCAGCAAGGTGTGGCCATCTGGGGCAGCCCTGGCAACGCGGTTGGCGCCAATGGTGCCACCAGCGCCGACGGTGTTTTCCACCACGAAATTGCTACCAGGGATTTGCTTGCGCATGGCTTCGGCCAAGTCACGTGCCACGCGGTCTGTGGGGCCGCCAGCAGCAAAAGGCACCACGATAGCGACAGGCTTGGTTCCCGGGAACGACTGAGCGTAAGCGCCCATTGAGACGGCAGCCATAGTGGCCAGTGCAATCCATTGCTTCATGAACAAACTCCTAAAAAAGTGTAGTGATTGTAAAACTGCGATAGTGTCATGAAATATCGGAAAAGACTTAGCGGTAAACCCTTTATTACCTTCATTTTGTTGAGGATTTTGAGAAAAAAGCTCGACCGGCAAGCTCCGACTTACTGGTAACTGCGGGCATCCTCAATGACTTTACCGTCATTGGCCAGTGTGCCTTGCGCCACCAAATGCACCTCGCCGCGCAGTTTGGTGACATCACGCACCGCCTCAGACACCCGGCCTTTGAGCCCCTCGTCGGCCAGTTGCGCTGTCTCGACATGCAAGGCCATTTGGTCATTGGCCATCTCACCGGTGACGACCAAACGGGCTTTGGTCAACTCAGGGAAGCGTTTGACAATCTCGGCCACTTGACCGGGGTGCACAAACATGCCCCGGATCTTGGTGGTCTGGTCGGCGCGGCCCATCCAGCCCTTGATGCGCTGGCCCGTGCGGCCTGTGGGGCAAGTGCCGGGCAGAATGGCCGACAAATCGCCCGTGCCGAAACGAATCAGCGGGTAATCAGGGTTGAGCACCGTGACCACCACTTCACCGACCTCGCCGTCGGCCACAGGGTCTCCGGTGCCGGGACGCACGATCTCGACGATCACACCCTCATCGATCACCAAACCTTCCCGCGCGGCTGTTTCATAAGCAATCAAGCCCACATCGGCGGTGGCATAGCACTGGTAAGCCGCCACGCCCTGTTGGGTAAACCAGTCGCGCAATGATGGCGGACAGGCCTCACCCGACACCAGGGCTTTGGTGATCGACAACTTTTGTCCGGCCTCGGTGGCTTTCTCGATGAGGATCTTCAGGAAACTGGGCGTGCCCGAATAAGCCACGGGACGCAGGTCGGCGACCGCCGCCAATTGCTGCTCGGTGTTGCCCACACCTCCGGGAATCACCGCACAGCCCAGTGCATGGGCACCGCTTTCCATGATCCATGCCCCAGGCGTCAGGTGGTAACTGAAGCAGTTGTGGACCAGATCGCCGGCCTCAAAACCGGCAGCCGCCATGGCGCGTGCTGCACGCCAATAGTCGGGGGCATGGCCCTCGGGTTCATAAATAGGACCGGGTGACTGGTAAACGCGGCGCACACCGGCAGAGCGGACCATGCCCTTCCAGCCAATGGTTGAAAAACCGCCAAAGGGGTCTTGAGCCCGCAGGGCTTGCTGACGCGCCAGCAACTCGTACTTGCGCGTGACTGGCAATCGAGCCAATGCGTCTCGGCTGCTTACTTGCGCTGCATCGATGCCCTTGAGGATCTCAGCCAATGCGGCGCTGTTTTTCTGAGCATGCGCAATTTGCGAAGGCAAGGCGGCCATCAGCGCTGCTTCACGTAGTTCGGGGGCGCGGGTTTCCAACGCATCGGGGTGATGGGCCATGGGATTCTTTCAGGACACTGGCGATAAAGGATGACTCAAAGGATGCGCAAGGCATCAGGCCAGCCAGCGCTTGCGGCGCTTGTAGCTCTTGACGTCTTTGAAGCTCTTGCGCTCACCCCCACCCATACCCAGGTAAAACTCTTTCACATCTTCATTGGTGCGAAGGTCTGCAGCCTCTCCGTCCATCACGATGCGACCCGACTCCATGATGTAGCCATAGTCAGAGTACTTGAGCGCCATGTTGGTGTTTTGCTCAGCGATCAAGAAAGTGACCTTTTCTTTCTCGTTCAAGTCTTTGACGATGTTGAACACCTCTTCCACGATCTGTGGCGCCAGACCCATCGAGGGCTCGTCCAGCAACATGACACTGGGGTTGGTCATCAAGGCGCGGCCAATCGCGCACATTTGCTGCTCACCGCCCGAGGTGTAAGCAGCTTGTGATGTGCGGCGCGTTTTAAGACGCGGGAAATAGGTGTAAACCTTGTCCAGGTTGGCCGCGATTTCACCCTTGTCGGTGCGGGTGTAGCTGCCGGTCATCAGGTTTTCTTCAATGGTCAGGTGGGCAAAACAGTGGCGGCCTTCCATGACCTGCACCACACCCCGGTTGACCAAGTCGGCAGGCGTGAGGTTTTCGATGCGCTCGCCGCGCAGCTCGATCGAGCCCTTGGTCACCTCACCACGCTCGCCTTGCAGCAGGTTCGAGATGGCGCGCAGCGTGGTGGTCTTGCCCGCACCGTTGCCGCCCAACAAAGACACAACGCCTTGCTCGGGCACCTGCAGGGACACGCCCTTGAGCACCAAGATGACGTGGTTGTAAATGACTTCGATGCCATTGACGTTCAGAACAATGTTTTTGTCGCTCATGGACTGTGCCTTTTCAAATTCTGGGGTTCAAGCCAAATGAAACC
>JBIKKE010000185.1:0-5843 GCA_044360575.1 Limnohabitans sp. | reverse complement strand
TATTCAGCCACCCGCACGCGCTTTCAAATACGGCCCCACCTGATGGCGGCTGGTGCGTTGCAGGCCCATGAGCAAGGCGTGGTCGGGCAGCCGGCAGCCGAAGCGGGTTTTCAGGTCGTGCTGCATCTGCGCCAGCAAATGCGCGGCCATCTCGGCATCGGCCAAGGCCCGGTGGGCGCGGCCAGACGAAGGCAAATGGTGCAGCGCCGCCAGCGTGCCCAGCTTGTGGTTGGGCGCTTGCGGGTACAGGCGGCGCGACAGCAGCAAAGTGCAGGCGAAGGGGTGCGCGCCGTCTTGCCCGCAACGGGCCAGCTCGGCCTGCCAGAACTTTTTGTCAAACGCCGCGTTGTGCGCCACCATGGGCCGCCCGCCCACAAAGCGCGCCGCCTCGCGCATCACCTGCTCGGCCGGGGGCGCGGCATGCACCATGTCGTTGGTGATGCCCGTGAGCTGGGTGATGAAACTGTTCACCCGCACCCCGGCATTCATCAGGCTCTGAAAACGGTCCACCACCTGCCCGCCTTCGAGCATGACGATGGCCACCTCGGTGGCGCGGTCACCCATGTTGGGAGAGATCCCGGTAGTTTCGAAGTCGATGATGGCGATGGGGGACATAGATCGGGTAGCGGCAGGCATTCGGGGGAACGGTTCAAGCTTATCCGAAGGCCCTGCCAGCCGCGCCGCAAAGACCTGCACAATGCGAAAGAAACTTCATTCGCTCACGCCCATGCACCCCGGCCCCATCCTCTTCTGCGGCGACCCGCACGGCCAATGGCAGCACATCACCGATGCCGCCCTGCAAACCCAGGCCCGCGCCGTCATCCTGCTGGGCGACTTGGAGCCCGCACGCCCGCTGCACATTGAGCTGGCGGCCATCCGCGATCGCGTCTGGTTCATCCACGGCAACCACGACACCGACCACGAGGGCAACTTTGCCCATGTGTGGCAGAGCGAACTGGCCGACCGCAACATCCACGGCCGCGTAGTAGCGCTGCCCTGCGGCACGCGCATTGGCGGGCTGGGCGGCGTGTTTCGCGGCGCAATTTGGTACCCCAAAGACCGGCAAGCGCCCAAATTTCGCAACCGCGAAGACCATGCCCGCGTCACCCCGCGCCAAGACCGCTGGCAAGGCGGCGTGCACCTCAAGCACTGGTCCACCATCTACCCCGACGAGGTGGAACAGCTGGCCACGCTGCAAGCCGACATCCTCATCACGCATGAAGCGCCCGGCTACCACGAACACGGCTTTACGCAGCTGGACGAACTGGCCCGCCGCATGGGCGTGCGCATGACGGTGCATGGCCACCAGCACGATTGCATTGACAGCAGCGGGCGCTGGGCTGGGCAAGGGTTTGAAAGTTATGGGGTGGGGTTGCGGGGGGTGATGGCGCTGGACGCACTTGGACAAACTCGGCCCCTGGTCGCTGGGATGCTGGACGACAAGACTGCGTAGTTGGAGATGGAGAGGTGCAGCAGGCAAAGCGCGCACCTTCACTTACCACGGCCGCGTGGTCTTCGAATCTCACCAGGGCAGCAAGCCCATGAGCGTCGTTTTCCGGCTCAACACGGCGCTTGCGTAGTTTCGGTTTTTTCAGTCCAAGCGGTATTGCGCCGCCAACTTCAAAAAACCCTGCACATCGGGGTCGAGTCCGGTTTCGGACTGCAAGATATCGCCCACGGCAGGCGCTGTTTGGGCGGCCAGTCGGGCATCTAAAAACAGCAATCGGGATCGGCGGGCCAACACGTCTTCCACGCTCAGTGCGTACTCATAGCGGGCGGCAAAGCGCACCATGGCTTCGCTCAGACTCGGGGTGAGCCAGTGGTTGGCGCCGGGCAATTGGGCCAGCCAGGCTTGTTCGTTGCCATAGCTGTGCGCACCTTCGGGCTCGCCCAAAGACACCGCTGGGCCAGCCCCCACTCCCACCGTGCCCACAGCACCCACAGCACCCACCAGTGGCAGGTGCGCGGTTTGCGCTGGGCCGCGTGCCTGCAGGCGTGCGTGGTCCACGCACTTTTGCAGCACTTCTTCGGCCATCGCGCGGTAGGTGGTCCATTTGCCGCCGGTCACCGTGACCAGGCCCGAGCGGCTGACGACCACGGTGTGTTCGCGGCTCAGGGCTTTGGTGTGGTCGTCGTCACTTTGCGGCGGCTTGACCAAGGGGCGCAATCCGACCCAAATGCTTTTGACATCGCTACGCGCTGGGGCGCGCTGAAGATAGCGCGCAGACTCTTGCAAGATGAAGTCGATTTCGTCTTCAAACGCGAGCGGCTCGCGGGCCAAATCGTCTCGCGGTGTGTCGGTGGTGCCCAAGATGACTTGGCCCAACCAGGGCACGGCAAACAGCACACGGCCATCGGCGGTTTTGGGCACCATCAGGGCCGCCGGGCTGGGCCAAAAACATTTGTCCACCACCAGGTGCACGCCCTGGCTAGGGGCGACCATGGCTTGCGCACTGCCGTCTTGTTCGCGCAGCGCGTCCACCCATACCCCGGTGGCATTGACCACGCAGCGCGCCCGAACCTCGTGTGTTTGGCCGCTGAGGGTGTCGGTGCATTGCAAGCCAGACACCTGGCCTTCGGTGTAGAGCAGGCGTTCGGCCCGCATGCGGTTGAGCAGCAAGGCCCCTTGGCTCGCTGCGCTGCGCGCCAGCGCCAGCGCCAGCTTGGCATCGTTGAACTGCCCGTCCCAATATTTCACGCCGCCGAGCAATCCCGCAGCTTGCACCGTTGGCAAGCTGGCCAGCGTGTCTTGGCGCGACAAAAACTCGGTGCGCCCCAAGCCAGATGCGCCCGCCAAGGCGTCGTACAACTTCAGGCCGATACCGTAAAACGGCTTTTCCCACCAGGCATAGGTGGGCATGACAAAGGGCAGGGCTTGGGCCAGGTGCGGGGCGTTGCGCAGCAAGGTGCTGCGTTCGTGCAGGGCCTCGCGCACCAAGTCGAGCTTGCCTTGGGCCAGATAGCGCACGCCGCCGTGCACCAATTTGGTCGACCGTGACGAGGTGCCTTTGGCAAAGTCGTCTGATTCCACCAACACCACGCGGTATCCGCGCGAGGCGGCGTCCAAGGCCAAACCCAAGCCCGTGGCGCCACCGCCCACGATGGCCAGGTCATAAACGGTGTCGGCCTGCAACTGCGCCACCAGGTCCGCACGGCGGGTGGGCAGGGGTGGTGCAACTGGGGGTGAGGTCTGCATGGATTAAAGTGGCTTGATCCCACTGATTATGGTTCGATACGCCCATGACTTACCTTCTCGCCCTCGACCAAGGCACTTCCAGTTCGCGCAGCATCGTGTTCAACGCACAGGGCCAGATCATGGCCATGGCGCAGCAAGAGATCACGCAGATCTACCCCCAGCCCGGCTGGGTGGAGCACGACCCGTGGCAAATTTGGCAAACCCAGCTGGCCACCGCCATTGAGGCGCTGGCCAAGAGCGGCATCAGCGCACGCCAAGTGTCGGCGGTGGGCATCACCAACCAACGCGAAACCACGGTGGTGTGGCACAAAGGCACGGGCGAGCCGATTCACAACGCCATCGTGTGGCAAGACCGTCGCACCGAGCCTGCTTGCGCGGCCCTGCGCGAACAAGGGTTGGAGGACACCATCCAGGCCAAAACCGGTTTGCTGGTAGACGCGTATTTTTCAGGCACCAAACTGCAATGGATTTTGGACAACGTGCCCAACGCCCGCGCACAAGCCGAGCGTGGCGAACTGCTGTTTGGCACGGTGGACAGCTGGCTGATGTGGCTGCTGAGCGGTGGCGCGGTGCATGCCACCGATGTGAGCAACGCTTCGCGCACGTTGCTGTTCAACATCCACACCCACCAATGGGACACCGAGTTGCTGGCGGCATTGCGCATTCCGCTGGCCATGATGCCCACGGTGCAAGCCTCTAGCTCGGTGTTTGGCCAGGTGCGCCCCGAGCTGCTGGGCCATGCCATCACGATCGGTGGGGTGGCGGGCGACCAACAAAGCGCTTTGTTTGGCCAAGCTTGTTTTGGCGCGGGCATGGCCAAGAACACCTATGGCACCGGCTGCTTCATGCTGATGCACACCGGCCACACGGCCATGCATTCGCAAAACGGTTTGATCACCACCAGCGCAGCGGAAGTGGTAACGCAGCCAAAGAGCGCGCCGCAGTTTGCTTTGGAAGGCAGCGTGTTTGTGGGCGGTGCCGTGGTGCAGTGGCTGCGCGATGGCCTGGGCGCCATTCGCCACAGCAGCGAGGTGCAGGCCTTGGCCGAAAGCGTGCCCGACTCGGGTGGCGTGATGGTGGTGCCCGCCTTCACGGGGCTGGGTGCGCCCTATTGGCGACCGGATGCACGCGGCTCGATCACGGGACTGACGCGGGGCAGCACTGTGGCGCACATTGCGCGTGCGGCCCTGGAGAGCATCGCCTTTCAAAGCGCGGCTTTGCTGCAAGCCATGGGCCGCGATTTGGCGCAGGTGGGCGTGGCCCCGGTGCAAGAGCTGCGTGTGGACGGTGGCGCGTGCGTGAACAATTTGCTCATGCAGTTTCAGGCCGACTTGCTGGGGCTGGATGTGGTGCGCCCCGAAGTGACCGAGACCACCGCATTGGGCGCGGCCTATTTGGCGGGCCTGTCGACCGGTGTGTTTGCCAGCACCGACGAGCTGAGTGCGCTGTGGCGCGCAGAACGCCGCTTCACCCCGCAACGCCTGCCAGACTTCGCCACCGAACAAATGGCGCTGTGGGAACACGCGGTGCGCAAGACGGTGCTTTGAGGCTCAAATATCGATGTTCCCCGCCCGCAGCGCGTTGCTCTCAATGAAGTGACGGCGTGGTTCGACCTCGTCGCCCATGAGCATGCTTGCACTTCAACCCGGTTTGTTTGAGATCAGCGCCTGTGCCCCTTGGTTTTGCAGTATCCATGCGGCTGTTATGGGACAACGGACAGCGATCAGTTCATGAATTTTCTGAAAATCAGTTGCAAGGTTGCGTTGGAAAATTGGTTCATGGTGCGCAATCCTGTTGCGTAACTTCCTGATTTGCTCAAGCTCTGCATAGATCATGGAACGAATTTGTGCGGTGGTCTTGTTGTCATCAGCATGAGGCAGCACTGTGCGAAGGTGATGCGCCCACAACCTGGCGTCGAAGCGACTGGTGACCATGGTTTGCCAGAACACAAACTTCAAGTCAGCAATGACCTGACCTGTTGTAGTTTTGTTAATCCTGGTGGACAGCAGGTCAGAGCGAGCGTTGTACCCGACCACTGGATTCGGCAGGCTACGGACAAAGCCTGCACTCCATGGCCATTTCGGGCCGTGGGCTGCAGCAATAGCTTCAGAAATTGCATTGCGGATGCTGACTTCGCAAATGTGCAACGGTGCCAGCATGGCTGCCGACACTTGAGCATTCCACGCATAAAGAGCCAGTGCACGTGAAAGGTTTGGATCATCCGCTGTGGCCGCCTCATAGGTTTCGATCCTTGGGGTGGACAGTGTCGACTTGATGGCTAGTGCCTCGTCGCTACTGGGTGTGGCGATTGACTTCATGGCCTCAGGCAGCTAAAATTGTCATACTAGCCTTGGGACACGTTGGCGAAAGCTCCCCCCGAGGACAGATGAAGTCTGAAAAGCCCGCCTTGTGCGGGCTTTTTCTTTTGGCTGTGCCCACAGCGGGGCCACTCAATGAAAACATGGTCTCTGGCCTCCCTGACCAAAAACTGAAGCCCACCCGGCTCTGTGGCCGTTGCTGGCGGGGCTTCAGCAGCTCACCGACTCAAATGTCGATGTTTCCCGCACGCAGCGCGTTGCTCTCGATGAAGTGGCGGCGTGGCTCGACCTCGTCGCCCATGAGCATGGTGAAGACGCGGTCGGCTTCG
>JBIKKE010000184.1:0-5924 GCA_044360575.1 Limnohabitans sp. | reverse complement strand
GTCTTTAGAAGAAGGTGAACGTCTGGCTGCGTTGATGGGTGACAAGACCGTTTTGTTCATGAAAAACCATGGCGTTGTGACCATTGGCGATACGGTGGCTCAGGCTTATCGCCGCTTGTATAAACTTGAAAAAGCTTGTCAAACCCAAGTCTTGGCCATGAGCACGGGCAAGGCCTTGAACATCTTGAGTGACGATGTCATTCAACGAGTCCTTCAACCTTCAGGCAATGACCGCCACCCCCGAGGCGACCGCGAGAGACTTTATTTCGAAGCCAATATGCGCATCCTGGATCGCGTGAACCCAGGCTACGCTGATTGAGTCCTCAACATGGAAGGTCAATTTGGCGGCGGCGGCAACAGCGGCGCCGTGGCTCAATGGTTCGCCCCGACCGTCTGCCGTTTGCGCTTGGCCAATATCCTGGCTGAGTTGAGACCCGTGAGGATCATGATTGGCCACAAGAAAGTGCAGACCATGGCCCACAAAACACGACCGCCCAAAGTGGAGCCATCTTCTGGCGAATCAGCCTTGTGTGGCCCCTCGCTGAAGAGGTGCATATAAGAGAACGTTGAGAGGCCGAAAACAAGGCCAAACAAGAGGAACAGATAGATGTAAATGTTCAAGGCAATCTCCTTGATGAGGACCACCTGGATTGGTGGTTGACCTGATCTCAGGTGAATATTAGATCAATGTCACAAAAATCTGACTATTTATTTTGTAAATAAGTCGTTACGCATGGGGTTTATCCGTTCATAAGCCATGAGCGTGTCTCGTGGGGAGTCGCCTGAGTGAACGTCAAATTGAACACAACCCATGATGATGAATCTGTGCATAGTTCTTCATCTGCAACATCAGCGGGCCAGCCTTTTTCGATTGTCAAAATGAACCATTCCTTAAACGAGACCATCGCATTCATCCAATCTTGTGAAACTCCTTGGTCGCGCGACACATCGCCGCCTTGGGGCATTCACGACATGGATCCCCCTCCCTACAACCGCTTGTACGGTCCGATCCATGGGCGTGGCCCTGTTTCGGGTGTTTTGTTTCACAAAAACCAGATGTTGGCCGAATGGGGGGAGCCTCACAAGGCAGACCTGACGTTCAGCGTTGCCAAAACTTACTTGGCCCTTCTGGCAGGCCTGGCATTTGACCAAGGGCTTTTGAAAGATGTTCATACCCCGGTTGTTCAACAATGTCCGGGTATTGGTTTTGAGGGCGATCGTTTGTCGCGCATCACCTGGCACCATTTATTGCAGCAAACCAGCGAATGGGAGGGGACTTGCCTAGGGATACCGGAACAAGTTGACCGTTACCGTTGGCTGGCCTACCAAACCGGACAAGCAGAAGGCGTTAAGGGAGACGCCAGACCCCTGGGCGAACCGGGCACCAAGTTTGAATACAACGACGTTCGCATCAATCAATTGTCTTTGGCCTTGCTCCATCTGTTCAAGAGACCCTTGCCTGAAGTGTTTGAAGAATTTTTCAGAAAACCTCTGGGATGTTCAGATGCGTTTCAATGGGTGGGTTACGAGCAAGGTCTAACCCAAGTCAATGGTCAGCGCATGATGTCGGTGCCGGGTGGCAGCCATTGGGGTGGTGGGATTTCCATCTCGGCCATGGACCAGGCGCGCATTGGCCTGATGCTGATGGGACAAGGGCAGTTCAATGGCCAACAAATTTTGTCAAAGCAATGGCTTCAAATGATGCAGCAGCCTTGTGATGTAGCGCCCTATTATGGCTACCTCATTTGGCTGAACAAGGATGGGGCGCTGTTCAAAGATGCACCACGAAGTTCATGGTTTGCCATTGGTGCGGGTTCGTCCATCACATGGGTTGATCCCATGCTGGAATTGGTTTGCATCATGAGGTGGATTGACGCTGCCAAAACCAATGACTGTATCGCCAAGGTGATGCAATCTTTGGGTGCCCGGTAACGGCCTCTTCACAAGTTCAGTGTGCATGGCTGTGGGCTTTTTTTGGGGGGATGAAATCCCCGTCACACGCGCTCATGGCTGCGTTTGACTTGTCTGATTAAAAAAACTCAATAAAGATGCGAGCACTTCGGTCGGCTTTTCACGCTGCGGAAAGTGTCCCGCATCGGCAATCAAAACGCGCTGGTACATACCGCGAAAAAACTTTTCTTTGCCCAAACTGCTGCTGGGATGGTTGACACCATCTGCATCGCCGTGCAGCAGCAAAGTGGGAACGTCCAGAACAGGCGCCGGATTGAGTAACAATTCTTCGCTTGCATAGCGTGGATCTGCTGGCGCATGCCCCCATCGGTGGCAGTAGGAGTGCAGCGTGATATCTGCCCAATCGGCGTTGTCAAAGGCCTGCGCTGTGGCCAAAAATTCTTCTTGCGAATACCACCCCGTTGGAGACCAGGTGTCCCACATGGTTTGGGCAAAATTGCGCCCGTCTTCACGCACAGTTTGCTGGCCCCGAGGCGTCGCCATAAACCAGTGGTACCAATAATTGCGGGCCTGCAAAATGCTCAAGGTCTGCTTAGGATCGTTGGTGCCATAGGCTACGGACAACATGACCAAATGGCTGGCAACACCAGGCCGCAGGCCACAGGCAATGGCCACTGCGCGTGCGCCCCAATCGTGGCCGACCAGTGCGGGTTTTTTGAGGCCAAGTGCGTCAATAAACTCAAGCAAGTCGCAGCCCAGAGAGGCCAGTTGACCGGTGCGTGGCGCATCGTCACTTAAAAACCGAGTTGGCAAAAAACCGCGCAGTGCAGGAACCAGCACGCGCCAACCAGCCGCTGCCAAGCCCGGTGCAATGGCGGCCCAAGTGCGTGTGCTGTCTGGCCAGCCGTGCAGCAAGACCACTGTTCGGGATGCATCTGGATTCCACTCCTCATAGCCTATGCGCAGCAAGGATGTGTCCACGAATTGAAGGGCTGGTACCATTTTTTCTTTCAATGTGTTTTGTCAAGATCAAAGGCTTCTTGCGCCGGAGGCCAGAAAACCACCATCTACCGGCAATACAACCCCTGAGGTGTAAGCCGCAGCTTCAGACACAAGGTACATGACTGCGGCGGCAATTTCTGTGGTGGCGCCGTAACGGTTCATTGGGATGGCTTTGGTGTATTCCTCGCGGAATCGATCGTTGTGCAATGTGCGGGTCATGGGTGTGTCTACTGGCCCTGGCGCGACGGCGTTGGCTGTGATGCCATGCTCAGCCAATTCAACGGCCATTTGTCGCGTTAAAGCGATGACGGCTGCTTTGGATGTTCCGTAGGCTGTTCGCCCGGAACCCACCGCTCTGATGCCTGCCACGGACGCGATGTTGACGATCCGGCCCCATTGCTTGGGCAGCATGAGCCGTGCTGCGGCCTGTGAGCACAGCAGTGTCCCTGTGACATTGACATTCATCGTGGCGACAAAGTTATCCAGTGGGAAGTCTATAAAAGGAAAAACTTTGGCAATGCCGGCACAGTTAACCAAGATATCGCAGCGGCCAAAGTCATTGCCAATCATCGAGAAGGTTTGGGCAATGGACTCTGAAGATCCCACATCAAGACTCACAGCTATGGCTTTGCCGCCAAGCTCTGTCAAGTGATGTGCAGTTGCGGTGGCCTCTTGCACATTTTGATCGGCCACCAAAACAAAATGTCCTGCTGCAGCGAGGTGCGCGCAAACCTCCGCACCGATGCCCATGGCGCCACCGGTCACCACGGCAACGCGCTGTTGAGGAATGGTTTTTTGATTCATGAATTGCCTCTCATCCAGCAAAAAAATGCTTTTTTTAATCAGGTGATTTGGCCATCATATGAATTTTTCAAGAGACTGATCAAGCATTTTTGAGCGATATCAGAACGCAAAATCGAGACTGTTGCTTGTGCGCCAAGCACCTTTGTGTGCGACCAACTTAAGGCCTGCAGATCAACAAGGTCCTATCTGAATGGGTTGAATGCAGTGGCAGCTTGTCGCTAGGGGCTGATGCGCATCCATGCTTGTCAAACACAAGACAAGCTTCATGGTGCGTTCTGGTACGCTGGTTAGCTTCAAAATTCTTCAACTAGGAATCACCGTGAATTCATTGACCTCTGAACAAGCACTCAAAATATGTCAAGGCGCGCTCAGCGCTGCGCGGTCGGCCCAGTTCAAACCGATGGGTGTTGTGGTTCTTGATGCATCAGGACAGTTGATGGCTTTTGTCCGAGAAGACGGCGCCAGCATGTTCCGTTTTGACATTGCAAGAGGTAAGGCTTGGGGGGCTGTGGGCATGGGCGCATCCAGCCGTGCTTTGGCTGAGCGCGCCAAAGACAACCCTAACTTTTTTATTGCATTGGCCGCTACGGCAGAAGGCAAGTTTTTAGCGCAACCTGGCGCGGTTCTGATCAAGGATGCCAGCGGTCAAATTCTGGGTGCGGCCGGGGCCAGTGGCGGCACAGGCGATGAAGACGAGCAGATTTGCGTCTCCGGAATCCAATCTGTTGGTTTGGTTGCAGGGTAAAAACTTCACCTGCTGAGAACTACCCGTAGTTTCAGGCCACGCCTGACACCAGGGTCTGAGCGCTGTGAGGCGTTGCGCTCAGACGCTGGGTTTTTGGTTACTTTGATGTTAAAGACGACATTCTCGACAAGACGTTGAAAACCGAGGCTGTGTCGTGTTCGCCGTGCCCCAAAGCCATGGCCGCGTTGTAGACCGGAACAGTCGCTGCAAATGCAGGTGCTGGCACTTGCGCTTCAGCCAATGCTGCAGCAATCAGGGCCATGTCTTTTTGCCAAATGGCCACTTTCATGGTGGGGGTGGTCCAGCCAGCATCCTCCATCAGGGGGCCTCTGATCTGCAGCATCCTAGAACCACCCGCGCCGTCGCTAAGAACTTTAACGGCCCGTGAGGGTGATATCCCCCAACGTTGCCCCAACAAAAGGGCTTCAGCCGCGGCAACGTTGTGGATGGCCACCAACAAATTGGCCATCAGCTTCATCTTCATGCCGTTGCCAAAAGGCCCCAGATCGAAGCAGTTTTTGGCAAAGCCCTCAAAAACCGGCGCCAATCGTCTTATGGCCGAACGTGGTCCGCTGGCATAGACCGTGAGGTCTTTGACCGCAGCTTGAGCCCCTGTGCCTGATAAAGGGCAGTCGAGCATCACCATCGAGTGGGATTTCAAGACATCACGCGCCGCTTTTTTGTCTTGAATATCCAGCGTGCTGGTTTCCATCACGACCAGTTGACGGTTGCCACTGGCCGCGATGTGTTGGACTGCATCGTGCAATGCCTGCGGTCCGGGTAAAGCGCAAATGATCACGTCCACTTCAGAAGCCATCGCAGCGGTATTGGGCTGTGGTTTGCCGCCTGCAGCCTTCAGACGCTTGAGCGCTTTGGGATTGGGGTCATAGCCGGACACTTCAAAGCCGGCTTTGACCAAGTTGCTGGCCATGGCCAATCCCATGATTCCCACGCCCAAGACGCCGATGCGTCGGATGGGCAGACTGGGTTGTTTCTTTCGTGCTTTTGCAGCAAGTTGTGTCATGAGCCGAGCCCGGCAGTCAAATTGACCTTTGGGTAAAAGGCGGTTGAACGCAGAACAATCAATTGACGCCTTCAATCCACTTTGATGTTCAGGTCGTTGACCACTTTGTTCCAAAAGGCGTAGTCGGAGTTGGCCACAGCGTCCAAAGCGGCTGAGGTCGTGCCGGTGGGGGTGAGGCCCAAGTCCAACATGCGCCCTTGGATTTCGGGCGTTTTGACAATCTTTACGATTTCAGCATTGAGCTTGGCGATCACATCGTTGGGCGTACCCGTAGGGGCAAAAATACCGTGCCAAGAGCTTCCGATGACGCCGTTGACATCGAGGTTGGCATCAAATTCGGTCATGGTCGGCACGTCTGGCAAATTGGGAATACGCTGTGCACCCGAAATACCCAGCGCCTTGACTTTGCCTGTTTTGATCAGTGGAATGGCTGTTGTC
>JBIKKE010000236.1:0-4342 GCA_044360575.1 Limnohabitans sp. | reverse complement strand
TCACCCATTGCACCGGGAACACCATGCGCTCGCTTTCTTGCGCCTTGGTTTCGACGGTCTCCAAGTAGCCCATCAATGTGGGGCCTTGGTACCACGCGGTGTTGACGGTCCTTTGGGTGATGTTGTCGCCCTTGAGCGCGCTGATCGGAATGGCCGTGATGGATTTGAAACCCAGAGAGACGGCAAACACCTCAAAGGCTTCTTTGATATCACGGAAGGTTTGGGCATTGAAGCCGATCAAATCCATTTTGTTGATGGCCAAGGCCACATGGCGGATGCCCATGAGTGAGCACAACACCGCGTGGCGGCGGGTCTGGGTGAGCAGCCCTGCTCTGGCGTCCACCAGCAAAATGGCGGCATCTGCGGTCGAGGCACCGGTCACCATGTTGCGGGTGTATTGCTCATGACCGGGGGTGTCCGCCACGATGAATTTGCGCTTTGAGGTGGCAAAGAAGCGGTAGGCCACGTCAATGGTGATGCCTTGTTCGCGCTCAGCGGCCAGGCCATCGACCAACAAGGCAAAGTCGATGTCTTGGCCTTGGGTGCCATATTTTTTGGACTCGATTTGCAGTGCAGCCAACTGATCGTCAAACAATTGTTGGGCATCCCAAAGCAGTCGCCCAATCAGGGTGCTTTTGCCATCGTCCACACTGCCACAGCAGGTCTTGGCCTTGTTGTTCGGCCAAGAATGCTTCGATGGTGGTGGGGCGATCTGCGTTTGGCTTGGCTGAAGACTTTTTGGCATTGCCGCGAGAAGCCAAGGTTTTGGTGCTTGTGGTGCAGGCCATCAAAAGTACCCCTCTTGTTTTTTCTTTTCCATGCTGGCGGAGGCATCGCTGTCGATGGCGCGGCCTTGGCGCTCAGAACTGCGTGCGTTGATCAGTTCGAGAATGATCTCGGGCAAATTGGTGGCCGAAGACTCAAAGGCGCCAGTGAGCGGGTAACAGCCCAATGTGCGAAAGCGCACCACCTTTTCGACGATTTCTTCACCGGGCAGCAGCCGAAAGCGGCCATCGTCGACCATCAAAATCATGCCATTTCGCACGACCACAGGCCTGGCCTTGGCAAAGTAAAGGGGCACGACGGGAATGTTCTCTTGGTGAATGTATTGCCAGATGTCCAACTCGGTCCAGTTGGAGAGTGGGAACACCCGCATGCTTTCGCCCTTGTTCTTTTGGGTGTTGAAAAGATTCCAGACTTCGGGGCGCTGTTGTTTGGGGTCCCAGCGGTGGGTTTGCGTTCGGAACGAAAAGATTCTCTCCTTGGCGCGGGACTTTTCCTCATCGCGGCGTGCGCCACCAAACACGATGTCGAACTTGTATTTGTCCAGCGCTTGTTTGAGCCCTTCGGTCTTGGTGATGTCTGTGTGCATGGCCGAGCCATGGTCGAAGGGGTTGATGTCCTTTTCAATGGCCTCAGGGTTGATGTGAACCAAGAGTTCCATGCCGCTGATTTGCGCCATGTGGTTACGAAAAAGGTACATCTCCTGAAATTTCCAACGCGTGTCGATGTGCATCAGCGTAAAAGGAGGCGGTGCTGGATAGAACGCCTTGCGAGCCAAGTGCAGCATGACCGAGCTGTCTTTGCCCACCGAATACAACATGACCGGGTTTTCTGCCTCGGCGACTGCTTCGCGGATGATGTGGATGCTCTCGGCCTCCAGCCGCTGGAGGTGCGGTGTGGTCGCTGACCGCTGCAGGCTGCTGGTGGGGAGCTCCAATTTGGGTGGATAAGCCGATGGGGTCAGGGTCACATGGTCCAGAGATCGGATATCGCGCAACAAGCCCACCAACTCACCATGGGGGAAAACAGCCATGTCTTTGCCGATGTGTTGCTGGAGTTGTTTCAAGCCTTCGAGCATTTGCGCAGAACCGAAGCCGTGATCTGTGTCGACCAAGGGCAACCAGTAGCGCGCACCTCTGGCATCGTTGGCATGCAGGCACACATGACCATTGGGAAGTGGAAAGAGTTGAACGAACAGCACCAGTTTGCGCTGACTGCGCGCTTTGTCCATGGCCCAGTTTAACAGCAATGGGTTGGCTGCCCGACCCAACTCGTCCTGTAAATTTTGTTCGGTCAGCTCAACAGGCAAGATTTGGAGCTCTTGTAAACGGCGTTCGGCAGTGCGCTTGGTGTCTGCCTTGCCCAATGTTTGCATTTGCTGGAATGCACCATCGGAATCCCAGACTTTGGGCGTGTCGAGACCGAAGAGGTCATGGCTGTTGCTTTTTGGCGTATTTTGCATATTTATCAAGTTTATTTGAAATATCACCAAAGTGATATCTTAAAATCAAATAAATGATGTGCAACCACAAAATGCGACAGCTCGATTGGCTTGAACTCTCACCCAAAATTTGTCAGCTTGCCGTCGATGCTGGTGCGGCCATCCTGCGCATTTACACAGGCAGCGACGATGAGAATGTTCTGGTGGTCCACAAGTCGGATGACAGTCCACTGACTTTGGCCGATCTGGCTTCGCACCACCTCATTGTGGATAGCCTGGCACTTTGGACGCCAGACATCCCCGTGGTCTCCGAAGAAGACAGCGCATCGCTTGCCCATCGCACGCCTCAAGGGCGTTTTTGGTTGATAGACCCGCTGGATGGCACCAAAGAATTTTTAGCCCGCAACGGCGAATTCACGGTCAACATCGCCCTGATTGAAGATGGCGAGCCCATATGGGGGGTGGTTTATGCCCCGGTCCTGCGCCAATTGTTTTGGGGCGGCAAAGCGTTTGGCAGTTTTCGTCGGGCGGAGGCAAGCAACGTTTCGATGACCGTCTCAGCGCCAGTCGCGTCTGGAAAAGCGGTTCGGGTGGTGGCCAGCAAAAGCCATCTCAATGCCGAGACCTTGGCATTCATTGACAAACTCGGTTCTGTTGAGTTGATTCAGGCCGGCAGTTCTTTGAAGTTATGCCGTATTGCCGAGGGAAGCGCCGATGTATACCCGCGCCTTGCGCCCACCTGCGAGTGGGACACGGCTGCCGCGCAGGCGGTCGTTGAGGGTGCGGGCGGCCATGTTTATGACATCCATGGCGCACGGCTTCAATACGGCAAACCAGATGTGCTCAATCCTGGGTTCATAGCCGCATCGGTTTCGTTCACCCAATTGAATCGGGCGACATGATTGACTTTGCGTATGCAGTAGCAGGTGCTTTGACCGGTTTTGTGGTGGGGTTAACAGGCGTTGGGGCGGGTGCTCTGATGACGCCCATTTTGCTTTTATTCTTTGGCGTTTCACCTGCAACCGCCATTGCCACTGATTTATGGTTTGCCGCAGTGACCAAATTGGTCGGTGCGCGCCTTCACAATGACACGGGACAAGTGGATTGGCAGGTGGTCAAGCGCTTGTGGGCGGGCAGTTTGCCCATGGCCTTTGTGGTGGTGATTTTGGTGAGTTTTGGTCACGCGCAAATCAAGGTCGAGTGGCTCACCAAGGCGATTGGTGTCGTGATCTTAATCACCGCTTTGGGGCTTATTCTGGCCCCCAAGTTGGCTCAGATGGCAAAAGGTCGCCGAATCGAAGATCCTGCCAAGTTCAAACATTTTCAGCCTGGTTTAACGGTCTTGGGGGGTGCTCTCTTGGGACTGTGTGTTGCACTGACTTCTGTCGGTGCTGGTGCATTAGGAAGTGTCATGTTGCTGTACCTATACCCATTGCGCATGACTCCACACCGCTTGGTGGCCACCGACCTTGTGCATGCCATTCCCCTTGCAGCGGTGGCTGGTGTTGGCTATCTCTTTGCAGGCATGGTCGACTGGTTGATGCTGGCGAGTCTTTTGTCAGGGTCTATTCCTGCCATCATTGCAGGAAGCTTGCTGGCCCGCCGAATTTCTGGCCGCTGGATTCAGTTGGCGTTGGCTTTTGTTTTGATCTCGGCAGGAATAAAGACATTGATCTGATAAATTGCATTGGTACGATTTATCCACTGACATGGTGTTTCAGGTCGCCTCAAACTAGGATCCTATTGAAGGACTGGCACAATGACACAATATTGGGTTGATTTTCTGGCCTCACGTCAAGTCAAAGACCAGGCCGAGCGTGTGCAGGCCAATATGGCCTTGCGAAAATTGCGCGAGACCATGGTCGATCAAACGCGCAGAGACCTGACTTCGAATTTGGTCAACAGCCCCACGGCTGACCGCGCATGGCAAATATGGTTTTGGTTCAACCATTTCAATGTGTTTAGCCAAAAATCTCATGTGGGGGCGGTGTTGCAGTCTTATGTGTTTGGTGCCATTGATGGAGCCCTGCACACGCGCTTCACCGATCTGCTTCGGGCGGTCACCGTTCACCCCGCCATGCTCATGTATCTGGACAATGTGAACAACACCAAAGCCAG
>JBIKKE010000035.1:0-14678 GCA_044360575.1 Limnohabitans sp. | reverse complement strand
CCTCGTACTGTTTCCAAAGGGCCGCTTCTTGGTCGCCCAAAAAGTAAAGGTACTCCCAAGTGAACAGCCCCGACTCATGCCCATCCGTGAAGGTAGGTTTCACGGCGTAATTGCCCACAGGCTCAATTTCAGCAATGCCAACCTCGCGTTTGCCGGTTTGCAGCACTTCTTGACCGGGGCCATGGCCTTGCACCTCGGCAGAAGGCGAATACACACGCATGAGCTCAAACGGGATGCGGAACTGCGCCCCGTCTGAAAACCCGATCTCCAGCACCCGGGTCTGACCATGCAGGGTCAGCGACTCGGGGTGGGGCATGTCTTTTTTCAATCCGGCCATCTTTTGCTTTCGATATCTTGCTGTCGGGATGCGCGCTGGGCTTACACCAGCACGCGCTCAATGCCGCCCGCATTGGCAGCGCTCACGTATTCGGGCAACCACTCCTCGCCCAGGATGTGCTTGGCCATCTCGACCACGATGTAGTCGGCTTCCAACAGGCCGTTTTTCATGTCGTCGCCAAAGCGTGACAAACCTTGCAGGCAGCTGGGGCAACTGGTCAGAATTTTCACGTTGGCCTGAGGGGCCAGCGCGCCACTGCTGCGCAAAGCAGCTTCGCCCTTGAGCAGTTCTTCTTCCTTGCGAAAGCGCACCTGGGTAGAAATGTCGGGGCGCGTCACGCCCAAGGTGCCCGACTCGCCGCAGCAGCGTTTGCTTTCCAGCACGTTGTCGCCCATCAAGGCCTTGACGGTCTTCATGGGTTCTTGCTGCTTCATGGGGCTGTGGCAAGGGTCGTGGTACAGATAAGCGCCGCCCGCGCCCAGCTTCATGCCTTTTTCCAGCAAGAACTCGTGGATGTCGATGATGCGGCAGCCGGGGAAGATCTTGTCGAACTGGTAGCCCTGGAGTTGGTCATAACAAGTGCCACAGCTGACCACCACGGTCTTGATGTCCAGGTAGTTGAGCGTGTTGGCCACGCGGTGGAACAGCACGCGGTTGTCGGTGATGATTTTCTCGGCCTTGTCGAACTGACCCGAACCCTTTTGCGGGTAGCCGCAGCACAAATAGCCCGGTGGCAACACCGTTTGCACGCCCACATGCCAAAGCATGGCCTGGGTGGCCAAGCCCACCTGACTGAACAGGCGCTCGGAACCGCAACCGGGGAAGTAAAACACCGCTTCCGATTCAGACGTGGTGGCTTTCGGGTTCCGGATGATGGGCACGTAGTCGTTGTCTTCGATGTCCAGCAAAGCCCGGGCCGTCTTTTTGGGCAAGTTGCCCGGCATTTTTTTGTTGATGAAGTGAATCACCTGCTCTTTGATGGGCGCCGTGCCCACGCTGGCTGGCGGTGCACTGGTCTGCTTGCGGGCCACGCCCTTGAGCAAACCGGCCACAAAACGTTGCGCCTTCATACCCACGCCCACCATGGCGGCACGCGCCAACTTGATGGTCTCGGGGTTGGTGGCGTTGAGCATGAACATGGCCGCCGCATTGCCAGGACGGAAGCTCTTTTGACCCATCTTGCGCAGCAGGTTGCGCATGTTCATGGACACATCGCCAAAGTCGATGTTCACCGGGCAAGGCGTCAGGCACTTGTGGCAGACGGTGCAGTGGTCGGCCACGTCTTCAAACTCTTGCCAGTGCTTGATCGAGATACCACGGCGGGTTTGTTCCTCGTACAAAAAGGCTTCGACCAACAAGGATGTGGCCAGAATCTTGTTGCGTGGGCTGTAGAGCAAATTGGCGCGCGGTACATGCGTGGCGCACA
Source organism: Limnohabitans sp. (assembly GCA_044360575.1). Classification (GTDB taxonomy): domain Bacteria; phylum Pseudomonadota; class Gammaproteobacteria; order Burkholderiales; family Burkholderiaceae_C; genus Limnohabitans_A. The sequence continues at coordinate 12,915 of JBIKKE010000035.1, read as the reverse complement.
CCGGCTTGCACTTGCCGCAGCGCAAGCAATCTTTCACGCTGGCAGCGATCGCGCCAATGTCCGACTGCTGCATGATCAGCGACTCATGACCCATCAAGCCAAAGCTGGGGGTATATGCGTGAGTCAGGTCGGCGGCGTGCACATCGTCACCCAATCCCGTCAGGGCTGCGCCGCGCAGCAGCTTGCCTTTGTTGAAGCGACCTTCGGGGTCCACTTTGGTTTTGTAGGCGGTGAAGTTGGCCAACTCGGCGTCGGTCAAAAATTCCAGTTTGGTGATGCCAATGCCGTGCTCGCCCGAGATCACACCGTCCAGGCTTCGCGCCAGAACCATGATGCGGGCCACCGCTTCGTGCGCGGTTTGCAGCATCTCGTAGTTGTCTGAGTTGACAGGGATGTTGGTGTGCACATTGCCGTCACCGGCGTGCATGTGCAGCGCCACCCACACGCGGCCCTTGAGCACGCGCTGGTGGATGGCAGTGACCTCGTTCAAGATCGGCAAAAAGGCCGAGCCCGAGAAGATGTTCTGGAAAGCCGGGCGAATTTGCGTTTTCCAGCTGGCGCGCAAGCTGTGCTCTTGCAGCTGAGGAAACAGCGAGTCAACATCGTTCAGCCAACCTTGCCACTGCGCCTGAACCTCACGCACGACGGCCAAGGCTTGCGCCACGCGGTCTTCCAGCAGCTCCGCCGAGGCGATCTCGTTGGCGTCGTCGTGCTTGCCCAAGGGCAAGTTGCCACGCTCCAAAAAGGCTTCGATTTCGCGGCACAGCTTGAGTTTGTTACGCAAGCTCAGCTCAATGTTGATGCGCTCGATGCCGTCGGTGTACTCGGCCATGCGTGGCAGGGGAATGACCACGTCTTCGTTGACCTTGAAGGCGTTGGTGTGGCGCGAAATGGCCGCGGTCTTCTTGCGGTCGAGCCAGAATTTCTTGCGCGCCTCGGGGCTGATGGCAATGAAGCCTTCGCCGCTGCGCGAGTTTGCAATGCGCACGATCTCGGACGTGGCCTTGGCCACGTCGTCGGCGTTGTCACCGGCGATATCACCGATCAACACCATTTTGGGAAAGCCACCGCGCTTGCTCTTGGTGGAATAACCCACCGCACGCAAATAACGGTCGTCCAAGTGCTCCAGACCCGCCATCACGGTACCGGTTCGCTTTTGCTCAGCGAACATGAAGTCTTTGATCTCGACGATGCTGGGCACCGCCTCGCGGGCATGGCCAAAAAACTCCATGCACACCGTGCGGGTGTGGGTGGGCATGCGGTGCATCACCCAGCGGGCGCTGGTGATCAGGCCGTCGCAGCCTTCTTTTTGCACGCCCGGCAGACCGCTCAGGAACTTGTCGGTCACGTCCTTGCCCAAGCCTTCCTTGCGGAAAGTCTTGCCGGGAATCACCAGGGTTTCGGTGCGGATAGGGGTTTTGCCGTCAGCCTTAAAGTAACGCAGCTCAAAAGTGGCCACTTCAGCGTCATGGATCTTGCCCATGTTGTGGTCCATGCGCACCACATCCAGCCATTCGGCATCAGGCGTGACCATGCGCCAGCTGGCCAAGTTGTCCAGCGCCGTGCCCCACAGCACCGCCTTTTTACCGCCGGCGTTCATGGCGATGTTGCCGCCAATGCAGCTGGCTTCGGCCGATGTTGGGTCCACCGCGAACACAAAACCGCCGCGCTCGGCCGCATCGGCCACGCGCTGGGTCACCACACCGGCTTCTGTATAAATGGTGGGAATCTTGTGCGCGATACCGGGCAAGTCGACCATCTCGACCTCGGTCATGGCTTCGAGCTTTTCGGTGTTGATGACCGCACTCTTCCAGGTCAGCGGAATCGCGCCGCCCGTGTAGCCGGTGCCGCCGCCGCGTGGGACGATGGTCAGGCCCAAATCGATACAACCTTTGACCAAACCGGCCATCTCGACTTCGGAGTCTGGCGTCAGCACCACAAAGGGGTATTCCACGCGCCAGTCGGTCGCGTCGGTCACATGGCTCACGCGGGAGAGACCATCGAACTTGATGTTGTCTTTGGCTGTGAGGCGACCCAAGGTTTTTTGCACTTGGCTGCGCAGCTTGGCCATGCGGGTGAAACGTTCACTGAACTGCGACACCGCCTGAGTGGCCATGTCCAGCAACTGCACCACCAAGGCATCACGTTGGGCATCTGCCGCTGGCGTGCGGCGCTTTTGCACCTCGGACAAACGGTGGTGCAAGGCTTCCACCAGCAATTTTCGGCGGGCCGGGTTGTCCAGCAAGTCGTCTTGCAGGTAAGGGTTGCGCTCGACCACCCATATGTCGCCCAGCACTTCATACAACATGCGCGCAGAGCGGCCCGTGCGACGCTCGCCGCGCAGTTCATTCAGCAGATCCCAGGCCGACTCGCCCAGCAAACGGAGAACGATTTCGCGGTCTGAAAAGCTGGTGTAGTTGTAAGGGATCTCACGCAAGCGCGGCGCATCGGCGTCGGCTTGCATCAAAAGTTGGAGCGTATTGGGTGCATTCATGGGTTTGGCGCAATCAAATGCGTCACTGAAGACGCTGTCAGCCAGACCCGGAAAAGTGTCAAACCGGCTGAAGTTGGATGTTACCGCAGTGCAACAATCACGCGCAGAAGGTGGGGGCACCTGTCACCCAAGCGTCTGAAATCATGGAAAGTACGGGTTGTCACAAAAATGTCATGCGGTTTTAATGATTTAGCAACACTTATCAGCGCTAATACAAGTCAACGCATCCTTCGTTTTGATTTTTGGTTTTACCCTCAGGAGCTCGCATGAAACTCAAACTGACCCTTACGGCCCTCACCCTTGGTTTGTCCGGCTTGACTGCCCAAGCTCAAACTGAAATCCAATGGTGGCACTCCATGGGCGGCGCTTTGGGCGAATGGGTCAACGACCACGCCAAAGACTTCAATGCGAGCCAGACACAGTACAAAGTTGTGCCAACGTTCAAGGGCAGCTACGACGAGTCCATGACAGCGGCCATCGCAGCCTTCCGAGCGGGCAACGCCCCGCACATCCTGCAAGTGTTTGAAGTGGGCACCGCCACCATGATGGCCAGCAAAGGCGCCATCGTGCCTGTGGGCAAAGTGATGGCCGACGCTGGCGTCAAATTTGAACCCAAAAACTACGTGCAAGCGGTGGCGGGTTACTACACCGCACCCAACGGCCAAATGCTGAGCTTCCCCTTCAACAGCTCGACCACCGTCTTCCACTACAACAAAGATGCCTTCAAAGCCGCAGGACTTGACACTGAAAAACCACCCAAAACCTGGCCTGAAGTGGCCCTGGCGGCTGCCAAGCTCAAGGCCTCGGGCCACAAGTGCCCCTTCACCACCAGCTGGGTGAGCTGGACACAGCTCGAGAGCTTCTCGGCTTGGCACAACACCGAGTTTGCCTCCAAGGGCAACGGCATGCGCGGCATGGATGCACGCTTGACCTTCAACAGCCCCTTGCATGTGCGCCACATTGAAAACCTGGCCAACATGTCCAAAACCGGCTTGTTTGTCTACAAGGGCCGGGGCAACGCGGCTGACGCCACCTTTGTATCTGGCGAATGCGCCATGACCACTGGCTCGTCTGCGCTGTACGGCAACATCAAGCGCAACGCCAAGTTCGCCAGCGGCATCAGCACCTTGCCTTACTACCCCGATGTGGCCGGTTCGCCGCAAAACACCGTGATTGGCGGCGCCAGCCTGTGGGTGATGTCGGGCAAGAAAGCCGAGGAATACAAGGGCGTTGCCCAGTTCTTCGCCCACCTGTCCAAGCCCGAAGTCGATGCCCGCAGCCACCAGCGCACAGGCTACCTGCCTTTGACACCTGCCTCGTTTGAAATGACCGAAAAATCGGGCTTTTACAAGCAAAACCCCGGCACCGACGTCTCCGTTGATCAAATGATCCGAAAGACCACTGAAAAGTCGCGCGGCATCCGCTTGGGTAACTTTGTGCAGATCCGCACCATCAACGACGAAGAGCTCGAGCAGGTCTGGGCCGGTAAAAAAGAACCCAAAGAAGCACTGGACGCCGCGGTCAAGCGTGGCAATGAGCAGCTCGAACGCTTCCAAAAAGCCAACAAGTAAGCCTTTCCTGGGCCGCTTGCTGCCCAGCGTCTGTCTTGAAAGCAGGGGCCTTGGGCCCCTGCTTTTCAGCTTTTTAGCTTGTCTAAACTAAGCCCCCATGGAAAAACGCGTTCGATTCCAATCCAGATGGTTACCCTGGCTGCTCATAGCGCCGCAAATGACCATCGTGCTGGTGTTCTTTTTTTGGCCCGCCGGTCAGGCCCTGTACCAAAGCGTGTTGTCGCAGGACGCTTTTGGTCTCAGCACCGAATTTGTCGGCATGGAGAACTTCGAGCGCCTTTTTGCTGACAGCACTTATCTGGAATCCTTCAAAACCACGGCTGTTTTTTCTTTGCTGGTGGCCGTTTCCGGCCTGGTCATTTCGCTCTTGCTGGCCGTCATGGCCGACCGCGTGCTCAAGGGTGCGGCAATCTACAAAACCTTGCTGATCTGGCCTTATGCCGTGGCACCGGTGGTGGCCGGGGTTTTGTGGCTGTTCATGTTTGCCTCGCCCATGGGCGTCATCGCCTTTTATTTGCGCTCTGTGGGCATTGAGTGGAACCACTTGCTGGACTCCGGCCACGCCATGACCTTGATCGTGGTGGCTGCGGTCTGGAAGCAGATTTCCTACAACTTCTTGTTCTTTTTGGCTGGGCTACAGTCCATCCCCAAATCCCTGCTTGAGGCGGCGGCCATCGATGGCGCCAGCCCTTGGCACCGCTTTTGGACCATCGTGTTCCCGCTCTTGTCGCCCACCACGTTTTTCCTCTTGGTCATCAACGTGGTCTACGCCTTTTTTGACACCTTTGGCATCATCGACGCCACCACACAAGGCGGCCCCGGCAAGGACACGGCCATCTTGGTTTACAAGGTCTATTACGACGGCTTCAAGGCCCTGGACATGGGCGGCTCCGCCGCGCAGTCGGTCATCCTGATGCTGATCGTGGTGGCGCTAACGGTGGTGCAATTCCGTTTTGTCGAGAAAAAAGTCCAGTACTGAGCCCGCCCCATGATTGAAAAACGCCCCGGCCTCACGGTCCTGTCCCATCTGGTGCTGATCCTCGGGGTGGTGATCGTGGCCTTCCCGCTGTACCTGACCTTTGTCGCCTCAACCCAAAGCGCTGCCGAGATCGCCCAATCGATGCCCATGTCGATGTGGCCTGGCAGCCATGCGCTGGAAACCTACAAAACCGCCTTGTTTGGCGGCGAAACCAGCGCAGGCAGCCGCCTCCCGGCGGCAGCACCCATGATGTGGGTCAGCCTGATCAGCGCCCTGGTGATTGCCATTGGCAAGATCGTCATCTCTTTGTTGTCGGCCTTTGCCATCGTTTACTTCCGCTTTCCGCTGCGCAATCTGGTGTTCTGGATGATTTTTGTCACCCTGATGCTGCCCGTTGAGGTGCGCATTGGCCCCACTTACGAAGTGGTGGCCAACCTGGGCATGCTCAACAGCTATGCGGGCCTGACGGTGCCACTGATCGCCTCGGCCACGGCCACCTTTTTGTTCCGGCAATTTTTCCTCACGGTGCCTGACGAGTTGGTGGAAGCTGCGCGCATGGACGGCGCGGGGCCAATGCGCTTTTTCATCGACATCTTGCTGCCACTCACGCGCACCTCGATCGCCGCCCTGTTTGTGATCCAGTTCATTTATGGCTGGAACCAATACCTGTGGCCCCTCTTGGTAACCACCAACGAAAACATGTACCCGGTGGTCATGGGCATCAAGCGCCTGATCGCGGGTGAGGCATACACCGAGTGGAACGTGGTCATGGCCACCGCCATTTTGGCGATGCTGCCCCCGGCGCTGGTCGTGATCCTGATGCAAAAATGGTTCGTCAAGGGCCTGGTTGATACGGAAAAATAAATACCTCCTCATGGCTTCCATTACCCTCTCTCACATCCTCAAAACCTACGGTGCAGGCGACAAAGCCAATACCGTCATCCACGACCTGAGCGCTGAGATCGCGCACGGCGAATTTGTCGTCATCGTTGGGCCTTCTGGCTGCGGCAAATCCACCCTGCTTCGCATGGTGGCGGGCCTCGAAGACATCTCGGGTGGCACCATCTCAATTGGTGAACGGGTCGTCAACGACCTGGAGCCGGCAGAGCGCGACATCGCCATGGTGTTTCAAAACTACGCCCTGTACCCGCACATGAGCGTGTTCGACAACATGGCCTACGGTCTGAAAATCGCCAAATTGCCAGTGGCCGAAATCAAGGCGCGGGTGGACAAAGCCGCAGGCATCCTCGAATTGAGCCAGCTTCTGCAGCGCAAGCCGCGCGAGCTGTCGGGTGGCCAGCGCCAGCGCGTGGCCATGGGCCGCGCCATCGTGCGCCAGCCACAGGTGTTTTTGTTTGACGAGCCGCTGTCGAATCTGGACGCCAAGCTGCGCGCCCAGACTCGGCTCGAGATTCAAAAACTGCACCGCGAATTGGGCATTACCAGCCTGTTTGTCACGCACGACCAGGTCGAAGCCATGACGCTCGCCCAGCGCATGATCGTGATGAACGGCGGCCACATGGAACAGTTCGGCACGCCCGAAGAGGTCTACAACCGCCCCGCCAGCACCTTTGTGGCCAGTTTCATTGGCTCACCCCCGATGAACCTGCTCGAACAAGCCCCAGACACACCCGCAGGCCGCATTCTGGGCATCCGCCCCGAGCACATGGACATCACGCCCAGCGGCTGGCCTTTGCAGGTGGAAACGGTGGAACTGCTCGGGGCCGAGCGCTTGGTGCACGCCCGTTTGGGCAAAGAAAGCCTGACGCTGCGCCTGGACGCATCCCTGCCTGCCCCAGCGACTGGCGAGTCCTTTTGCATCACCCCCCGCGCTGACAAACTGCACTGGTTTGACGCCAAAACGGGCCAACGTATCACCACTGCATGAAACCCGCCAACGCCGAGACCACCCTGCCAGCTTGGCCTTACCCGCTTTGGATTGCACACCGGGGTGCAGGCAAGCTCGCCCCGGAAAACACCCTGGCCGCCTTCCGGCTGGGCGCGGCGCACGGCTACCGCATGTTCGAGTGCGACGCCAAACTCAGCGCCGACGGTGTGGTGTTTCTGATGCACGACGCCACGCTGGATCGGACCACCAACGGCCAAGGCATCGGAGGTGACCTGCCCTGGCATGCCCTGTCACAGTTGGATGCAGGCAGCTGGCATTCGCGTACCTACGCAGGCGAGACCCTGCCCACGCTCGAGGCGCTGGCGCGGTTTTGCCAGACCAACGGCCACCTGCTGAACATCGAGATCAAGCCCACCCCGGGCACCGAATCCGCCACAGGCGAGGCCGTGGCGCGTCTGGCCGCGCAACAGTGGCATGGCGCGGAAGTGCCGCCACTGCTAACGTCATTCAAACCCGATGCATTGGCAGCCGCAAAAGCAGCAGCGCCCGAACTGCCTCGCGGCTTGCTGGTTGACACACTGTGGACCGGCTGGTTTGAGAAAGCCCAAGAACTCGGATGCGTGGCCGTGGTCGCCAACTACGCCCTGTGGGACCCGGCCACCGTGACCCAAGTCCACGGCGCAGGCATGCGGTGCCTGAGTTACACCGTCAACGACGACTGGGCTGCCCAGCACCTTTTGGCACTGGGCACCGACGGCATCATCACCGACCGGGTGGACCTGTTCAGCCCCATTTGAAACCAGCGGTGCATGCCCCAGCCAAGCGGTCTTACTTGGCAACCCAGCCCCGTTGCATCAGCCATTCGACCGTCGCGGCCACTAACACCAAGGCGATGTAAGTGCTCATTTTTCCATCTTGTCCGTACAGCCACAAACCCAGCAGCAGCACGCAGACGCCGCACAGTGCATGCACCCACATCCTGTGGCGGATCGGCTTGGCACTGGTGCCCATGACCCAACGGCCCGCCCAAGGCATGAACACCGCCATGGCCAAAGCGGGCAAAACAAAGCCCAGCAGGTGAAACCCCAACAAGCCCAACGTCATAAAACCTCATCTTTTTTAGGCGGCAGGCACCCGATCAGTGCGTCCAAGGGGCAAATTGTGCCTCCAAAGCCACGTCAAGTGCCAATGTCTTGATTGTGTCAAGCAAAGTTGACACAACAAGCCTATAATTCACTTCATGGCTGTATGGACCCTCGGTTTGAACCACACCACCGCCCCGCTGGATCTGCGTGGCCGGTTTGCGTTTGCCGTGGACAAACTGGTTCCCACGCTGCAAGGCCTGCGCCGTGACCTGGCCAACCGCATTGCACAAGAGCCTGAAGCGGCCATTCTCTCGACCTGCAACCGCACCGAAATTTATTGCGCTGCCGACCAAGCTGCCACCAACGACACCCTCAGATGGCTGGCCCAAACAGGTGGCGTCAGCGCTTCCGAACTGCATGCCCACACCTATTTGCTGGAGGGCAACGAAGCCGCTCGCCATGCATTTCGGGTGGCCAGTGGCCTGGATTCCATGGTGCTGGGTGAAGCCCAGATTTTGGGGCAACTCAAGGACGCCGTGCGGGCAGCCGAGCAAGCCGGCGCCTTGGGCAGCACGCTGAATCAACTTTTCCAGCGCAGCTTCGCCGTGGCCAAAGAGGTGCGCAGCTCCACCGAAATCGGCGCCCACTCCATCAGCATGGCAGCCGCCTCGGTGCGACTGGCCAGCCAGCTGTTTGAAGACCTCAAAGACATTCGCATCCTGTTCGTTGGCGCTGGCGAAATGAATGAGTTGGTGGCCACTCACTTTGCGGCCAAGCAGCCAAAAGGCATGACCATTGCCAACCGCAGCTTAGACCGCGCCGAGTTGCTGGCCCACCGCTTTGGGGCCGAAGTCATGCCCTTGGCCGACCTGCCCGAACGCCTGCACGAATTTGACGCCGTCATCAGCTGCACGGCCAGCACCTTGCCCCTGATTGGCTTGGGCGCGGTCGAGCGGGCCCTGAAAAAACGCAAGTACCGCCCCATGTTCATGGTCGATTTGGCGGTGCCCAGAGACATCGAACCCGAAGTCAAGTCACTCGAAGACGTTTACCTCTACACCGTGGACGACTTGGCCAGCGTGGTGCAAACCGGCCAAGCCCACCGCCAGGCAGCCGTGGCCGAGGCCGAGGTCATCATCGATGCGGGCGTGCAAAGCTTTATGAACTGGATGGGCCAGCGGTGCGCAGTGCCCCTGATCCAGCAACTGCAAAACCAAGCCGACTCTTGGCGCGAGGCTGAACTGGCCCGTGCCCGCAAACTTCTGGCCCGGGGCGACGACCCGATCGCCGTGATGGAAGCCTTGTCCAAGGGGTTGACGCAAAAAATGTTGCACGGCGCTCTGGCCGAACTGCGCGGCGCTCCGCCAGAACTGCGGGAACAAAGCATGCAAACGGTCCAACGCGTTTTTCTGCGCAAAGAACGTTAGCGATTGAGTCACTGGTCGGCGCTTCAAATCCGACATCGCCTCGCATCTCGGCGCTGCTGCGCCAATGCAGACCTCAAGTCGGTGCAGTAGCGCCGACACACAAGATTCAGCCGGCATGAAACCCTTTTTGATCCAACAACTCGAACGATATGCTTTGCGCTTGACCGAGCTGGACTTTCTGCTGTCCCGTGAAGACATCATGGCAGACATGACGCAGTTCCTGAAGCTGTCGCGTGAGCATGCCGAGGTCAGCGCCGTGGCTTCCCGCTTTGCCCGATTTCAGCAGCGCAACGCCGATCTGGCAGCAGCCCAAACCATGCTGGCAGATGAGGATATGCGTGAAATGGCCGAAGAAGAATCGGCCAGCGCCAGCGCGGAATTGCAACTCCTAGACGCCGAACTGCAACGCATGCTGCTGCCCAAAGACCCGGACGACGCACGGCCAGCCTTTGTTGAAATCCGTGCGGGCACCGGGGGCGACGAATCGGCCCTGTTTGCGGGGGACTTGCTGCGCATGTACACGCGCTATGCCGAAAGCCAGGGCTGGCGTTGCGAAATCGTGTCTGAATCGTTGAGTGAGCTGGGCGGTTACAAAGAAGTCGTGGTGCGCATCGAGGGCGATCAGGTTTACGGCGCTCTCAAATTCGAATCAGGCGGCCACCGGGTCCAGCGTGTGCCCGCCACCGAAACGCAAGGCCGCATCCACACCAGTGCCTGCACCGTGGCTGTGCTGGCCGAACCGGACGAAGCCGAGGCCATCAAGATCAACCCATCGGATTTGCGCATCGACACCTACCGCGCCAGCGGTGCAGGCGGGCAACACATCAACAAGACCGACTCGGCCGTGCGCATCACCCACTTGCCCACCGGCATCGTGGCCGAATGCCAGGACGGCCGCAGCCAACACAGCAACAAGGCCCAGGCTCTGAAAGTGCTGACTGCCCGCATTCAAGAAAAAGACCGTGCTGAACGTGCCGCCAAAGACGCTGCCGAGCGCAAAAGCCTGATCGGCAGCGGCGACCGCTCGGACCGCATCCGAACCTACAACTTCCCGCAAGGGCGCCTGACCGACCACCGTATCAACCTCACACTTTACAAGCTGCTCACCATCATGGAGGGCGATTTGCAGGACGTGGTCAGTGCCCTGCAAAGCTACGAGGCCGCTGAACAGCTGGCAGCGCTTGAAATCGGGGCGACTGCGTGATGGCCACGCACGCCAGCCCCAGCGTGGCCGATTGCATGCAACAAGCCCTGAAGCAAGGCCTTGCCCGGGTGGACGCACAAATGCTCTTGCTACACACCCTGACGCGTCCGCTGCATGACCGTGCCTGGCTGCTGGCCCACGACACGGATCTGTTGACCGAGGCCCAACAAAACAACTGGGATCTAGCCCTGCAACGCCGCCTGCAAGGCGCGCCTGTGGCCTACATCACCGGACACAAGGATTTTTTTGGTCTGACCCTGCATGTGGACGCCCGCGTACTGGACCCGCGCCCCGACACGGAAATCTTGGTCGAATGGGCGCTGGAATTGCTGCCTGCAGGCCAAGCAGTCCGCGTGCTGGACCTGGGCACCGGCAGCGGCGCTGTAGCCCTGGCCCTGCAGCACCAGCGCCCTGCCGCACAGGTGACGGCAGTGGACGCCAGTGCCGACGCCTTGGCCGTGGCCAGCGCCAACGCCCAGCGCCTGAACTTGCCGGTGCATTGCGTGCTGAGCCACTGGATGGATGCCGTGCCTGGCCCGTTTGATTTGATCGTCTCCAACCCGCCCTATGTGGCCGAAGGTGACCCGCACCTGACCGCCCTGACCCATGAGCCCCTGAGTGCCCTGACCAGTGGTGCCGATGGCCTTGATGACATCCGCAAAATCATCGCCCAGGCCCCCAGCCGCCTGGCCCCGGGCGGCTGGCTGCTGCTGGAACACGGCTGGGACCAAGCTCGCGCTGTGCAGGACCTGCTGCGCAAAACCGGATTTGTCCAGATTCAGTCGCGCCGCGATCTGGGCGGCATCGAACGCTGTACAGGCGCGGTGATGCCGAATTGACAGCAACATCCCTGCAAAAATGGCAGACTTTCAATCAGAGACATAATTCACTTCATCTGACACCGACCCCACTTGGAGCAACAACATGAGCGACACCCAACAACGCATCGACGAACTCGTCAAAGGCAACGAGATCACCCTGTTCATGAAAGGCAACGCCAACTTTCCCATGTGCGGTTTTTCGGGCCGTGCCATCCAACTGCTCAAGGCTTGCGGCGTAGACCCCAAGACCGTCAAGACCGTGAACGTGCTGGACGACGCCGAAATCCGCCAGGGCATCAAGGAATACAGCAACTGGCCCACCATCCCTCAGCTCTATGTCAAGGGCGAGTTCATCGGTGGCTCGGACATCATGATGGAAATGTACGAATCTGGCGAGCTGCAACAGGTCATCAACGGCCAGGCTTGAAGGCTTGCCTCAAGCGAGGCCTCCAACTGTCAAAGCCACCCTCGGGTGGCTTTTTTGTGCCCTCAATCCAATGGGTGCAACCAAGTCCGCTGCGCCGCCATCACGGATTGCGGATAAGCCGACTGTCCTCGGCTGCCGTTGTAACGGCCAAGGGCCATGAACATGTCGCCGCGTTCCCGGTCCAGGTAGTGACGCAGTATCACGCACCCAAAACGCAGATTGGTCTGCATGTGGAACAGGCGGGTGTCGTCGCCGTCGCCGATCAGGCGCGCCCAAAAGGGCATGACCTGCATATAGCCGCGTGCCCCAGCGCTGGAAATGGCAAATTTGCGAAACGCGCTTTCGACCTGCACCACGCCCAACACCAGCGAAAGAGGCAGGCCAGCCCTGCGGGCTTCGTACCAAAGGGTTTGCAAGAACTCTTGCCGCTCAGTGGGGTGCTTTTTGTAGCGCGCCAGACGCTGGCTGCTGTCTGCTTGCCACTGTGCATAAGCCTGCTGATCAGCGGCGGTAGGCAACAGGGGTTCAGGGGGAGCCGCCGCCGCAACGGCAGCGCTCAGGGCCGAACGCACGGCGTGCGACAGAGGCTCTTCAATTTGCCTTCCGGCGTGCGCCAGCCCGACGGGCAACACAGCGCCACACAGACTGAGCAAACAAGCCCGGCGGCTGGACAAGACCGGACGCGTCATAGGCGGGGTGTGCGGCTCAAGGAGCCAAACGCCCCTTGAGGTGACCCAAAATGTCGGCCACAGCCACTTTGCTGGATTCGGCATCGCGGCGGTGTTGGTACTCGACCAGACCGTCTTTCAGGCCCTTGTCGCCAATCGTGATGCGGTGCGGCACACCGATCAGTTCCCAGTCGGCAAACATGGCACCGGGGCGCTCGCCACGGTCGTCCAAGATCACGTCGACCCCGTCGGCCAGCAAGGCGGTGTAAATCCGCTCAGCTTCGGCCTTGACGGCCTCGCTGCGGTCCATGCCGATGGGGCAAACCACCACCGTAAACGGCGCAATCGCGTCAGGCCAGATGATGCCGCGCTCGTCGTGGTTTTGCTCGA
>JBIKKE010000219.1:0-4812 GCA_044360575.1 Limnohabitans sp. | reverse complement strand
CAAAAACTGGGGCTTGCCGTTCTCGTCCAGGAAGGTGGCGTTCATGGCCTTCGAGTATTTGGTGCCCAGATAGAACACATGGCCCACTTCGATGCCACGCTCAATGGCCAACTCGCCCGCGCCGTCAGGTGACTTGTCACCCGCGACCACGTTGCGGATGTCGGCCACCAGCGCAGGCTCGGGCAGGTCACGGCCCCAGTTGACTCCGGTGATGTGGAAGTCTTCTTCGTTAGCACCGCAAATCCAGTCGGCCATCACGGCCACATCGCGGTCGGCCACCAAATGCACAGGTTTTTTCAGGTTCAACGGACCCAGATAGCCAGGTTTGCAGCCGAAATGCTCTTCGATTTCGCTCAGCGTGGCAAAGCGAAAACCGCCGTCCATGCCGGGCAGCTTGCCCACTTTGACTTCGTTCATGTCGTGGTCGCCGCGCAGCAGCAACAGCCAGACTTGCGATTTGACGATCTCGCCCTGCTCATTCAGAGTGTCGGTGGCCAGCACCAGGGACTTGACGGTGGTGGACAGCGGCACATTCAGCAAAGCAGCCACGTCTTCACAGGTGCTCTTGCCCGGTGTCGCGGTTTTGGTCAGCGCTTGCGTGGCCGCGCCGCGCTGCTGGCTGGGGGCCAGGGCTTCGGCTTTTTCAATGTTCGCGGCGTAACTGCTGCTGGGGCAATACACGATGGCGTCTTCGCCGGTGGCAGCGATCACCTGGAACTCTTCGCTCAGGTCACCGCCAATGGCGCCGCTGTCGGCGGCCACGGCGCGGTAGGTCAGGCCAAAGCGGTCAAAAATTTGGCGGTAGGCCCCGGCCATCACCTGGTAGCTGGCTTTGGCGCTCGCCACGTCCCGGTCAAAGCTGTAGGCGTCTTTCATGGTGAATTCGCGACCGCGCATCAAACCAAATCGAGGACGGCGCTCGTCGCGGAACTTGGTCTGGATTTGGTAAAAGTTTTTGGGCAGTTGCTTGTAGCTGCGCACTTCTTGGCGCACCACGTCGGTCACGACCTCTTCGCTGGTGGGCTGGATCACGAAATCGCGGCCATGGCGGTCCTTGATGCGCAGCAACTCAGGCCCCATCTTGTCGAAGCGGCCGGTCTCTTGCCACAACTCGGCCGGTTGCACCACGGGCATGGTCATCTCAATCGCACCTGCGCGGTTCATCTCTTCGCGCACGATGGCTTCGACTTTGCGGATCACGCGCAAACCCATGGGCATGTAGTTGTAGATGCCTGCGCCCAGCTTTTTGATCATGCCGGCGCGGGTCATCAGCTTGTGGCTGACCACTTCAGCGTCAGCTGGTGCTTCTTTGAGGGTAGAAATGAGGAACTGTGAGGCTTTCATCGCGGCGGGCTAACTGAGCAGGGGGATCAGGGAAACATCCAAGAGCCAGCGCCGGTACGGCGTGCATAATGGACACAATTTAAAAATTTGAGGTTGATTATGCTTGACCGTGAAGGCTTTAGGCCGAACGTCGGCATCATTCTGCTCAACCAGAAAAACCAGGTTTTCTGGGGCAAGCGCATCCGTACCCACAGCTGGCAGTTTCCGCAGGGTGGCATTGACCGGGGTGAGAGTCCCGAACAAGCCATGTTCCGCGAACTGCACGAAGAAGTGGGGCTCCAACCGGAGCATGTGCGCATCGTGGCCCGAACCCGTGATTGGTTGCGCTATGAGGTGCCAGACCGCTTCATCCGCAGGGATGCTCGCGGTTTTTACAAGGGCCAGAAACAAATCTGGTACCTGCTGCAGATGGTCACGCACGACCACCACTTGAACCTGCGCGCCACAGACCACCCCGAATTTGACGCTTGGCGTTGGAACGATTATTGGGTGCCGCTGGATGTGGTGGTCGAGTTCAAGCGTGGTGTCTATGAAATGGCGCTGACCGAATTGGCGCGTTTTTTGCCGCGTCAGGACAGACAAAACCGTTATTTACGTGGTGGCAACCGTGGGCCACGCGATGGCGCGGATTCCGACAACGGCCAGAACGGGGCGATGGAAATGCAAGCACCACTGCACATGGAATTGCCGCCTGGCGCCAGTTTCGACCCCAACCCTCAAGGCTGAGCTCAGACTTGCATCAACGGGATAAGATCAGATTGTCCCGATGCACCATCTCCGGCTCTGCGGAGTAGCCCAACAGCGCCTCATATTCGTGAGAGGGCTTGCGGCAGAGTAAACGGGCTTCGGCACTGGCGTAGTTGGCCAAACCCCGTGCGATCTCGAGGCCTTGCTCATCTTTGATGGCAATCACGTCGCCGCGAGAAAAATCGCCTGCCACGCCCGTCATGCCAATGGGCAGCAGACTCTTGCCCTCAGTCAACACCTTGTGCGCTGCACCCGCATCGACGGTGACCGAGCCACGCAATTGCAGGTGATCGGCCATCCACTGTTTACGGGCCTGCTGTTTGGCGGTTTGGGCCACCAACAAAGTTCCCATGTTGTCGCCTTGGCACAAGCGCAACAGCGCATCGGGCTCTCGGCCCCAAGCGATCACGGTAGAGGCGCCTGACCCCGCCGCCCGCTTGGCCGCCAAAATTTTGGTGATCATCCCGCCCCTGCCCAAACTTGAGCCTGCGCCACCGGCCATGGCTTCGAGTGCGGCATCTCCAGCGCGGGCTTCGTAAACAAAAGTCGCGGCGGGGTCTTTGCGGGGATCGGCGGTGAACAGGCCTTTTTGGTCCGTCAAAATGATCAGCAAGTCGGCCTCGATCAAATTGGCCACCAAGGCCCCCAGGGTGTCGTTGTCACCAAACTTGATCTCGTCGTTGACGACCGTGTCGTTCTCGTTAATCACGGGCAGCACACGGTGCTGCAGCAAAGTGAGCAAAGTGGAGCGGGCATTGAGGTAGCGTTCGCGGTCCGCCAAATCCGCATGCGTCAGCAGCACCTGGGCACTGCCCATGCCGTTTTCGCGCAGCTTGGTCTCGTACATCTGCGCCAGGCCCATCTGACCCACAGCGGCGGCGGCTTGCAGAGCGGGTACCTCAATCGGGCGGGTCGTCCAGCCCAGACGCTTCATGCCCTCGGCGATCGCACCGCTGGACACCATGACCACTTCTTTGCCTTGGGCACTGAGCAAAGCCATCTGGCGGCACCATTCGCCAATCGCCCCCTCGTCCAAGCCACGACCTTCGTTCGTGACCAAGCTGGAGCCGACTTTGACAACGATGCGGCGGGCATCACGCAACAGAGTGGATACGGCTGAAGAGGTCATCGAAGGTGTGCGTTGGCGTTGAAAGAGCGGCGGCAGAGCGTACCGTTAATGCAGAATTGCGGCCCGTTGAACCGTTTTAATCGGCATCCGAAGGCATCGGCTTGAAACGTGGATCATCGGCATCGGGCTCTTGCGGCTTGTCCTGCTCCTTGAAGCGGGGGTCAATGTCCACAATGCCCTGCTCAATGATCTGCTGGGCACGGATGTGCTTGTAGATCTCTTTGATCAAAGGTTCACAGCCTTCGCGGGTCAAGGCAGAGATCTGGAAAACTGGGCCTTTGTAGCGCATGCGCTTGATGAAGTCTTTGACACGGGCTTCGCGCTCTTCGGCGGGCACCATGTCCAGTTTGTTGAGCACCAACCAGCGCGGTTTGTTGTAAAGACCGGGATCGTATTTTTTGAGCTCGGCCACGATGGCCTTGGCTTGTTGCACGGGGTCGACGTTCTCGTCAAACGGTGCAAAGTCCACCACATGCAGCAGCAAACGGGTGCGCTGCAAGTGGCGCAAAAACAAATGGCCCAAGCCTGCACCTTCCGACGCGCCTTCGATCAAACCGGGCACATCGGCGACCACAAAGCTTTGCTCAGGCCCCACACGCACCACGCCCAAGTTGGGGTGCAAAGTGGTGAACGGGTAATCGGCAATTTTGGGGCGTGCATTGGACACGGCCGCAATGAAGGTGGATTTGCCCGCGTTGGGCATGCCCAGCAGGCCCACGTCGGCCAGCACCTTCAATTCGAGCTTGAGCTCTTTCTTTTCACCCAGCCAGCCGGGTGTTTTCTGGCGCGGGGCACGGTTGATCGCGCTTTTGAAGCGCATGTTGCCAAAGCCGCCATCGCCACCCTTGGCGATCATGATGGTTTCACCTGGCACCAGCAATTCATAGAGCACTTCGCCGGTTTCGGCGTCGGTGATGATGGTGCCCACGGGCATTTTCAGGGTGACGTCATCACCCGCAGCGCCGAACATGTCGGAGCCCATACCGTGCTGACCGCGCTTGGCCTCATGGCGGCGCGAATAGCGATAGTCGACCAAGGTGTTCAGGTTGATGTCGGCAAAGGCAAACACATGTCCGCCACGACCACCATCACCCCCGTTGGGTCCGCCGAATTCTTTGTACTTTTCATGGCGGAACGAGACGCAGCCGTTCCCGCCGTCACCTGCGGAGATGTCTATATAGGCTTCGTCAACGAACTTCATGAGATTTCCAGTGTAGCTTGAGGCCCCAGAGTTGATGCACATCAGGGCCAGAAAAGCGAAGAGCCCCGGCTTGCGGGGCTCCTCTTCGCCATGGGCGCGACAGGCTTAAACAGCCGGTGTCACATTGACCATGTGCTTGCTGAGCTCACCCTTGGTCGAGAACGACACGTGGCCGTCGACCAAAGCAAACAAAGTGTGGTCTTTGCCGATACCGACATTGCTGCCCGCATGGAACTTGGTGCCACGTTGACGAACGATGATCGAGCCAGCGCTGATCAGTTCACCACCGAAAGCCTTGACGCCGAGCATTTTTGGCTTGGAATCACGACCGTTGCGCGTAGAGCCGCCGCCTTTTTTCTGTGCCATGACCTATTCTCCTCAGGCAGCGATC
>JBIKKE010000183.1:0-5928 GCA_044360575.1 Limnohabitans sp. | reverse complement strand
GATCAGCGTACAAGGCGAACAAACCGGTTGGATGGGCGCCGTGATTGACATCAGCGAGCAGCGTCGCATCGAAGAGGTCTCTCGCGCCAGCCAAGAGCGCCTTCAGGCCACCGCCCGTTTGGCCACGGTCGGCGAAATGGCCTCTTTGCTCAGCCACGAACTGAACCAACCCCTGGCCGCCATCGCCAGCTATGCCAATGGCTCTTTGAATTTGCTGCAAAACCCATCATCAGTGCCGCAAACCCTGGACGATGTGCACATGGCGCTGCGCCGCATCGCCGAACAAGCAGACCGGGCTGGTCGGGTCATCAACAGCGTGCACGATTTTGTTCGCCGCCGTGATCAAGACCGCGAGGCCTTACCGCCGAAAATGTTGTTTGACGCTGTGGCCCCGTTGGTTCAACTGCAAGCGCGCAAACTGCGTGTCACCGTCCATACCCACATCGATCCTCAGTTGCCTGAAGTGATGTGCGATCGCACCATGGTTGAACAGGTTTTATTGAACTTGGCGCGCAACGGCATGCAAGCCATGGACAAACCCGACTGCTCGGACCGAAGGCTGTTGCTCAAGGCGCGCCGAGCTGCCTCCAACGCCGAACAAGCCTGGGTCGAGTTTTCAGTGACCGATGTGGGCGAAGGTATCAGCGAAACAGTCGCCAGCCAATTGTTCACACCCTTCTTCACCACCAAAGCAGAAGGCATGGGCTTGGGCTTGAGCCTGTGCCGGACCGTGGTGGAGCAGCACGGCGGCCATTTGGAGTTTGAAGCGCTGGCACCCAAAGGGACTGTTTTCCGTTTCACCTTGCCCGTCAAGACCTCCTTGCTTTTGGATAAGATCCCCGCATGAATTTCACCGACACGCCCACCGTTTTCATTGTGGATGACGACGCGAGCGTGCGAGAAGGCATGGCTTGGCTTCTGCGCACCCGGCGCTTGCTGAGCGAGTCCTTTGAGAGCGCAGAGTCCTTTCTAAACATGCTGCAAAGCAACTTTCAAGACACCGGCAATGGTCCATCCTCTGGACAACACTGGCCTCGCCAAGCGGCATGTGTTTTGTTGGATGTGCGAATGCCCGGCATGAGTGGATTGGCTTTGTTTGAGCAGCTGCTGAGCAGTGGCATGGCCCAAGCATGGCCTGTGATTTTTTTGACGGGTCATGCCGATGTGCCCACCGCTGTTGACAGCGTCAAGCGTGGCGCTTTTGACTTTTGCGAAAAGCCATTTTCAGACAACGCTTTGGTCGACCGGATCGAACAAGCGCTGCATTTGTCACAAGAGCGTTTGACGGCCCGAAAAGAACAACAACGCCTGCAGTCGCGCTTGCTGGAATTGACCGAGCGTGAACGGGATGTGATGCACTTGGTGGTCGAAGGCCTGCCCAATAAACTCATTGCCGACCAACTCGACATCAGCGTGCGCACGGTAGAAGTCCACCGTGCACGCGTGTTTGACAAGATGGAGGTCAAATCAGCGGTTGAGCTGGCCAATTTGATGCGGAGCCTGTCGTGACAACGGGCAATGTTTTTGATCGGTCGCCCCCCATACCCCGGCACGCTGACCAACGCAGACGGCTGATGTTGGGCTTGGGCCTTGGGTTGACCGGCCTGATCACCGCCTGCGCCAATACGTCCACCAAACAAGCCAGCACCGGGCCCTTGGCGGGGGGCACAACTGGCCCCGTTGTTTCGTCTGGCAAAACACCTGCACCTTACAACCGCGTGCGCAACGATCTGGCATTGTTTGCCCTGTCTCTGCTTGACACCCCGTATAAATGGGGCGGTCGCGGCCCGGCCACCGGCTTTGATTGCTCAGGCTTGGTGGCGCATATTTACCGTGAGGGGGGCGGCATCACCGTCAAAGGCACTTCGGCCGAGCTGGGCCGCAAATCAAAGCCCATTGATCGATCTGCCCTTTTGCCGGGCGATTTGGTTTTTTTCAACACCTTGGGGGCTCGCCATTCGCATGTCGGTGTTTATGTGGGTGGCGGCCGATTTGTTCACGCCAGCAACCCGCGAACAGGCGTTCGCGTCGATCACCTCAGCAGCCGATACTATGCGCAGCGCTTTGAAGGCGCGCACAGCTTGCTGGAGTGAGCTTGGGCCACATCTGAAGCCTTGACGGCTTAAATCTTTAAAGCTTCGGTTCTTCAGGTGGCAGCTTTTCGGCATCTTTTTCAGCCTCAGGCAATTCACCTTTGTTGCGGCCGGAAAACATGGTCCACCAGACAATACCCACCAAAATCACCAAGGCCAGCAAAGCTTCCAACAAAATCAGACCCATGCAAGCACCCCGTTATTTGTCCCGCCGCCCGCGATGGTTCGGCTTGTTTGTGGCCGCGATTGTAGGCACCCTGAGCGCTTGCTCTGTGGCCCCTGTGCTGCATGCCCCTGAACCTGCAAGTCCATCGGTTCAAGCACCTGCCTCCGCTGAGGTCGCCCGCACTTTGCCAGCGCCCCCTTTGCCCGCACCCATCATGCGCGAACAAAGCCGCTGGGTCCCTGTTCAATGGTCTGAAGTGCCAGGCCTGAACACCGATGCCATCAACGAAGCTTGGCCTGCTTGGCTGCAAAGCTGCCAACGACCCGGCCCCACTTGGAAAGCCCTGTGCCCCGAAATCGCCAAACTGGCCATCGCCCCGGTCGAAGAACAGCGCCGCTGGATGCGCGACAACCTGCAACCCTACCGCGTAGAGTCGCATGAACAACGTGCATCAGGCTTACTCACGGGCTATTACGAGCCAGCCTTGGTCGGTTCGCGCCAAGCTCAAGGCAAATTCAGAGTGCCCTTGTATGCGGCGCCCAACCAATTAGGCCAACGCAAGCCTTGGTACACCCGCCAAGAGATCGACACCTTGCCCGCCGCCCGCGCCGCCCTGCGCGGCAAAGAACTGCTTTACTTGGCCGACCCGGTGGACGCAATGGTGCTGCACATCCAGGGCTCGGGCCTGGTGAATGTGACCGAGCCCGATGGTCGGCAACGTTGGGTGCGCATGGCCTACGCAGCCACCAACGACCAGCCCTACATCAGCATTGGCCGCTGGCTGTTAGACCGCAAGCTGATCACCGACGCCAGCTGGCCCGGCATCAAAGCCTGGATCGACCGCAACCCCTCTCGGGTCAATGAACTGTTGTGGCAAAACCCGCGCGTGGTGTTTTTCCGAGAAGAGGCTTTGCCTGTGGGCACCACGCCCCCAGGCCCCAAAGGCGCACAAGGCGTGCCGCTCACGGCCGAGCGCTCGATTGCGGTGGACCGCCGCAGCATTCCCTACGGCACCCCGGTGTGGATGAAGTCGACCGGTCCCCAAACCTCTTTTGACCGCTTGGTACTGGCCCAAGACACCGGCACCGCCATCGTGGGTGCGGTGCGGGCCGACTATTACGCGGGCTCCGGCCCGGTGGCAGGCGAATTGGCGGGGCGCCTCAAGCAGCCCTTGCAAATGTGGGCCTTGTGGCCACGCTGAACCTGATGCCTTTGACCGGATGCCTTTGACCTGCCGCCCCGGCTGCGCCGCTTGCTGCACCGCCCCGTCCATCTCCTCGCCCATACCCGGCATGCCCCAAGGCAAACCTGCGGGTGTGCCTTGCGTGCAACTTGACGAACAACTGCGCTGCAAAATTTTTAGACAACCCGAACGGCCTGCGGTGTGTGGGCAACTGCAAGCCTCGGTGGAGATGTGTGGGGCTGTGGCCGATGGCGGCATGCACGCTCGGGCTTGGCTCATGCGGCTGGAAGATTTGACGAGGCCAGACTCGTGTACGACAAATAAAGTCACCAACACGTCATCCAACATCACCTGCAGCAGCTAAGCTGAATTCCTTTTGCTGACCCCCCGGAGCACGGCCATGGCGTTTGAGATTCCTTCTTTGAAAGACAGCGTTCACCCCGACGAGTGGCAGCTGCGCTTGGACTTGGCGGCGTGTTACCGGCTGGTGGCCCTGTATGGCTGGAGCGACTTGGTGTTCACCCACATCAGCGCCAAACTGCCCGAGTCGGTGGCAGGCCAAGACCACCAGTTTTTGATCAACCCCTACGGCCTGATGTTTGACGAGATCACCGCGTCCAGCCTGGTCAAGGTGGACATGCAGTGCAACAAATTGCATGACAGCCCCTTCCCGGTCAACCCGGCCGGCTTTGTGATCCACAGCGCTGTACACGAGGCGCGGCCTGATGCCGGCTGCGTGCTGCACACCCACACGCGGGCTGGCGTGGCCGTGAGTGCGCAGGCGCACGGCGTGCTGCCCATCAGCCAGCAAAGCACTTTTGTGCTGGCCTCGCTGGCCTACCATGGCTACGAGGGCGTGGCCATTCACGACGAAGAAAAGCTGCGCCTGCAAGCAGACCTAGGCACAGCCAATTTCCTGATGCTGCGCAACCACGGCCTGCTCACGGTGGGCAAAACCATTGCCGACGCGTTCTTGTCGATGTACACGTTTGAGAACACTTGCCGCATTCAGGTCGATGCGTTGGCCGGACAGTCTGGCCCCAAGGATCTGACTGCGGTAGACCCACAAATCCTGACCGGCGTGGCCCACGCCATGCGCGTGCAAACTGGGGGCTTGGGCGGCGCGTTTGTTTGGCCTTCGCTGCTGCGCAAACTGCAACGCGAAAGCCCCGATTACGCTTGCTGAACCGCGCTTTGTTTTTCTCTTTTTGAATGGCCGCCATGCGCACCCTGTTTGAACCCTGCCAAGTCGGCAGCATCGCTTTGGCCTCGCGCATCGTGATGGCCCCGCTCACACGCAACCGCGCACCCGGCTCGCTGGCCAATGCACGCATGGCCACGTATTACCGACACCGCGCCAACCCGGTTACAGGTGCGGGTCTCATCGTCACCGAGGCCACCGCCATCAGCCACCAAGGCCAGGGCTACGCCGATGTGCCTGGCATCTGGAGCGAAAGCCAAGTGGCCGCGTGGAAGCAAGTGACCGATGCGGTGCACGCCGAAGGCGGCAAGATCGTGATGCAGCTGTGGCATGTGGGCCGTGTCTCGCACACCAGCTTGCAGCCTGGTGGCGCTGCGCCCGTGGCGCCATCGGCCCTCACGGCAGAGACCAAAACCGTGCTGCTGGTGGACGGCCAGGCCAAGTTCGTGCCCGTGTCCGAGCCGCGTGCGCTGGACACCACCGAGCTGCCGGGCATCGTGCAGGATTACCGCCACGCAGCGGCCAATGCCATCGCTGCCGGATTTGACGGTGTCGAAGTCCACGCGGCCAATGGTTATTTGATCGACCAGTTTTTGCGCAGCAGCAGCAACCAGCGCACCGACGCGTATGGCGGCTCGATCGACAACCGCGCCCGCTTTTTGCAAGAAGTGATGCAAGCCATCGTGGCCGAGATTGGTGGCCCGCGCACGGGCATCCGTCTTTCGCCCGTCACGCCCGCCAACGGGGTGAGCGACGACCAACCCCAGCCTTTGTTTGAACATGTGGTGCGCTTGTTGGCCCCCATGGACTTGGCCTTCTTGCATGTGATTGAAGGCTCTACGGGCGCAGCGCGTGACCACCAGCAAGGCGACAAGCCCTTTGACTACGCCGCTTTGCGCCAGGCCTACGCCCAAGCGGGCGGGCAGGGCGCATGGATGCTGAACAACGGCTACGACCTGGCCCTGGCCGCAGAATCTTTGGCAGAGGATGCAGACCTGATCGCCTTTGGCCGCCCCTTCATCGCCAACCCCGACTTAGGCGCACGCCTGCGCCAAGGCGGCCCTTTCAACACACCAAACCGCGCCACTTTTTACGGCGGTGGCGACGCGGGGTACACAGACTACCCGTTTTTGACGCAAATTTGAAGCAGGCGAGCGCTCAGGGTTTCCACCTTTTGAGCAGCAAAGCATTGGCCATGACGCTCACCGAACTGAGCGCCATGGCGGCACCCGCCATCATGGGGTTGAGGTAGCCCAAGGCCGCCAGAGGAATGCCCGCCACGTTG
>JBIKKE010000181.1:0-5946 GCA_044360575.1 Limnohabitans sp. | reverse complement strand
GGCAGCTCAAATTAAAGGAGCCATCTTGGCCACACCCAACTACGGATTCGAAAAACGCCAGAAAGAACTGGCCAAGAAACGCAAAAAAGAAGACAAGCTTAAGGCCAAGTCCGACCGCAAATCGGGCCTGTTGGCTGAAGACGGCTCAGAAATCGAGGGCGAAGAGGGCGACGCCGATACTCCAGCGCCCGATGCTGCTGACCCATCCACGCCCGGTGCGGCCGACCCTTCCACACCTGCAGCTTGAATCACCAGCTGCAGATCACCCCTGCACCAGTTCACGCGCCAAAACCAGCATGTCGGCCATGCTGTGGCTCGCAGGCGTGACCAGCGGGGCTTGGGCGTAATGCACAAAGTTATTGCCGGTCGATGTTTCATAGCCCGGGTCGTAGTGGCCTGATAGCAACTCGGTCACCACTTCGCGCATTTCCCCCCGCTCAATGCGTTCTTGCCAGCCCTGCACCACGGCTTTGCCGCGCAGCGCCACCAGCCGCTCCAGCCGGTCGGCAAACAGGGCGCGGTCTTGCGTGAAAAACGCATAGTCTTCCAGCAGCAAATTCACCCGATTCTCCAGCGACAGGTTCACCCGTAAGCAAGGGCTGGCGCGCATGGCCACCATCAGTTCGTCCGGCACCGCCAGGTTGCCCACCTTTTTGCTTTCGGCTTCCACAAACACCGGACGGTCCGCGCTGAACCCCCGCAAAGCATCCCAGACCTGCGTTTCAAAAGCCTTTTGTGTGGGCTGGGGCGTGCCCGGAATTAGGCCCAACACCGAGCTGCGGTGGCAAGCGATGGCTTCAAGATCAAGCACCTGGGCACCTTCTTGCGCCAAAGCCTGCAGCAAACGGGTCTTGCCTGAGCCGGTGGGTCCACAAAGCACCTTGAACTGCAGGCGCTGGGCTTGGCGTGGTGTGTCTTCCATCACCTCTTTGCGAAAGGCCTTGTAGCCGCCCTCAATCAGGTGCACCCTGAAACCAATCTGCCCCAGGATCAGCGCGAGCGAGTTGCTCCGTTTGCCGCCGCGCCAGCAATACACCAGTGGCTGCCAACTGCGAGGCTTGTCCATCACTTGTGTTTCGATGTGTCGGGCAATGTTTTTGGCAACCAGTGCTGCGCCTACTTTTTGCGCCTCGAAGGGGTTGACCTGTTTGTACAGGGTCCCGACCTTGATGCGCTCTTCGTTGTTGAGCGACGGCCAGCTCAAAGCGCCGGGCAAGTGGTCTTCGGCGTGTTCGCCTTCGGAGCGCGCGTCCAAGATGGCGTCAAACTGGTTCAATCTGGCCATGGCATCAGCAGCCGAGATCAGGTGAAGGCTCATTTCAATTGTTTCTTCAAAGTAGGCCACACATTGGCCAACATGCGCGGCTGCGCGGCTTCATTGGGGTGGATGCGGTCGGGCTGGAACCACTTGAGCGGTTCCGGGTCGTCGCCAACGCCTTTCAAAAAGAAAGGCACCAGCGCCGCCTTTTGGCTTTTGGCCACTTGTGCATAGGCGGCTTCAAACTGGCGCGCCATCTCGGGGCCGTAATTGGGTGGCATTTGCATGCCCAGCAGCAACACTTTGGCCCCGGCGGCTTGGGCTTGCTTGGTCATGGTCAGCAAGTTGTCTTGCGTCATGGTCATCGGCAGGCCGCGCAGGGCATCGTTGCCCCCCAGCTCAATGACCACATGGCTGGGTTGGTGGCGTTGCAGCAAGGCGGGCAGCCGAGAGCGTCCGCCCGAGGTGGTGTCGCCGCTGATGCTGGCGTTGATGACTTCCACGCCTGGCTTTTCGGTAGCCAGCTTTTTTTGCAGCAAGGTCACCCAACCGGTGCCTCTGGCCAGTCCGTACTCGGCACTCAGCGAGTCGCCCACCACCAAGATGCGCTGACCCGAAGTGGCTTGCGCAGTCGCCACAAAGCCCCAGCCGACCAGGGCCAGCAGGGTAAAGGTAAAGTGGCGTCGTCTCAACAAAGGTGTGTGCATGCCTGAATCCATCATTGCCGTGCGTGGCGTCTCTAAAAGTGTGCAGGATGCCAGCGGTCAGCTGGACATTTTGCGCGATATCAATTTTTCATTGAACGCCGGGGAAACAGCAGCCATTGTCGGTGCTTCTGGTTCGGGCAAAAGTACTTTGCTGACGATTCTGGCGGGCCTTGACACACCCAGCAGTGGTCAAGTTGTTTTGTCTGGTCAGTCGCTTTTTGATCTGTCCGAAGACGAGCGCGCTGCCGTGCGGGCCCAACATGTGGGTTTTGTGTTTCAGAGTTTTCAGCTGATGCCCAACCTCACAGCGCTTGAAAACGTGATGCTGCCCTTGGAGCTGGCCGACCGGCCGGATGCCCGCAGCACGGCCACGGCCATGCTGCAGCGTGTGGGTTTGGGCGAGCGCCTTAAACATCTGCCCAAAGTCTTGTCGGGTGGGGAGCAGCAGCGGGTCGCTTTGGCCCGCGCCTTTGTGGTGCAGCCTGACCTGCTGCTCGCCGATGAGCCCACCGGCAGCCTGGACCACGCCACCGGCGAGGCCATCATGGATTTGATGTTCGCGCTCAACCGGGAGCAAGGCACCACCTTGGTTCTGGTGACGCACGACCGCCAGTTGGCTGCCAAGTGCGAGCGCAGCTTGGTCATTCAGGCTGGGCGTTTGAGCGAGGCTGCTTACAAGCAGGGCGAATAAAGCCGGAGGGTTCATTGATCAGTCGGTTTGGGGAAGAACGATAATCAGAGCATGTCATCCCACAAAGTGCTTTTCGGCTTTCACGCCGTTGGCGTTCGCCTCAAGATCGCCCCCCAATCCGTTGTTGAAATCCATTTCGAGGTCACTCGCCGTGATGCCCGCATGCGGCAGTTCATCGACAAGGCCCGGGACTCGGGTATGCGCATGATCGAATCCGATGGCGAGCGCTTGTCTAAATTGGCCGGCGGTCATGGCCATCAGGGCGTTGTGGCTTTGGTCACCCCTATTCCCCAAAACCATTCACTCGATGACCTGCTTGACACCGTTGAAGGGCCGCCTTTGCTCTTGGTCTTGGATGGCGTGACCGACCCGCACAACCTAGGTGCTTGCTTGCGTGTGGCCGATGGTGCGGGCGCACACGCGGTGATTGCCCCCAAAGACCATGCTGCCGGCATCAATGCCACTGTGGCCAAGGTCGCCAGCGGTGCAGCCGAAACCATGCCTTACTTCATGGTGACCAATCTGGCACGCACTCTGGGTGAGCTCAAAGAGCGCAGCATCTGGGTGATTGGCACCAGCGACGACGCGCCGGGCAACATTTACCAAGCCGACCTGAAAGTGCCCACAGCGTTGGTATTGGGTGCCGAGGGCGATGGCATGCGCCAGCTGACCCGTAAGAACTGTGATGAGTTGGTCAGCATCCCGATGCGCGGGGCTGTTGAAAGCCTGAATGTGTCGGTGGCCAGTGGTGTTTGCCTTTACGAAGCATTGCGCCAGCGCAGCTGAGTCCCCCCCTGTATTTCACTCACCCCAAAAAATCAAACATGTTTCAAAGATCCATCGTCTCCTTGTGTCTGCTTGCAAGTTTGTCAGTCTTTCTGTCGGCTTGTACGCAGGAGCAGCAAAACAAAATCAGTCGCGGCATTCAAAATTGGACGGGGACAAACGGCGTGATGGAGGTTTATGCGGGTGAGAAACTGGTTCGCCGCTTCATTCAGGTGGACAAAGTCAGTACGGCCTTGGGAACCGATGACAAACAGCCACGCGCCTACCGTTATGGCTATGGCGTGTTGGATGAGAACCTGAACATGGTCGTCGATCCTGGCGAGAAGAAAGTCTATTTTGAGGTGAGCGACTATTCGAACACGGTGTTTTTCGAGAGTCCGCGCTGATTCGAGTAACAAGTCTTCAGATCCAACCCAAGGCCCCGATCACGGCGCCTGCAGCGATCAACCACAGCAGGTGAATCCGGGTCCGCCAAACCAAGAGCATCGAGGTCAAGGTCAACAGCCAAAGAGGCCAGTCTTTATTCGGGTCGTTGTGGCTGGATGTCAAAAGCCAACCGGTCGAAATCAACAAGGCAATCACCACCGGGGCCATGCCCAATTTGAATGCCTTGATGCCGCGCTTGTCACGGTGACGATGCGCCCACCGCGTGGTGGTGTAGGTCAAAACGGAGGAGGGCAGCATGATGCCCAAAAGGCTGAGAAAAACGCCCAAGCTCGACAAAGCGATGCTCATCCAACCACCACCCAGGCCGGCCCCTGCATTCAGTCCCACGTTCCAACCGATCACCGCCACAAAGAGCACATTTGGCCCTGGCGAGGCTTGTGCCAATGCAATGGAAGAGCTGAACTGCTGCTCGGTCAACCACTCGTTATGGTCCACCAAAAACCGGTGCATGTCAGGCGCAGTGATGATGGCTCCGCCCACAGCTAAAAGGGAAAGCGACAAAAAGTGGTTGAAAAATGCCACCCAATCACCGATGGTCAATTGCAAACTGAGGCTCATTTTGGGGCCTCGCGGTTGGCCAGTCTTGAGAGTTGCAGATAGGCCCATGCACAGGCCAGTGAGCCAATGCCCAGCAAAACCCAAAGCAATGGCCAGCGCAACAAACTCACACTTACAAAAGTGCTCAGCATCACGCCGAAACACACCAGCATGCCCATGGGGTTGAGCTTTAAGGCGCTGATCAACTTGATGCCTGTGGCGGCAATCAGACCGGCTGCTACCGCACCCATTCCCCGCAAGGCGCCCTGTGCCCAAGCAGCATCAGACACACCGCCGAACACCGATGCCAGAATCAAGACCACAGCCAAAGGCGCCAGCAGCAAGCCCGCTAAAGATGCCAAGGCCCCGCCCAAGCCGAAGTGACGACCACCGATGATCAGGCAAAAATTGACCACATTGGGGCCCGGCATGATTTGAGCCACAGCCCAGTCTTCGACAAACTGAGCCTGAGTCATCCAGCGTTTTTTTTCCACCAGTTCGCGTTGAACGACAGCCAATACCCCCCCAAAGCCTTGTAGCGCCAGCACTGTGAAAGACAAAAACAAGTCTGTTTTGGAGCGTGGCGCGTTGAGCGGGGCAATATCTGTCATGAGGCAATTATGCAAACCATCAAAGATTCAAGCTGTCACCCGCAGGGCAGGTGGCGTTCGGGCTTGAAAGGCTTGGAATACGTCACCGCAGATTTTTTTCGTGGCTTTTCAGGCCGAAGTGTCGGCCGGCTCAGCAATGCCGCCCACCACCTGGCTGAAGCCACCGTCCACATAAGTGATCTCAGCAGTCACGCCAGCAGCCAAGTCGCTCAGCATGAAGGCGGCCACATTGCCCACGTCCTCAATGGTCACGTTACGGCGAATCGGGGATGCCTCGGCCACAACCGACAAAATCTTTCCAAAGCCCTTGATGCCGCTGGCCGCCAAAGTTTTGATGGGGCCCGCTGAAATGCAGTTGGCCCGCAAGCCGCGATTTTGGCTGCCCAGAGACTCAGCCAAATAACGCACCGAGGCTTCCAGACTGGCTTTGGCCAAGCCCATGGTGTTGTAGTTGGGAACAGTGCGAATCGCGCCCAAGTACGACAAGGTCAGGACCGCTGACTTGTCGTTCAGGTAGGGCAGGGCCGCTTTGGCCATCGCCGGGAAGCTATAGGCGCTGATGTCGTGCGCAATCTTGAAGCCCTCTCGCGACAAACCGTCCAAAAAGTCACCGGCAATCGCTTCGCGGGGTGCGTAGCCAATGGCATGAACAAAACCGTCAAACTTTGGCCAAGTGGCCGACAGGTCAGTAAAGAGCTTTGCAATTTGTTCGTCGCTGCCCACATCGCAATCAAAAATCAGATTCGAATCAAAATCAGCAGCAAACTCGGTGATGCGGTCTTTGAAACGTTCGCCAACATAACTGAAGGCCAACTCGGCTCCCTGGGAATGGCAGGCTTTGGCGATACCGTATGCGATCGAGCGGCTCGACAGCACGCCGGTGATCAGCAGCCTTTTTCCCGATAGAAA
>JBIKKE010000180.1:0-5998 GCA_044360575.1 Limnohabitans sp. | reverse complement strand
GGTGTGGGTTTGCGGATCAAAAAACAGCTCGGCACGCACCACATGGTCAGCAGCTGCTTTTTCAAAGTACGCCCAGGCCATGTCGTAAAAATCCTGCTCATGCAGCAGCACACTGGCCCCGGCGTAGTACAGATCCAAAAAACTTTGCAAATTGCTAAAGGCATAGGCGCTGCGCAACGCGGCCACATCGGCATAGGGCAGCTGCACGCCGTTGCGCTGGGCCAGGGCAAAGATCAGTTCTGGCTCCAAAGAGCCTTCGATGTGGATATGCAACTCGGCCTTGGGCATGGCGCGCAACAATTCGGGCAAACGATCAGGCGCTACAGCGTGGACTTTGAACATGCTCATTCCTCAAAAAATTGGACCCGAATGGGGGTTTCATCCAGCCGATCAAAGCAGGCGTTGTGTCTGTCCGTCAAAGGTCCGTGGCCAGGCATCACTTGGCCTGTTGGCCCGTAACCGATCGCCTTGAATTTCCACTGGCCATTGAGCCATTTGAAGTTGCCCACATGCAGACCCGAGGGGGCGTGCAAGGCGCAGGCTGTTTCGTTCAAGGGTTTTAAAAGGCTGTTCGGCATGCAGCGCTTTCGGATGCCATGGACCGCTTAGACGAGCTTCTCAACAGCGCGTGAGAAACACACCGTCTTGTTGCTGAACGCCTCGTGTTGCTCCTCCACTTTGTCAAGCTCATACAGGTAATTAACCATGATGCCGCCTGACTGTTGCAAACCTTTTTTGGACAAGTCAGCCGCCCAGTTGATTTGGTGCAGAGTGGCCCCATTGCTGAGGTGGAATTTGCCCACCGCATCGCCCCTTGCCTCAGGAGTTTTATGCATCAAATACAGAGCACTCAAACGCATCAGAGCCGTTTTGTCAGCGTCGGTTGCCCGATCTGGGTGCCAGCCTGATTTCAAGCGATCAGCCCACGATGCACTTCCAGCGTCCACTGTTTTTTGCGCCTCTTGCCATTTGCGCAACTGCGCAGAGCTGAGCTTGTCCTCCATCAGAGGGGCACCGGTATCAAGCCACTGGGTGAAACCCGGAATTGGGGACAAGGTGCAAAAGGTTTTGAGCGTGGGGATTTCTTCGATCAGTTTTTGCGCCACGCGCTTGATCAGAAAATTGCCCAAAGACACACCCTTGAGGCCTGGTTGACAATTACTGATGGAATAAAAGATCGCCGACTTGAAGCTTTTGGGCTCCCCCACAGGTGCCTGCTTGTTGATCAATCCACCGATGTCCCTAGCAATGCCGGGTACCAGCGCCACCTCGACAAAAATCAAAGGCTCGCCAGGCAACTGGGGGTGAAAAAATGCAAAACAACGGCGGTCAGGCTGCAAGCGGCGGCGCAGATCGTCCCAACCATCAATGGCATGCACCGATTCATGTTCAATGATTTTTTCAAGCAACTGAGCTGGCGAATTCCAGGTGATTTGGTGCAGCTCCAAAAAGCCGGGGTTGAACCAAGAGCTGAGCAAGTGGTGCATGTCCGCATCGGTGGTCCGAAAGGCGGGATGATCCTTCAAGAAAGACAAGAGCGTCTGACGCATCTTCAAAATCGTGGCGGTCCCGGCAGGCGCCCGGTTGACCCGCCGCAGCAGCTCTTGCCGGGGCGGCTCCACCGTCTGAAACAAATGGATCAGGCTGGCTTCGTTGCGCTCGGTGTTGTAGCGGTTGGCTGCATCCATCACCATCGCCGGGTCTGGATTGAACTCATTGGACAAGTGGTGGAAAAAGTCTGTTTGACTTCGCTTGTCCAAGTGCTCGTAGTTGTCAATCAACTTGACGGCCATGCTTTGCGCATTGGCCTCGCCCCGGGCACTCAAGAGCTTTTTGGTGGTTTGCTTGGCAGCATCGAGTTTTTTGTTTTGAATGAAGCGTTCCAGCATGGTGCCCTCGCATGATGCGTTGTTCAGATGGGTCTGACTCTCAAAAATCACCGCCTGAGCTTACACGGCCCGCAAAGCCCTTGAGGATCGTGGCCCACGGCCAGTGCTGCTCAGGCCCGTTGAAAGTCGCCCCGCTCCATCCACCAAGACATCGCAAATCCGGCCACCAGCCCCCAAAATGCCGCTCCGATGTTGAACAGGCCAATGTCTGCCACCGTGACCAACAGGCTGACCAAAGCGCCCAGCGAGAACTTGCCCGCGCCAAAAGAAGCCACAAATGCACCCTGCAGCACGCGCAGCATGGCCAAGCCACCCAGCACCATGATGAACTCTTTGGGTGCGGCCAACATGAGCCCGGTGAAGGTCGGTGCCATCAAGCCAAACAGCAAAGCCAACCCACCGAACATGAGCGCACCGGTGTAATGGCGACGGTTTTCACCCGATGAGGTGAGCAGGCCATTGGTCGGCCCGGTCAGGCAGGTGCTGACGGCACCGAACACCGCACTGACTGCGGCGCCCACGCCGCAGGCCACAGCGATCATGTTGACAGGTGGCTCGTGTCCTGCGCTTTTGAGCACGGCAACGCCCTGCCCGTTTTGCACCACCAACACCGTGATGGCCAAGGGCACCACCAACTCCAACATGGCGGCAAAAGACCACACTGGGGCCTGAATCACCGGTTGTGCCAAGGCCAGTTGGCCGACGGCTGCACCATCCAAACGGCCTGACAGCGCCACGGCCAAAGCCCCCATCAGCAAAGCGCCAATGACGGGTGGCAGGCGTTTGCCCCAATCGGCCCTTGCGGACAACAACAAAAACACGGCCACCATCGGGGCTGCGATGGCCACATCGCTTTCCAGCGCCCGCACGATGTCCAGGCCAAACCGCAGAAAGACCCCTGCCACCATGCCCATGACGATGGGCATGGGCAGAGCTGACATGACACGCTTGACCCATCCGCTCAAACCCAGCACCAACACCAAGGCACTGGTCAGGTAAAAGGCGCCAATCACCTCGGCAAAACTCAGGTGCTGCAAAGCAGGCCCCACCAGCACCGTGCCGGGAATCGTCCAGCCAAAAGCCAAGGGCGTGGTGTACCGCCAGCTCATCAACAAAGTCACCAGACCATTGACAAAGAAAACACCGAACACCCATGACGCCAACTCTTCAGGTGACAAGCCACCGCGAGTACCGACCGACAAAATGATGGCCACAGGCCCGGTGGCTGCAAAGATGAATCCGATGAGCGCATTGGCCGCATAGGTGGCGCCAAAATCAGCTCGAATTTGCCGCCCGCTGGGGGGGGCGATGGCAGGGGTTTCCAAGTGTTTGAACAAAACGGGGCCTTGGTTAAAACGAAAACGGGCTCAGGTTATCAAAAAAAAACCGCCCCTCGGGCGAGGGGCGGTTTTGCGAAACAAGTTCAGCGGATCGTGTCAGATCAGTTCTTGCCAGGAATCTTGCCTTCCACGCCCTTGACGTAGAACATCACGCCGCCCAGGTACTTGTCATCGGCGATCACATCCTTGGCCAACATTTCTTTGCCAGACTGGTCCACGATCGGGCCCTTCCAGATGGAGAAGCTGCCGTCCTTCAAACCAGCATTGATCTCAGCGATGCGCTTTTTGATGTCTTCAGGCACGTCGGCGGCCACGTTGACCATCTCGATCGCGCCTTCTTTCACGCCCCACCAGCTGGAACCCGTGCTCCACTTGCCGTCCAGGGCTTCACCCACGGCCTTGACGTAGTAAGGACCCCAATTGATCACAGCCGAGCCCAAGTGGGCCTTGGGGCCGTAGGCGGTCATGTCGGAATCCCAACCAAAGGCACGCTTGCCCATTTTTTCTGCAGTCTGCAGCACAGCCGACGAGTCGGTGTTTTGCATCAGGACGTCAGCGCCGGCATTGATCAGCGATGTGGCGGCTTCGGACTCTTTCGGTGGGTTGAACCACTCATTGACCCAAACCACTTTGGTTTTGATCTTGGGGTTCACCGACTGCGCACCCATGGTGTAGCTGTTGATGTTGCGGATCACCTCAGGAATTGGGATGGAAGCCACTACGCCCAAGACGTTGGTCTTGGTCATCTTGCCGGCAATCACACCCGCCATGTACGCGCCTTCGTAGGTACGGCTGTCGTAAGTGCGCATGTTCTCGGCAGTTTTGTAGCCGGTGGCGTGTTCAAACTTGATGCCTTTGTTGTCAGCAGCGACCTTGAGCATGGGCTCCATGTAACCGAAGGTGGTGCCAAAGATCAGTTTGTTGCCTTGGGCAGCCATGTCGCGGATCACGCGCTCGGCATCAGCGCTTTCTGGCACTTTTTCAACGAATGTGGTGACCACTTTGTCGCCGAACGCTTTTTCGATTTCTTTGCGGCCGTTGTCGTGCGCAAAGGTCCAACCACCATCGCCCACAGGGCCGACATAGGCAAACGCGATCTTCAGGGGCTCGGCTTTGGCAACCGCAGCAGGGGCAGCGGCCTTGGGGGCCTCTTCTTTTTTGCCACAACCGACCAATGCGGCGGCTGCCACAGCGGTCAGGGCCACCATCTTGACGATGGAGCGCTTGGAGATGTCTGTCATGTCAGTTCCTTTTTAAACAGGGTTACAGGGTTGGAAAAACGAAGATTATGAACCGGGGTAAAAGGGCTTACCCAAAGAAGCCGGCATGTTGACCCGAATCCAAGTAGGGTTACGTGAAATCAAGGCCAGCACCACAATGGTGGCGATGTATGGCAAAGCAGAAAGCAACTGGCTGGGCACTTCCACGCCCATGCCTTGTAAATGGAACTGCAACATGGTCACGCCACCAAACAAATAAGCACCGAGCAAAACGCGTGCCGGGCGCCAAGTCGCAAAGGTGGTCAGCGCCAAAGCAATCCAGCCCTTGCCAGCCACCATGCCTTCGACCCATAGTGGCGTGTAGCTCACAGAGATGTAAGCCCCCGCCAGGCCGCACAAGGCGCCGCCCGCCACCACCGCCGCCAGTCGAATCAGGCGTACCGGATAGCCCAAAGCGTGTGCAGAAGCAGGCGACTCACCCACCGCCCGCAGCACCAAACCGGTGCGGCTTTTGTAAAGAAACCAAATCAGTGCCAAGACCAACAAAATGGCACCGTACACCAAGGGGTGTTGTTTGAAGAAAGCAGGGCCCAACAAAGGGATGTCGGCCAGGAAGGGAATCTCGTAGTTGGGCCGCTCGGGCAGTTTCTCTTGAACGTAGCCAATGCCCACAAAGGCAGAAAAGCCCACACCGAACAGACTCAGTGCCAGGCCGGTGGCGTATTGGTTGGTGCCCAGCCAAATCACCAACACCCCAAAAACAGCAGCCAACAACGCGCCCGCACCCATACCCGCCAAAAACCCCAACCAATCGTTGCCGGTATGCACCACACAAGCAAAGCCCGCAATGGCAGCGCACAGCATCATGCCCTCGGCCCCGAGGTTGACCACCCCGGCTTTTTCATTGATCAACAACCCCAAAGCGGCCAGCGCCAACACGGTACC
Organism: Limnohabitans sp.; assembly: GCA_044360575.1. Classification (GTDB taxonomy): domain Bacteria; phylum Pseudomonadota; class Gammaproteobacteria; order Burkholderiales; family Burkholderiaceae_C; genus Limnohabitans_A. Next base: position 604 of record JBIKKE010000180.1, on the reverse strand, counting down.
TGCGTTCAGGGTGGCTGCGATCAGCAATGCATACGACTCCATCACACGCTCCCGATTTTTTTGGACACCCAACGCAAGCGGTAGGCCACCAAGGTGTCACACGCCAGCAGGCAAAACAACAACAAGCCTTGGAAAACGCCCGTGATGGACTTGGGCAAGCCCAAACGCGATTGCGCCAACTCACCGCCGATGTAAAACATGCTCATGAGCACTGCCGAAAAGACCATGCCAGCGGGGTGCAAGCGCCCCACAAAGGCCACGATGATGGCGGCAAAACCGTAACCCGCAGGCACATACGGCGTGAGCTGGCCAATGGGACCGGCCACCTCCAAGGCGCCGGCCAGACCCGCAGCGCCGCCCGAAACCAACAGCGCCACCCACAAAGCCTTGCGTGAAGAAAAGCCTGCATAACGCGCTGCGTCAGGTGCCAGCCCACCCACCTGTTGGGCAAAGCCCGCCCGGGTGCGGAACAAAAAGACCCACAACAATCCGGCGCCAACCAGGCCCAACAGCAAACCCACACTCACCCGAGAGCCATCCATCAAGCGCGGAATCTGGGTCACCGACTCAAAGGTTTTGGATTGGGGAAAGTTAAAACCCGCCG
>JBIKKE010000179.1:0-6005 GCA_044360575.1 Limnohabitans sp. | reverse complement strand
GTTGGCCTCGCCCATCACCGAGCACACCTGCCGCATGCGCGGCACCGACCACAGCCCGCCGCGTTGCGCCGCGCTCTATGGCAAAACGGGCGAGAAAGCCATTTGCGGCATCTACGAATGGCGGCCGTCGCCCTGCCGTGAGTTTGAAGAAAGCAGCCCGGCCTGCGAACAAGCCCGCCGCCGCCACGGCCTGCCTGCGCTGAACGTCTGAATTTCACGGTTGTTGGAAATAACCGACACCACGGTTTTTTGTGGGGTGCTACCTTCGCACACCATGAAAAAACTTTGGGATATTTCCCCGCCTGTTGATGCGCACAGCCCTGTCTTTCCGGGCGACACGCCCTACACCCAGCAATGGGCTGCCACCCTGTCGGACACCTGCCCCGTGAACGTCAGCGCCATCACGATGTCGCCACATGTGGGTGCGCATGCCGATGCGCCGCTGCATTACGACCCGCAGGGTGCGGCCGTGGGCGCTTTGGACCTGCCGCCCTTTCTGGGCCGCTGCCGCGTGATCCATGCACTGGACGCCAACCCGCTGATCACCTTGGAGCACTTGCAGCACGCCCTGACCGATCTGCCACCACGCTTGCTGGTTCGCACTTACCGCCAGTTGCCATTGGCGCAGTTCGACACCCAGCTCACCGGCTTTGATCCCGCATGCGTGCAGCACCTGGCCGATCTGGGCGTCCAGCTGATTGGCACGGACAGCGCCAGCATTGACCCCGCCGACAGCAAGCTGCTGCCCAGCCACCAAGTCATCCGTCAACGCGGCTTGCGCGTGCTCGAAAACCTGCTGCTCGACAACGTGCCCGAAGGCGATTACGAGCTGATTGCCCTGCCCCTCAAACTCATGACCGCTGACGCCAGCCCAGTGCGTGCGGTCTTGCGCGAACTTTAAAAACCATTCAGGGAAAAATCACCATGATGAACCTCACCCCCACCCTGCAAGACTGCGAACTGCTGGACGCGCAAGATCCGCTGCGCACTCTGCGTGACCAATTCGACCTGCCCCAAGGCGTGATCTACCTCGACGGCAACTCGCTGGGCGTGATGCCCAAAACCGCCCCGGCTCGCGTGGTTCAGGCCGTCACCCACGAATGGGGGCACGACCTGATCAAGAGCTGGAACAGCGCAGGCTGGTTCACCCTGCCCCAGCGCGTGGGCGACAAAATCGCCCGCGTCATCGGGGCACAGCCCGGCGAAGTCGTGGCCGCTGACAGCACCTCCATCAACCTGTTCAAAGTGTTGGCCGCTGCACTGCACATCGCCACCGCCGACCACCCACACAAAACCAAAATCGTCAGCGAACGCAGCAACTTTCCCACCGACCTCTACATTGCCGAGGCCCTGTGCAAAGAGCGCGGCTACACGCTGCAACTGGTCGAAGCCGACGAGATCACGGCAGCCTTGCAAGCCGATGTGGCCGTGCTCATGCTCACGCATGTGAACTACCGCACCGGAGCCATGCACGACATGCAGATCCTCACCGCGCAGGCCCACGCCCAAGGCATCCTGACGGTTTGGGACCTGGCGCACAGCGCGGGCGCTGTGCCGGTGGACTTGAACGGTTCAGGAGCCGACTTTGCGGTGGGCTGCGGCTACAAATACCTGAACGGCGGCCCCGGCGCACCCGCCTTTGTGTGGGTGCACCCGCAGCACACCGACCGTTTTTGGCAACCGTTGGCCGGATGGTGGGGCCATGCCGCGCCGTTTGCGTTCACGCCCGACTACCAACCCGCCAAAGGCATCACCCGCTACCAATGCGGCACGCAACCCATCTTGAGCCTCACCGCTCTGGACTGCGGCATGGACGCTTTTTTGAGTGCCGAAGCGCAGGGCGGCATGGCCGCACTTCGCCAAAAATCATTGGCGCTAACGGATCTGTTCATGCAGCTGGTGCGCACGCGCTTGCACGGCCACGGCTTTGGCATCGCCACACCGGCTGAAGAAGCCCAGCGCGGTTCGCAAGTGAGCCTGACACGTGCTGAGGGCGCCTACGCCATCGTGCAAGCCCTGATCGCACGCGGCGTGATCGGTGACTTCAGAGCGGGCGATGGCGGCCAACACCCGGACATCCTGCGCTTTGGCTTCACACCGCTTTACATCGGCTATGCCGATGTGTGGCTGGCCGCAGAGCACTTGCGCCAGGTCATGCAAAGTGGCGAGTGGCAAGATGCCCGCTTTGCCCAGAAAAATGCCGTGACCTGAAAGGCCTGACATGAGTGCCTGCCCTTTCTCCGCCGCCAACACAGCCAGCAACAGCACAGCGCCCGGCGAGCGCATCGTGCAAGAAGAAAAAGCCCAGCTCGACTTTGACGGTCGCATGAGCTACGGCGACTACTTGCAGCTCGACGTCATCCTAAGCGCCCAAAAACCACTCTCGCCCGACCACAACGAGATGCTGTTCATCGTTCAGCACCAAACCAGCGAACTCTGGATGAAACTGATGCTGCACGAGTTGCAAGCGGCCATGGGCAACATCGCCGCCGATGAACTGCCCGATGCATTCAAGAAGCTCGCCCGCGTCAGCCGCATCATGGAACAACTGGTCCATGCTTGGGACGTGCTGGCCACCATGACACCGCCCGAGTACAGCGCCATCCGCCCATTCTTGGCGCAGTCCAGCGGCTTTCAAAGCTGGCAATACCGCTGCATTGAATTTTCAATGGGCAACAAAAATGCGGCCATGCTGCAGCCCCACGCGCACCGCCCCGACCTGTCGGCCATCGTGCAGGCGGCCTACGAAGCGCCGTCGCTGTACGACGAGTGCTTGCGCCTTTTGAAGCGGCGTGGCCTGGATGTGCCGGGCACCCACACCCAGCGCGACTGGCGTCAACCCTACCCGGCCAGCGATGCGGTCGAGAACGCCTGGCTGGTGGTGTACCGCGACCCCCGGCAACATTGGGACCTGTACCAACTGGGCGAAGAACTCACCGATCTAGAGGACGCCTTCCGCTTGTGGCGCTTTCGGCATGTGACCACGGTGGAACGCGTGATCGGCTTCAAACGCGGCACAGGCGGAACAGGTGGCGTAAGCTATTTGCGCAAGATGCTGGACACCGTGCTCTTCCCAGAAATCTGGACGCTGCGCACACAACTGTGAATTGCCGCACCCAGCGGGGATCAACCAGCGACAAATAAGTGCATTTACATGCACTAACATGCCTGCTTCCATCACAGGGGGTAAGACTTGCAACTGAACATCAACGGCCAAAGCCGCACATCTTCTGCCGACCCGAGCATGCCCTTGTTGTGGGTGCTGCGCGACGAACTGAACCTGACGGGCACCAAATTCGGCTGCGGCATCGCCGCTTGCGGGGCGTGTACGGTGCATGTGGGCGGCCAGCCTGTGCGCTCGTGCGTGATGCCCGTGTCGGCTGTGGCCCATCAACCCATCAAAACCATCGAGTCCCTGGGATCGGCAGATAAGCCCCACCCACTCCAAGCGGCCTGGATCGCCGAGCAAGTGCCCCAATGCGGCTACTGCCAAAGCGGCATGCTGATGGCCGCTGCCGCTTTGCTGGACAAAAACCCCAATCCCAGCGATACCGAGATTGACGCCGCCATGACCAACCTGTGCCGCTGCGGCACTTACCAGCGCGTGCGCGCTGCCATTCACCGGGCGGCTGCGCAAATGAAGAAAGGCGGTGCCGCATGAAACGCCGCACCTGGTTGCTCAGCGCTCTCGGCGCGACCGGCGCATTGGTCGTCGGCTGGGGCGTCATGCCCGCACGCTCGCGCTTGGGCTCGCCCGAACTCATGCTCCAAACCCAAGGCGATGTGGCCTTGAACGGCTGGATCAAGATCGCGGCAGATGGGGCGGTGGTGCTGGCCATGCCCCGCAGCGAAATGGGCCAAGGCGTGCACACGGCCCTCGCCATGCTGGTGGCCGAGGAACTCGATGTGCTCCTGAATCGCGTACGTCTGGAACAAGCCGGGGCCGACAGCATTTACGGCAACGTGGCCATGCTGGTGGCCAGTCTGCCCTTTCACCCGCTGGACAGCGAGGGCGAAAACAAGCCCACCAAGATCAAGATAGGCGAATGGCTGGTGGGCAAAGTTGCCCGCGAACTGGGCCTCAACGCCACCGGTGGCTCGTCGTCAATCGCCGACCTGTGGGACCCTTTGCGCATGGCCGCTGCCACCGCGCGCGCCAGCTTGTTGCAAGCTGCTGCTACGGCTTGGAAAGTGCCTGCCAGTGAAATCACTGTCATGCAGGGCGTGATGCAACACGCTTCAGGCCAATCGGCGCACTACGGCCAGATGGTGGCCACCGCGTCGGGCAGCACGCCCTCGGGCATCCAAACCAAATCGCGGGAGAAGTGGCAGCTCATCGGTCAACCCGCGCCGCGCACCGACATCCCCTCCAAAGTCACAGGCCAAGCTACTTTCGGCTTGGACGTGCGACTGCCCGGCATGCTGTTTGCCGCGGTGCAGATGTGCCCCATGCTGGGCGGCAGCGCTGCGTCCATGGACACGAAAGACGCCTTGGCGTTGAAAGGTGTTTCCAAAGTTGTGCCGCTGGACGCTTGGGGCGGCGGCACGGCAGGCTTGGCCGTGGTCGGACAAACCACCTGGCACGCACGCCAAGGTGTTCAGGCCGTCAAAGTGCAGTGGCAGGCCCCTGCCGCGGGCAAAGTGGACACCCAGCGCATCCAGGCCGACTTGCTCAAGGCTTTGAACGAAGAAAGCGGCTTCACCTTCCACGAACAAGGCGTGCCCACCCAAGCCGAAAAAGCCGCCGCCACCCGCATCGACGCGCTGTACCAAGCGCCCTATCTGGCCCACGTCACGATGGAGCCGATGAACTGCACGGCGCAAGTCAAAGATGGCAAGGTCGAGATCTGGGTGCCCACGCAAGTGCCGCAAATGGCACGCGACATGGCTGCCAAAGTGGCCAAGGTCGATAAAGACAAGGTCACTGTCCACGTCACCCAACTGGGCGGTGGTTTCGGTCGTCGCCTTGACGTCGACTTTGTGGGTCAAGCCGTGCAAGTGGCCATGGCCTGCGAAGGTCAGCCGGTGCAGCTGAGCTGGTCGCGCGAAGAAGACATGAAGCACGACTTTTACCGGCCCATGCATCTGGCCAAGTTCCAGGCCTCGCTGGACGAGAAAGGCGAAGTCACCAGCTTGCGCATCAAGTCGGCCGGTGACGCCATCACACCCCGCTGGATGGCGCGTGCAGCGCCGCACCTGTCGGGCCCCATCGACATGCCCGACAAAACAGCGTCCGAAGGTTTGTTCGATTTGCCCTACGGTTTTGCCAGCCAACACATGAGCCATGTGGCCACCAAATCGGGTGTGCCCGTGGGCTTTTGGCGCTCGGTCGGTCATTCGCACAACGCTTTCTTCTCGGAAAGCTTCATCGACGAACTGGCCGCTGCCACGAAGCAAGACCCGCTGGCCTTCCGCATGAAGCTGTTGAAAGACGCGCCGCGCTACGCCGCTGTTTTGCAATTGGCGGCAGACAAAGCAAGCTGGGGCACACCCCTGCCCACAGGCCGTGCGCGGGGCATTGCGCTGCACAAATCCTTTGGCTCCATCGTGGCCCAAGTGGCCGAGGTCTCGCTGACCGGAGGTGAAATCTGCGTGCACCGCGTGGTGTGTGCCATCGACTGCGGCACCGTGGTCAACCCCGGCACCGTGGCCCAGCAAATGGAAAGCAGCGTGGTCTATGCCCTGAGCGCTGCGTTGTTCGGCAAGATCGACATCGTGGGCGGCGTGGTGCAACAAAGCAACTTCTCAGACGCGCCGATGCTCACACTTAGCCAGACCCCGGTGGTGGAAACCCACATCGTGCCCAGCACCCGTCACCCCGCAGGTGTGGGCGAACCGGCGGTACCACCGCTGGCACCGGCGGTGGGCAATGCGTTGTTTGCCCTGACGGGCAAACGGCAAAGGGCTTTGCCTGTGGGGGTGTGAGCTCAGCCCCCACGCAGCGTCTTGAGGATTTTTTGGCCACCGCGACCATTGACCTCCATACCCAGACGCTTTTGTTCGGC
>JBIKKE010000178.1:0-6025 GCA_044360575.1 Limnohabitans sp. | reverse complement strand
GCCACAACGCGATGGACCCAGGCGCCATTCGTTGTAAGCGTGATCACGCTCTGAATGGTCATCGCCGGTGAGCAGTGGGCGCAGGCTCTGGCTGTGCACGGCAGAGGGAACAGGTGTGGCTGCATAGTCGCCAAAGGTCGCTGCCAGGTCGAGTGTAGATACGGGTTGATGGTTCTGTTGATCGGCAGCGATACCGGGGCCGCGCATGATCAAGCCGACGCGCAGCAGGCCTTCGTAATGCATCGGACCCTTGAGCATGAGGCCGTGATCGCCCAGCAACTCGCCGTGGTCAGAAGTGAACACAACGAGCGTGTTATCCGCCAAGCCAGCATCGTCCAGCGCAGACATAATCCGCCCCACTTGGTGGTCCACCAAAGAAATCATGCCGTAGTAATTGGCAATGATTTCTCGCAACTGCACATCGCTTTGCGGTGGCATGCGCGAGTATTCCTCACGCACTTTTCGGCTTTCCGGTGTGCCACCGGGCGTGTTTTCCAGCGCGGCTCTGTGCCACCACGGGCGTTGGTCCAAATCTCGGGTTCGATGCGCTGGTAAATCCACTTCATCGGGGCGGTGCATCCAACACCAGGGCGCTGGCGCATCAAAAGGATGATGCGGGTCTGCCATTGAGATCCACGCGCAAAACGGCTGTGCTGTTGCTTGGGCCTCTACGGCTTCTCGCTGACGCCGCCCATGCTCAGCGATGTACTCGACCGTGCGATCTCCCACCCAAGTGCTGTTGTGCCAAGCCGTAGGCAAGGCGCTGTTGTGCGTTTGCGCGGCTTGCGTTTGCGGGTCAAGACGCTGGTTGTAAAGGGCATTTTTCATGGCGCCCAAGCCATCACGGTGGTACCAGCGCTCGTAATGCAAGCCGCCGGGACTGGCCTCGGGCAGCCAATAGTTGTGCCCCAACTGCATCAACTCGACCTGTTCGAAGCCCATGTAGGGGCCGCGCCAATCGTTTGCGAACAAATGCGAACTGGGAATGTTCTCGCAGCGGCCGGTGGGACGGTTGGCGTAGGAATGGTTACTCGAAAAATGCGCCTTGCCGATGAATCGCGTGTCGTAGCCCGCTTTGCTTAAAGTGCCTGCAAAGCCTTGCGCGGCGATGGATTCGTCGAGGTCGATGCCGTTGTCGTGCACCCCACTGGTCAGTGGCAGCATGCCGGTCAATATGGCGCTTCTTGAGGGCATGCACACCACATTGGGCGTGATGCAATTTGTGAATCGCGTGCCTTGCCGGGCCAGCAAATCAAGATGCGGTGTGCGTACCTTTCGGCCTTCGAATCCATAGCAATCAGCGCGGTGCTGATCGCTCATGATCAGCAAAATATTAGGTCGTTTCAAATCGTTTCACCAAGGTTCGCGAATGGGGTTGCATCAGTTGTCAGCGGTGTATCCTGTGGCTTTGATAACCGGTCCCCAGCGTTCAAAATCTTGTTTGAGATGGCGTGCCAAATCAGCCGAAGACCTGATGTCAGAATCAAACTCCAGCTTTTCAATGGCAGCGACCAAGCGCGGGCTACGCGCTGCTGCTGTAATCGCGGTTTCCAGTTCGCGTTGGACCGCTATTGGCGTTTTGCTCGACGCAAAAAACGCAAACACCTCAGTCAGTTGTAATTCGGGGTAGCCCTGCTCTTTGAAAGTGAGCACGCCCGGCAGGCCCGGTAAGGCCTTGTCGCCGCTGAAGCCAAGAATGCGAAGTTTGCCGGACTTGTGATGCGTCACCAAGTTAGGCAGCGTCGTGGCGAGAGAGGGAATCGTTCCGCCCAACAGATCCGTCATCGCTGCGGCACCGCCGCGATAGGGCACATGCTGAAAGTCGATACCAGCCTTGCGCCCAAACATCACACCCATGAAGTGCATGGCCGTACCAGCACCCGGAGTGCCGTAACTGGCCTTACCAGGGTTGGCCTTGGCCCAATCCACAAACTCCTTGAGTGTCTTCGCAGGCGTACCCGGTCCGACCCCCAAAGCAAACTGGAAAGAACACACACTGGCCAGCGGTGCGAGATCACCCATCGCATAACGCAGCTTGGGATAGACATGCGGGAATATCGTCGCATTGCCCCCTGGCATCATCACAATCGTGCTGCCATCGGCGGGCGCGGCCAGCATCGCCTCGGTGGCCAGTTGCCCGGCGGCACCCGTGCGGTTTTCAATGATCGTGTTGTAGCCTGCGGCGCGAAGTTCCTCACCGACTTGGCGCGCCACCACATCCACAGCGCCCCCGGCAGGGTAGCCCACGAGGATCCTCAAAGGTTTGCCTTGGGCGAAGGCCAAGCTCGGGGCGAGACCTGCGAAAGCGCTGGTTCCGATGTAGGTCAGGCAGTGGCGACGGTTCAACATGAGGATCCTTTCAAGGAAGCTGCAATCAGCATGGGATGTGGGCATATTCGCTGAGAAGCCCCTGTGCGAATGAAAAGATCATCTGCCGTGCTTGATGGCGTTTCAGTATCTTCGGTAACAATAAAGGGATGACCCCTAGTCACCCGAATGCCAGCGATCGCTTCGCGGCAGAACTTTTGCAAAGCCGTCAATTGGGCCGCAAGTTTGCGAATGCCCTGGCGCAACCGCTGGCCTTCAAGAGCAGGCCGCTGCACCGATTTTCTGCGGGGGTGAGCTTGTGCAAAGCGGGTGATCGCGTGACGCAACTGCCTTTCGTCATGAGCGGTCGCCTCGATGCTGTGGTGCATGTACCGGGTGTCCAAGGCGGACAAATTGTTCCGATCTCGTTTCGCGCGGGTGAAATGGCTTTTCTGTCTTATTTGTTCAACCAGCTGCCCAGCGGCAGCGACTTGGTGGTGGCAGAGCCGAGCACCATTCAATGGCTGCCGCTGAAAGACATTGAGGCTTGTCTGCTGAATGATCAAGGCTTGCTGCTGATGCTGGTGCGTTTTCTCGGTCAGCGTCTGCGAGAGGTGCAAGCACGTGAGCGCAGTTGGGCTGCGAGAGGTGTACACCCCCGGCTTTGTGCCGGCTTGGCACGCATGGCGGCTGATTTGCCCAGCCGATCCGACGCGCGCACGGTCGTCGTCGCTACGCATGAGCAGATAGCGGCCAGCTGCGGCATCAGCCGTCCGAAGGCCTCGATTGCGCTGAAAGCGCTGGAAGGCGATGGCGTTTTGAAACTGGGTCGCGGGTGGATCGAGGTTTTGAATTTGCGAGGGTTGATCGACAGGGTCGATTAAAAGCCGTGGGAGCTTGCTGCCATCTCTTCAACCGTTTTTTGATTCGGTCAAGCGGCTGCAAATGGCGATGTTGCAGGGTGACAGCCCAGGCCCGTGACTGGCCTTACGATGATTGACTGTGTAAAACCTCATTGAGTGAACTAGGAGATGCCCATGACGACACAAGGTTTTGTGGTGACGCACGCCAAAGATGCGCAGTTCGAGCGTGGTCTTCGCTCGTTCTTTGAGTACCGTGATTTGGGGCTCAAGGAGGCCACCCAAGGGCGAGTGACGGCCAGCGTGATCCGCGCCGCCGGAGGGCATGATTTTTCCAGCCAGCCGCATTTGCACCACACCGAGTTTCAGCTGGTTTATGTGCTCAAGGGCTGGATCGAGTTTGAATACGAGGGGCAGGGTCCGGTTCGGCTGGAGGCCGGCTCTTGTGTGCATCAACCGCCGGGCATTCGCCACCGCGAGCTGGGCCACAGCGAGGACCTGGAGTTGCTCGAAGTGGTGCTGCCCGCCGACTTCAAGACCGAGACGGTCGACAGCGTCAACCCCTGAATAAGAAGCGCCCATGTTCCGCAGTTTCTTTCTCTCCCGCCGATGGGCTTTGTGGGCTTGGGGTGGTTTGTTGGTGTTGGTGGCGCTGGTGTTCATCACGGTTCAGCAGACCGTCAAGCTCAACGCTTGGTACGGCGAGTTTTATGACCTCTTGCAAAAGCCCGAACAAGCCGGAGGGCTGGAAAAGTTCTGGGGCTTCATGCTGCAGTTTGCGTGGATTGCTTTCCCGTTCATGTTGCTGCGCAGCCTGGAGACTTATCTGGCGTCTCACTTTGCTTTTCGCTGGCGTCAGGCCATGACCGAGGATTACCTGCCGCGCTGGCAGCGCACCGATGCCACGGTAGAGGGTGCGTCGCAGCGTATTCAGGAGGACTGCATGCGCTTTGCCCGCCAGACCGAAAACCTGGGCCTGGGCTTGGTTCGTGCGCTGCTCACGCTGGTGTCCTTCATTCCAATTTTGTGGGCCTTGTCCGCGGGCATGGCGATTGCCTGGTTGCAGTTTGAGGGGTCGCTGTTTTGGGTGGCGCTGGTCACGGCGCTGGGCGGCACCGTCATTTCGTGGTTTGTGGGCATACGCCTGCCGGGGCTGGAGTACAACAACCAAAAGACCGAGGCGGCGTTGCGCAAAGACCTGGTGTTCGCCGAAGATGATCGCAGCCGCATGCACTTGCCCACGGTGCTGGAGTTGTTTACCGGGGTGCGGCTGAACAATTTCAGGCTGTTCAACCACTACGCATACTTTCACTTGTGGAGCAATTTGTACAGCCAGATGATGGTGATTTTCCCCTTCCTCTTGATGGGGCCCTCGCTGTTCACAGGTTTGATCACTTTGGGGGTGATCCAGCAAGTGAGCAATGCCTTCAACAAAGTGAACGACGCGTTTTCTTACCTGATAGAGCGTTGGACCGACATCACAGAGTTGCGCTCGATTTACAAACGGCTGACCGAGTTCGAAAAAGGCTTGGCTTGACCCTTGGCAAAATGGCCTGTTCTTAGGAAAAAACCATGCCCCATACCGTCCAATTTCAGCGTGTTTTTCGTGCGCCTGCACAGCGCGTTTTTCGCGCCTTCATCGATCCTGATGCGATGGCCAAATGGTTACCGCCCCATGGATTCACGGGCCGTGTGCATGAGATGGATGCCCGTGTCGGTGGCGTTTACCGGATGTCGTTCACCAACTTGAGCAATGGCCAATCGCACAGCTTTGGTGGCAAGTTCTTGGAATTCCGCCCCGCTGAATTGCTCAGCCACACCGACCGCTTTGATGCTGCTGATTTGCCGGGTGAGATGGTCACCACCATCCGCTTTCAAACGGTGTCGGTGGGCACCGAGGTGAACATCGAGCAGACAGGCATTCCCGATCCGATTCCCCCCGAGGTCTGTTGTTTGGGCTGGCAGCAGTCATTGCAACTGCTCGCGCTTTTGGTCGAGGTCGAAATTCCCGATTGATGCGCTTCAGATGGCCGCAGCGCTGATATCGGCTGGCAGCGGGTCAAGTGAATTGAGTGCTTGTAGAGCTTCGGCATCGGTACGGTAGAGCTTGAGGTGCGGGCCCTCGGTCAGCTCTCCCGCTCGGCGCAAGGTGCTCTCGACAGGCAGCTTGATACCGCTGATGTGCAGCGTGATGCCCCGGCTGGACAGCTGGCGGTGCAACTGGCCAAAGGTTTCTACACCAGTCACGTCGATGCGGTTGATGGGCTGGGCAAACAGGGCCACATGTTTCACATCGGGGTGCTGGGCCAAGTGGTCGGTGATGGTGCGGTCAAAGTCACTGGCCGCGGCGAAATCCAGTTCGGCGTCCATGCGCAGCGCGTAAAGATGTGGCGCCAGTGGCGGCAACTTCCACAGATGCCGATCGCGCAAGCTGCCATCGGGATGCAGTCCTACTTCGATGATGCGTGGGTGCAAGCGGGTGTGCAAAAAGTGACTCAAGCCCACCAGCACGCCGGTCATCACCCCCCAGTAAATGCGCGGTGCCGTGAGAAGGGTCATGGCAAAGGTGATGCCAGCCGTCATGGTCTCGATGCGGCCCACGCGCCAGAGGCTTAAAAACTGGCGGGGCTGAAACAGGTTGAGTACGGCCACGATCACGGCCGCCGACATGACCGAACGCGGCACGAACTGCAACGCGGGCATGAGCAAGAGCAAAGCCAGCAACACAAAACCCACCGAAGCCACCACCGCCCAGCCTGAGCGTGCGCCGGCATAGAGCATGAGGGCTGAGCGCGAGAACGAGGTGCTGGTGGCAAAGCTGCCCGAAAACGCCGAGGCCAGTTTGGCCAGACCTTGGG
>JBIKKE010000177.1:0-6032 GCA_044360575.1 Limnohabitans sp. | reverse complement strand
CTTGATGAGCTGCTGACGCGCAGCTGGGGCTGAATTCAGGCCAGTTTCTGTGAGCGTTGTGGTTGCGCTGCCCAAGCCCGCGCGCCCTGCACCACATCCCCCACCACGATGATGCTGGGGCTTTCCAGTTGTTCGCGTTGTACGGTGTGCACCAGTTCCCCCAGCGTGGTCAGGGCCTCGCGTTGGGTGGGCAAACTGGCGTTTTGCACCACGGCCACAGGCGTTTGGGCGGGCAAGCCGCTGAGCAAGCCTTGGCAGATGTGCTCCAGGCTGCTCACGCCCATGTAAATGACCAGCGTGAGTTTGGCCTGTTTGGCTGTGTGAGCCAGTTGCACCCAATCGGTGCCGCTGTCACCAGGTTTGGCGTGGCCTGTGACGAACACCACGCCGTGGGCGTGCTCACGGTGCGTCAGCGGTGCGCCCAAGCTGCTCAGGCCAGCCAGGCCTGAAGTGATGCCATTGACCACTTCCACGTCAATGCCCGCTTGGCGGAGGTGCTCCACCTCTTCGCCGCCTCGGCCAAAAATGAAAGGATCGCCACCTTTGAGGCGCACCACGCGTTCACCCTCGTGCACCGCGTTGATCATCAGTTTGTCGATGAAGGCCTGAGGCGTGCTTTGGCAACCGCCGCGTTTGCCCACATGGACAATGCGTGCGTTGGGTGAGGCGTGGGTCAGCACGGCGTCGTTGACCAGGTCGTCGACCAGCAACACGGTGGCACTGGCAATCGCTTTGACGGCTTTGAGGGTCAGCAGTTCTGGGTCGCCGGGTCCGGCGCCGACCAAAGTGCAGCGGTAGGCAAAGTGAGGGCTCATGTCCGTTCAAAAATCAGATCAGAAAATCAGTTGTTCCAATTTTCTGATCTAACAACGCCACAACCAAATACTTTATTGGCATAAAGCAAATGACGCAGGTCGCTGGCGTGCCCAGCTGTGGCGATCTTCAGGCCGCTTGCATGCCGTGTTCCTCTTTCAAGGTCTTGCACGCTGGCGAGGTCCAAAACGCCAACAAATCCCGCACCGCTTGGGCCTGGGCGCTGATCGCTGCCACTGAGCCCGAAAACGTGGTGGTGATTTGCACCGCATCAGGCAGGGGGCCGAGCACGGTGATGCCCGCCACGCCACGCATCTCGCTCAGCTGCTGAAAGCCCAAGGCCACTTCGCCTTGGGCAATCAGCGCGCCCACAGGGACGCCCGGTTTGGCTTGCACGATGCGGTCCTTGATCTGTTCAGTGATGCCCCACACCTCAAACTGTTTGGCCAGTTGCACGCCGCTGGGGCCGGTCGAATAACCCAATGTGGGGGCCGCCAAAATGGCAGCCTTGAGTGCAGCTTCGGTTGAAATGTCGGGCATCGGCTGGCCTGCAGGCACGGCAACCGCCACGCCCGACAGCACCAAATCCGCCCGGCTGCCGGTCAGTACATGACCACTGGCGACAAGACGGTCGATGGCGTCGCTGGCCAGCACCACACCGTCAAAGGCTTCGCCGGCCTGCACGCGCTTGGCGGCGTCAACCCCGCCTACCGATTCAACCTGAACGAGTACCCCCGGGGCGTGCATTTGGTAAAGCGCGACCAAATCGGCCAGCAACGGTTTGGTGGCCATGGAGGAAATCAGTCGTAGTGTGGTCATGGGGTTGATCGAGAAGTGGTCGAAGAAGGACGCAAGAGGCGCTGAGAAATGGATTATGGCCAAGCTGCGCCCAAGCTCGGTACCCCGCTTAAACTACCCCGCATGCAAATTTTGGGTATCGAATCCTCCTGTGATGAAACCGGCGTGGCCTTGGTCAAGACCACAGGCGATGCTTTGCCGCGTCTGTTGTCTCATGCGCTGTACAGCCAGATCGAGATGCACCAGGCCTATGGCGGTGTAGTGCCCGAGTTGGCCAGCCGTGACCACATTCGCCGGGTCTTGCCGCTCACCCGCCAAGTGCTGGCCGAGGCAGGTGCCACCTTGGCGGACATCGACGTGGTGGCCTACACCCGGGGCCCGGGCTTGGCCGGGGCGCTCTTGGTGGGCTCGGGCGTGGCCTGCGCGCTGGCGGCGTCTTTGGGCAAACCCGTGTTGGGTGTGCACCATCTGGAAGGCCATTTGCTCTCGCCGTTTTTGAGCGCTGATCCGCCTGAGTTTCCTTTCATTGCTTTGCTGGTGTCGGGCGGCCACACGCAGCTGATGCGGGTGGACGGGGTGGGCCTCTATGAATTGCTGGGCGAGACGATCGATGACGCCGCAGGCGAGGCCTTTGACAAATCGGCCAAGCTCATGGGCTTGCCTTACCCCGGTGGCCCAGGACTGTCATGCTTGGCTGAGCAGGGCAACCCGGCGGCTTACAAGTTGCCGCGCCCTTTGCTGCACAGTGGTGATCTGGATTTTTCTTTTGCTGGGCTCAAAACAGCAGTCCTCACCCAAAGCCAAAAAATCGGCTCTGCCGCCCACACCGAAGGCGCGCCCGAGCGGGCCGACTTGGCAGCTTCAACCCAGGCCGCGATTGTCGAAGTGTTGGTCAAAAAGTCGATGACCGCGCTCAAAACCACCGGCATGAAGCGCCTGGTGGTGGCAGGGGGCGTGGGGGCCAACCGAGAACTCCGCGCGCAGCTCAACGCGGCTTGCGCCAAAGCGGGGGTGCGCGTGCACTACCCGGAGTTGCACCTGTGCACCGACAACGGTGCCATGATCGCCATGGCCGCTGCCATGCGCTTGCAAGCCGGAGCGCAGCAGGCCGAGGCGCGTTACAGCTTCGATGTGAAACCGCGCTGGCCGCTGCACGAACTGGTCGGCCCTTGAGGTTCCACAACGCGCGCTGAGCAAACCCCGCTGGAATTCGGGTTAACCCTAGTCTGCGCACTTCGACTGGTTAAACTCCGTTTCTTTTTTCTGCGGGCCGGTTCACGGTCCTTTTTTTCATGCATTCACGGTTCTTTTTTTCGCGCCGCACATGGGTGGCTGGTTTGACTGCCTTGTGCTTTGTTCCCGTTCTAGCCAACGCCCAAGCCCAGTCCCCCACGCTCATCAAACTCGCTCTGATCGAAGGCATGAGTGGTCCGTTTGCCAACACCGGCGAAGCCGTGGTGCGCAACATCGCCTGGGCGGTTGAGCGGGTGAATGCGCGCGGCGGCGTCAAAACAGCCCAGGGCATACGCCCGATGGCGCTGGAGCGTTATGACAGCAAAGGACAGAGCGAGGAGGCCCTGTCGGCGCTCAAGTCGGCGATTGACGACGGTGCCCAAGTGATCTTGCAGGGCAACTCATCGGCCAACGCGGCGGCCTTGATCGATGCGATCAACAAACACAACGAGCGCGAACCGGCCAAGCGCGTGCTGTTTTTGAATTACTCCGCTGTGGATCCGATTTTGACCAACGAAAAGTGCAGCTTTTGGCATTTTCGATTTGACGCGCATGCCGACATGCGCATGGTGGCCCTGATGGAGGTGCTCAAAGGCGACACCACGGTCAAGTCGGCGTATTTGATTGGGCAGGACTACAGCTTTGGCCAAGCGGTGCTTCGTGAAGCACGCAGGCAACTGGGGCTGCAGCGGCCGGACGTGAAAATTGTGGGCGATGAACTGCACCCCTTGGGCCGTGTCAAAGACTTCTTACCTTATGCGGCCAAGATCAAAGCCAGTGGGGCTCAAGCCGTCATCACCGGCAACTGGGGCAATGACCTGACGCTCTTGGTCAAGGCCGCGCGTGAGTCAGGATACGAGGGCAAGTTCTACACCTTTTACGGCAACGCTTTGGGGGCGCCCGCTGCCATTGGCGAAGCCGGTATTGACCGCGTGATCGCCGTGGCCGATTGGCTCCCAAATGTGCCGGGTGGCGCCAGCGAGCAGTTTTACCAGTCGTTTCGCCAGCGCTTTCCCAAGCCGTCTGAGGACTACGTGCATGTGCGCATGCAGCTGATGATCGAAGCTTTGGCCCAAGCGGTTGAGCGGGCAGGGGGCACCGATCCTGTGGCCATGGCCTTGCAACTTGAAAAGGCCCGCGTCACCATCGCTGGGCAAACCGGCACGATGCGCGCCGAAGACCACCAATTCCAACAACCACTGGTGGTCGGGGTCATGGCCCGCCAAGGCACGCCCGGTGTGCCCTTTGATGTCGAAGGCTCTGGCTACGGCTTCAAGGTCGTGCGCCAGATCAAGGCCGAGCAGGCCCGCATGCCCAGCAGCTGCAAGATGGTGCGCCCCAGTGGCGCTTGAGTCTGGCCTGGCCCACATGACCTAGAATCCACCGTCCCTGCAAAAGGACATCGCATCATTTTTATCAACCCGTCGCCAGGGGAGCTCTGAAAAGAGCTGAGATTGCGTCTGACTCGACGCTGACCCTGGAACCTGATCCGGCTCATACCGGCGGAGGAAGCGCGACATGCTGCTCGTTACTGCAGCCGCTATTTTTGCGGCACTTGTTTTTTTCATCTGGGTCGCCCTGCGCGACCGCACACCCGTGGCCAGTCTTGACGACTACCTCACCGCCAGGGGCTCACAAAATTCAACCGCCTTGGGTTTGTCATTTTTGGCATCCGGCATGGGCGCGTGGATTTTGTTTGTACCGCCCGAGATCGGCGCATTTGTGGGGCCTGTTGCTTTGGTGGGTTACGCCTTGTCGGCGGCGCTGCCCTTTTTCCTCTTGGCTTGGTTGGGTCCCGCCATACGCCAGCAGATGCCCCACGGCCGCACCATTGCTGAATTTGCCCAAGAACGTTTTGGCCAGGGCCTGCGTTTGTGGGTCAGCGCCTTGTCTGTCTTGTACATGCTGTGTTTCATCACGGCCGAGCTGACGGCTATTGGGGCCATCACCGGTTTGTTGTCCGAGTTGCCCGGCAGCGTGGTGATCGTGGCTGTGGCGATCACCACCTTGATCTACACCACCTGGGGGGGCTTGCGTGCGAGCATGGTCACCGACCGATGGCAGGCTTGGTTGCTGCTGGCTTTGCTGGCCATCGTGATCGGCGTCACGCTGTTCAGCTTGCCCCAAAACGCCGTGACCCAGCCTTGGCCTGTGGCACCGGTCGAGGTGTCACTCAACGTGGCGTTGACGCTCGTGATTGCGGTGACAGCCGCCAATATTTTTCACCAAGGCTATTGGCAGCGTGTGTGGTCGGCGCGCAGCGACACCGAGTTGCGCAAAGGCGCTTTGCTAGGCGGAGCGCTCACGGTGCCGGTGATGTTGGCCATGGGTGCCTTGGGCATGCTGTGCATGGCCATGGGCAAGAATCCGGGCTCGCCTCCCATTCCCTTTTTTGCTTTGTTGTCCGATGCGCCAGCTTGGTTGGCTGTGCCCGTGTTGGTGCTGGCGGTGGCCTTGGTGGCCTCGTCGGTGGACACGCTGCAAAGCGGCATTGCCTCCTTGGTGGTCACGGCCCGACCGCAAGTTTCACTGGGCGCTGCCCGCTGGATCACGGTGCTGCTGATGCTGCCTGTGGTGTGGGTGTCGCTGCAAGGCTTGTCGGTGTTGCGGCTTTTCTTGATTGCCGATTTGTTGTGCGCCACCGCGGTGGTGCCGGTCTTGTTGGGCCTTTGGCAACGCATGACACCCACTGCGGCCGTGGCAGGCGCGGTGGCGGGTCTGTTGGGTGCCGTGTTGCCTGGCTGGGTCAGCGGGGGCAGTGTGTCTGCAGGCCTGTTGGCGGCCAGTTTCCCCACCAGCGTCCCCACGCTCGCCCCATTTGCCGGGGCCTTGTTGGCCTCTACCGGGGTGAGTCTGCTGTTGGTTTGGCTCAAGCCACAAGCGAACAAGCGCTTGGCTTGACCCCGGACCCACGCCTTTCAAGCGGGCTTGCACCCGCTTGGAGCGGCGAATGCAAGGGACCGCTCCGCTTTCTATGCTGATCAGGGTTTAACCCTAGGCCTGCTGTCGCCTAGGCCGCTGGTGTTTGCTGGGGTAATTGATTAGCATGCTAACCATTGTCTGTACCACCTGGGTACCGGTTGCTCAAACCTGACCGTCTGGCCACAAATTTGGGTGGTGTCGGTCTGCACATGGAAAGCCTTGCGCGATGCAAACTGCTGAAAATTACATCCACGGCCAATGGGTCA
>JBIKKE010000176.1:0-6033 GCA_044360575.1 Limnohabitans sp. | reverse complement strand
CCACAAGCGCTGGCCCAGACCGCCTTCAAGGGCACCGCCCAAGTCAATGCCAGCATCCAAGCGCCAGAGCGGGCCGCACAGTGTGTGGCCTGTCACGGCGCCAAGGGTGTGTCTCAAATTCCCAGCATCCCTTCGCTGGCGGCTCAACCCAAAACCTTCATCGAAAACCAATTGGTCTTGATTCGGGAAGGCTTGCGGGATGTGCCGGCCATGAAAGGCTCGCTTGACGGGGTCCCGGATGCCGAACTGGTGGCCCTGGCCACGTACTTTTCGGCACAGGCAGCGCCCCCTGCGGCCAAAGGCCGTATGGACAAGGCCAGCCTGGAGCGTGGCAGAGAACTGGCCAAGGCCGCTTTGTGTGGCACTTGCCATTTGCCGCAGTACCAAGGCCGTGACCAAGTCCCCCGATTGGCCAGCCAACAAGAACAGTTTTTGTTGGACGTGATGAAGGAATACCGTGACAAACCCGGCCCAGGCCGCGACACGGTGATGGCTGCGGCCTTGTATGGCATCAACGATGCGCAGCTTAAAGACTTGGCTCACTTTTTCGCACACACGCGCTGAATAGGCGGCAGCAAAAAAAGGGACAATGGGCAGCCCTGCCCATTCGTCCCATTTTTCATTCTGCACACCCATGAACCAGCCGCCGGCATTCAAACGCGCCCCCCGACCTGAAGGCAAAGGCGAAGCCGCTGCGCCCACTGGCACTTCGCGCCTGAACAAACGCATGGCCGAGCTGCGCATGTGTTCGCGCCGCGAAGCCGACGCCTGGATCGAACAAGGCTGGGTCAAAGTCAACGGTCTGCCCGCCAGCATGGGCCAGCAGGTCACGCTGTCGGACCGCATCACCATCGACAGAGCGGCCGAGCAGCAACAAGATCGTCAAGTGACTATTCTTTTGCACAAGCCCATGGGCTATGTGAGCGGCCAGGCCGAAGACGGACATGAGCCCGCGATCACCCTGATCAACCCACGCAGCCACTGGGGCGGCGACCCGTCCAAGCTGCGCTTCACGCCGCCGCACCTGCGCGGCTTGGCTCCGGCTGGGCGCTTGGACATCGACTCCACCGGTTTGCTGGTGCTGACGCAAGACGGCCGCGTGGCGCGTCAGCTGATCGGCGAAGACTCGGAGATGGAAAAGGAATACCTGGTGCGCGTGGCCTATACCGGCCACGAAAACACCGCAGCCGCCACCGCCGCTTCGGCCACCTATGGTGGCAAGGCCAACCAGCTCACCGTCATTGGTGACTTCGACCGGGTGAGTGCCAACGTGCAAGCCGTCTTCCCCAAAGCACTGCTGGAGCGCCTGCGCCACGGCCTGAGCCTAGACGGCAAACCCCTCAAGCCCGCCAAGGTGGACTGGCAAAACCCCGAACAGCTGCGCTTTGTGCTGACCGAAGGCAAAAAACGCCAGATCCGCCGCATGTGCGAACAGGTCGGCCTGAAGGTGGTGGGCCTCAAACGCATCCGCATGGGCGGTGTGCAACTGGGGCAGATGCCGGCGGGGACGTGGCGGTATTTGGGCCCCAATGAAACATTTTGAAATTTAATTAATTTTTAAGTATTAAAAAGTAAGATTCGGGCTTTGTCGCCTGAATCCTAAACATGAGGACTCTGGCATCAACTGTCCAGAGCCCATGACCCCTCAGCAATTCATAAGTAATTGGCAAAAAAGTCCTCTCAACGAAAAAGAGGGGGCTCAACTGCACTTCAGTGATCTGTGTGATTTGTTAAATGTAGAAAAACCTCGTGACAGAGGCTCCTACAGCTTCGAAAGAAACAGCGCTTTAGCCGAAGGCCGCACCGGTTACGCCGATGTCTGGAAAGACCGCCACTTTGGTTGGGAAAACAAAGCGCCGGGCGAAAACCTCAACAAAGCCCTGGACCAACTCAAGCGCTACGCCGGCGCCTTGAAAAACCCACCTTTGCTGGTGGTCTGTGACCGTCATCACACCGAGATCCACACCAACTTTCAAAACTATCCAACCGAAGTCCATCGGATTGACCTGCTGGACATTGGCACACCAGAAAACCTGCAAAAGCTCAAATGGGTGTTCACCGACCCCGAAAAGCTCAAGCCCCTCAAATCATCTGCCGCCATCACCGAAAATGCAGCGGCCAAATTTGGGGCTATCGCACACGGTATCCGGCAGCGACAAGTCGATGGACACAAAGTCGCCCACTTCTTGGTGCAGTGCGTGTTTTGCATGTTCGCCGAAGATGAGAACTTGCTGCCATCGGGCGCCTTCACCAACCTTCTGTCGAAAGTCACCCAAGACCCCGAACGCGCCGCCAGTCGCCTGGGAGCGCTGTTTCAAACCATGCAATCAGGCGGCGATTACGGCGACATCCCGGTTGAATGGTTCAACGGCGGCTTGTTCAAACACATCGATATCCCCCAACTCACGCAAGACGACTTGCAAAAACTGCACAGCGCCGCATCCGAATACGACTGGCGCGCCATCGACCCCACGATTTTTGGCACCTTGTTTGAAAACGGACTGAACTCAGACGAGCGCTCGCAACTGGGGGCCAACTACACCGATACGAACACCATCCAGAAAATCATCACACCGCTGATCAACGAGCCTCTGCTGGCCGAGTGGGCGCAGGTCAAAGCCCAAATCATTGAACACAAAAAAACCACCAAGAGCAAAGGCAAAAAAGCCAGCCAAGAAGTCAAAGCGATCTATGGAGCCTTCCAGCTGCGCCTGAGCCATTTCCGTGTGCTGGACCCTGCATGCGGATCGGGAAATTTTCTTTACCTTGCACTCAAAGCACTGCGCGACGTGGAGCGGTGCGTCAGCATCGAAGCGCAAGAACTGGGGCTTGCTGCCGAGCTGGTCATGCAAACCGGACCACACAACATTTTGGGCATCGAAATCAACGCCTTTGCCGCCGAACTGGCCCGCGTGACCGTCTGGATTGGCGACATCCAATGGTGCCAACGCAACGGCGAACCCTTATCGAGCCGCCCGATCCTCAAACCCCTAGACAGCATCGAACACCGCGACGCCCTGCTCACGCCCAAAGGCAAAGAAGCAGACTGGCCGCAGGCCGATGTGATTGTGGGCAATCCGCCGTTTTTGGGTGACCGCAAAATGATTCGCGAACTTGGCGAGGCTTACACCGCATCGCTGCGCAAGACCTACGAAGGGCGCGTGCCTGGCGGCGCGGACTTGGTTTGTTACTGGTTTGAAAAAGCACGTCTGCAAATCATCAATGGTCACCTGCAACGCGCTGGACTGGTCTCTACCAATTCGATCCGAGGCGGAGCCAACCGCAAAGTGCTGGAAGCCATCACCGCTGAAATGCCCATTTATGAGGCATGGAGTGACGAAGCTTGGGTGAACGAAGGTGCGGCAGTTCGCGTCTCGCTGATTGCGTTTGGCCGCTCAAACAACGCGCCGAAACTGGATGGACAACCTGTACCCATGATCACTGCGGACTTGAGCCATGGCAACTTGTCTGGCGACACCGATTTGACCAAAGCAAAGAAGCTCGGCAGCAATGCTGGTGCGTCGTATATCGGTACGCAGAAAAACGGCCCTTTTGATGTGCCAGGTGACATTGCCAGGGAGTGGCTAAAGCTGCCGAATCCCAACGGCAAATCAAACAAAGAAGTGTTGCGCCCTTGGGCTAATGGTCTGGATATAACGCGCCGACCACAAGATATTTGGGTCGTTGATTTCGGTTGTGACACACCTATGCCCAGCGCCGCATTGTTTGAACAACCGTTTGCGCATGTTCAAGAACACGTCAAGCCTACCCGTGCCAACGTGAGACGCGACAAACACCGAACACACTGGTGGATTTATGGCGATGCTCGTCCCGGCCTTCGAACCGCCTTGTCAAATATTGAACGATACGTGGTCACACCCATGGTGGCCAAGCATCGAATTTTCGCGTGGTTACCAGCAGTGCAAATACCTGAAAATCTGTGTGTGGCGATCACACGGTCTGACGACACACTCTTCGGCATCCTGCACAGCCGATTTCACGAACTGTGGTCTTTGCGCTTGGGGAGCGCACTTGAAGATCGGCCACGCTATACCCCCACCACCTGCTTCGAAACCTTTCCCTTCCCCGACAAGTTGACCCCCGCCGACACAGCGCACCAGAAAAAAGAGTCGGTCGACGGCGTGCTCATCCCGGCTCAACTGACAGACACGGCAACCCACAAGACCCGCAGCATCGCGATCAACATCGCCAGGGCTGCGGCCCATTTGGTGCAAACCCGCGACAACTGGCTGAACCCGCCCGAATGGGTGGAGTGGGTACAAAGCCCAGAAGAAGCCGCAGCCGGCTTCCCCAAGAGAGCCGTAGCCAAACCAGGCCACGAAGCCGAACTCAAAAAGAAGACGCTCACCAACCTCTACAACGCCTGCCCCGCTTGGCTGACGATGGCCCACGACGACATCGACAAAGCCGTGGCCGCCGCCTACGGCTGGGCCGACTACACGGCCGACATGCCAGACGACGAAATCCTCAAACGTCTTCTGGCGCTTAACCTGAGTCGCGCTTCGTCAAATGACACCGCAGCCGCTCTGAATGAAAAGGATCAGGACGATGCAGAGGAACATTGAACAGGCTGAGTCTGAAAACAAAATGCCCGCAGCACAAACCTTGAGGAAGGGGCAGCATTCGCACTTGACTGTCAGGACCCCAAACTTAAGAATACGGCAATGCCGTACAATTTAGATCGTGCGCACCGTTTCAGAAACCGCGGTTTTTCAAAAATACGCATCTGCCGTATGGACTGAAATTGAACGAACGGAGTTCATCAACTGGATCGCCGCCAATCCCCACGCGGGTGATGTGGTGCCCGGATCAAACGGTTGCCGTAAAGTTCGATGGCAGCGAAGCGGCATGGGCAAACGGGGTGGCGCCAGAGTGATTTATTTCAACGAAGTTCAGGGACGCATTTGGTTGTTGATCGTGTATGCCAAAGCCAAGTTTGACAACCTGCCAGCAGAATTTTTGGCTCAACTGAAGTACGAGGTGGAACATGGCTAAACAACCCAAAAAACCGGTCGATGCAGAAATGGTGCAATTTCAGAGTGATTTGCTGGAATCTGTACGACAGATGAAGGCCGGCAAGGCCGCAAAAACCACGCTAGTGCAGCTGACCCCCGCCGCCGATGCTCGGGCTAAAGTTGGCGTCTCTCAGGTCGAGTTTGCGTCCTTGCTGGGGGTTTCTGTGCGTACCCTTCAAGACTGGGAGCAAGGCCGGCGCGAGCCTTCGGGCGCAGCCAGAACCTTGCTGCGCATTGCCGCGCAATCACCCGAAGCGGTGAGACTCGCGGCGTGATCGCCTGACTTGCCGCAACAAAGACTTCGCAGCGCCTACTCGGCCCTCTTGAAACCTCGCCAGACGTCCCAAACTGTGGGACGTTTTGGTTTTAGATCTTTTGTTTTTTACCTTTTTGAATCCTTATGAGCAAACAAATCCATGCCTTTCAGGCCGAAGTCGCGCAACTCCTGCACCTGGTCACCCACTCTCTGTACTCCAACCAAGAGATTTTTCTTCGCGAGCTGATCTCCAACGCGTCTGACGCTTGCGACAAGCTGCGCTTTGAAGCGCTCAACAACAACGGCCTGTACGAAGATGCGCCCGACTTGCAAGTGCGCTTGTCTTTCGACAAAGCGGCCAAGACGCTCACCATCACCGACAACGGCATCGGCATGACGGCCCAAGAAGCCATCGACCACCTGGGCACGATTGCCAAGAGCGGCACAAAGGACTTTGTGAGCAAGCTGAGCGGCGACCAGAAGTCGGACGCGCAGCTGATCGGCCAGTTCGGCGTGGGTTTTTATTCGGGCTTCATCGTGGCGGACAAAATCACCGTCGAAACCCGCCGCGCTGGCGCCACGCCTGCAGAAGGCGTGCGCTGGATCAGTGGTGGCACGGGTGACTTTGAGGTCGAGACCATCGAGCTGCCCAAGCGCGGCACCAGCGTGATCCTTCACCTGCGCGAAGAAGCGCTGGAGTACGCCAACACCTGGAAGCTCAAGGAAATCGTCGGTAAATAC
>JBIKKE010000174.1:0-6068 GCA_044360575.1 Limnohabitans sp. | reverse complement strand
GTTGATCGAGGCACTGATGGCCTCAGCGGTCCTGGCAATCGGTTTGATGGGAAGCCTACAACTGACGCTCAAAACGCTTCAAAAGGCTCAGGAAAACCGACAAAACATTGTGGCTCAAATGCTGGCACTTGAAGCCATGGATTGCCTGCATGCCCATGTCCACACTCAAGTGGCTGCTTGCCCAACGCCGGAAATCGTGGTGGTGCAGAGCATTCGCTACACCCGCGAAACACAGATTTTGCCCCATGCTGCGGGGCGAGCTACCGACCTGACCGTACGTGTGTCTTGGCCGGGCCAGCGCCCTTCTGGTGCCTCGGTTGGCACCACTGCGGGTGGGCTCAACGCCAGTCCAAATACGCTGGCTGGCCCGCAAATCACTTGGCACAGCAGCGTCTCCGCTCTGCCCTCTTGGGTTGGCGTATCCTCTCCTTAATTTTGGCGCTGCGGCGCTTGGCTTGTTTATTGATCCTGTTCAAAGTGTTACCCATCCAAAACCAGATCCAACCGATGCAAGAGGCGCTCGCTTTGGCCGCTCAAGCCTTGTGGCTGACTTCTCCGAACCCGCGCGTGGGCTGTGTGATCACCGCCCCTGATGGCGCAGTGCTGGGCCAAGGCCACACCCAGCGTGCTGGCGGATCACACGCCGAAATCATGGCCTTGCGGGACGCCGAAAAACACGGCCGCTCTGTTTCAGGCGCCACCGCTTGGGTCACGCTGGAGCCTTGCGCCCACCATGGTCGAACTGGGCCGTGTTGCGATGCCATGGCCGCAGCCGGCATCACCCGCGTGGTCTTGGCCATGATCGACCCCAACCCCTTGGTTGCAGGCCAAGGCATGGCCAGACTGGCCGCAGCAGGGGTCCAGACCGAGTTGCTGGATGCGCAAAGCGAAGCCGCACGGCAAGCCCGCGAACTGAACATCGGTTTTTTCAGTCGCATGGAACGGGCGCAGCCCTGGGTGCGCATGAAGGTGGCTACTTCGCTGGATGGCCAAACTGCTCTGCCCAATGGCCAAAGCCAGTGGATCACCAGCCCCGAGGCCCGTGCCGATGGACATGCTTGGCGTGCGCGCGCCTGTGCGGTGCTCACCGGCATCGGTACGGTGCTCGAAGACGATCCCCAGTTGACTGTGCGCGGATTGGATGCGCCCCGTCAACCGCACCTGGTGGTAGTCGACAGCAAGCTGGACATGCCCCTGAATGCCAAACTGCTGGACACGCAAGGCTCGGGCAATCAGGCGCGCCAAATCTGGATTTACACCGCCATCGACCCCAACAGCCCTCAGCAAGCCGAAAAATACGCAGCCCTGACGGCACGGGGAGCCACTGTCATCGACCTGCCTCGCCCCAGCGGCAAGGTTGATCTCGCAGGGATGCTGCGCGACTTGGCTCGGCGAGAGATCAACGAACTCCATGTCGAAGCGGGCCACAAACTCAACGGGTCATTCATCCGCGAAGGACTGGTGGACGAATACCTGCTGTATATCGCGCCTCAGTTGCTTGGCCCCGGCCAGGGCATGGCCAATCTGCCCGCCCTGACAACGCTGAGCGACTCGGTGAAGCTGGCGTTCCACACCGTCGACCGGATCGGTCCCGATCTGCGCTTGCTGCTGCGCAAAGCCTGAGAGACCTGCGCGAGACAGCCAGCATTTGTGCCTTCAAGCCACAATGCCTGCTCATTTAGCCGGAGTCCGAATTGAACCTCGCCCATCTGCTGCAACGCCAAGCCCGCATGGCCCCCGAGCAGCCCGCTATTTTTTTGGGCACGCAAATGGTGGCGACGCATGGGCAATGGGCGCAACGCTGCCAGCAATTGGCGGCACAGTTCCAAGCCGCCGGTCTGCTGCCCGGCGACCGGGTGGCGCTCTTCATGCGCAACCATGTGCGCTACCTGGAAGTGATGTTTGCAGCTTGGTGGGCCGGCTTGGCGGTGGTGCCCATCAACGCCAAACTGCACCTGCGCGAGGCGCAATGGATCATCGATAACGCAGAGGCCCGCTGGGCTTTTGTGACGGCCGACATCACCAGCGAGACCGGTGACACCTTGCAAGGCCTCGAGCAAGTGATCGATGTGGACAGTGCGCAAGCCGATGCGCTGTGGCTCGGCGCCGAAGGCGCAGCTGATACGCCCATTCACGAACGCGCATCGGATGACCTGGCATGGTTGTTCTACACCAGTGGGACAACGGGCCGGCCTAAAGGCGTGATGATCACCCATCGAAACCTGATGACCATGGGGCTGGCGTACTTCAACGATGTGGATGCCATCAGCCCGCAAGACTGCATCGCCTACGCAGCGCCCATGTCCCACGGCGCGGGCATTTACGCCGTGCCGCACCTGATGGCCGGCGCCCGGCACATGGTCCCGCCCTCGGGCGGGTTCGATCCGGCCGAGCTGTTTGCGCTGGGCCAGCAGATCGGGCCACTGTCCCTGTTTGCTGCGCCCACCATCGTCAAACGCTTGGTGGACCATGCTGAGGCCGCAGACCTGACGGCCAACGCTTGCGGGCAATCTTTCAAGACCGTGGTGTACGGCGGCGCCCCGATGTATGCCGCCGACATCCAGCGCGCGCTGCGCATCATGGGTCCGCGCTTTGTACAGATTTACGGCCAAGGCGAAAGCCCCATGGTGGGCACAGCCTTGTCGCGTCACCACCTGCAGGACACCGCCCACCCGCGCTACGCAGAACGCTTGGCCTCTGTGGGCATTGCGCAAACGCCGGTGCGCATCCGGGTGACCGACTCACATGGGCAAGACTTGCCCCTTGGCGAGGTGGGCGAAGTGCTGATTAAGGGCGACAGTGTGATGGCAGGCTACTGGCGTAACCCCGATGCCACGGCCCATGCCATCCAGAACGGCTGGCTGTTCACAGGCGACATGGGCTGCCTGGACGCCGACGGCTTTTTGACCTTGAAAGACCGCAGCAAAGACCTGATCATCAGCGGCGGCTCCAACATCTACCCCCGCGAGATTGAAGAAGTCCTGTTGCACGCGCCGGGCGTGGCGGAAGTGGCCGTGGTCGGTGCGCCCGATGCCGAATGGGGTGAGGTGGTGGTGGCTTTTGTGGTGCCACAGGCGGGACACACGCTTGACACCCACGCACTGGACGCCTTGTGCCTGCAAGAGATCGCCCGTTTTAAACGGCCCAAGCGCTACGAGGTGGTGAACAGCTTGCCCAAGAACAATTACGGCAAGGTCCTCAAGACCGTGCTGCGTCAACAACTGGGCTGATTTTAAAAATCCAGAGTCTTGACCCCTGAGGCTGTGCCCAGCAAGCACACCTGGGCTTTTTGCAAAGCAAACACCCCCACGGTGACCACGCCAGGCCACTGGCTCACGGTGTTTTCAAAGCCCACCGGATCGGTAATTTTGAGGCCATGCACATCCACGATGTGTTGGCCGTTGTCGGTGACCAAGGGCTGGCCCTCTTTTTGGCGCACAGCGGCCTTTGCGCCCATGGCCGCAAATTGACGGATCACACGGGCTGTGGCCATGGGGATGACTTCCACGGGCAAAGGAAAAGCGCCCAAGGCGTCCACCAGCTTGCTCTCGTCGGCGATGCAAACAAAGCGCTGGCTCTGCGCGGCCACGATTTTTTCGCGGGTCAGCGCCGCGCCGCCACCTTTGACCATGTGGCCTTGGTGATCAATTTCGTCTGCGCCGTCGATGTAAACGGACAGGCTCTCGACTTCGTTGCTGTCAAACACCGGAATACCCAGCGCTTTGAGGCGCACGGTGGAGGCTTCGGAGCTGGACACTGCGCCCTTGATCTGGTCTTTCATGGTGGCCAGCGCATCGATGAATTTGTTCACCGTAGAGCCAGTGCCCACGCCCACAATCTCGCCGGGCACAACGTATTTCAGGGCGGCATGGCCCACCAGGGCTTTGAGTTCGTCTTGGGTCATTGGGTTGGGTGTGTGTAAAAAATAGAAGTACGCCGGGGTTTGAGACAATCGGACGAATTGTTGTCAACGCCTTTGCTGCCCGGAATTATCCAATGTCCCTGATCCCCTACGCCTTCGCCCGCCCCTTTTTGTTCAAAATGGACCCCGAGGCGGCCCACGACCTGACCATCGAAGGCTTGGCCCGTACCCAAAACACCCCGCTCGATTGCGCTTACCGCCAGCCCTTTGTGGCCCAGCCCATCACGCTGGCGGGTCTGCATTTCCCCAACCGCGTTGGCATGGCCGCAGGCCTGGACAAAAACGCCCGCTGTATCGACGGTCTGGGTGCGATGGGCTTTGGCTTTGTCGAGGTCGGCACCGTGACGCCCAAGGCACAAGCCGGCAACCCCAAGCCCCGCATGTTCCGCCTGCCCGAAGCCAACGCGCTGATCAACCGCCTGGGCTTCAACAACGACGGGCTGGACGCCTTCATCGCCAACGTCAAGCGCTCCAAGTTTCGCCAGCAAGGTCGCCTGCTGGGCCTGAACATCGGCAAAAACGCCGCAACACCGATTGAAAACGCCACCGACGATTATTTGATCGCGCTGGCAGGCGTGTACCCGCATGCCGATTACGTGACGGTCAACATCTCCAGCCCCAACACCAAGAACCTGCGCGCCCTGCAAAGCGACGAAGCGCTGGATGGCTTGCTGGGCGCGTTGGTGGCGCGGCGAGAGGAGTTGGCTGCCGAACACGGCCGCCGCGTGCCCATGTTCCTGAAAATCGCCCCTGATTTGGACGAGACCCAAGTGGGCGTGATTGCCGCAACGCTGCAAAAGCATGGCATGGACGGCGTGATCGCCACCAACACCACCCTGGCGCGTGACGCTGTGAGTGGCCTGCCCCACGCCGAAGAAATGGGCGGCCTGTCCGGCTCACCCGTGCTCGAAGGCAGCAACCGCGTGATCCGCAGGCTGCGCGCCGCCTTGGGCAAAGACTTTCCCATCATCGGCGTGGGCGGCATCCTGAGCGGACACGACGCAATCTCCAAAATTGAAGCCGGGGCCGACGTGGTGCAGATTTACACCGGCCTGATCTACAAAGGTCCGGCGCTGGTGACCGAAGTAGCGAGTGCGCTGCAGCAGATGAAACGTTGATCACAACGCTTCCTGCTTCAGTCTTCACGACTGCGTCGGGTGTTCAGCGAGATAGCACCTCAAGGCCTGGTTGATGCGCGTTTGCCAGCCCTGCCCTTGGGCGCGAAAGGCCTCCAAGATGTCCTTGTCCAGGCGGATAGCCACCTGCTCCTTGACGCCACTGCCCGCAGGCCTGCCGCGTTTGCGAGCCAGTGCCAAACCGTGCGCCAATTCATCTGTTGTAGCCGGGCGCTCGTCCTCGTCCTGGCCGTCCCACACGTAAGGGGCTTCGCGCTCTTTAGCCTTTAAAGCCGTGATCACGTCTTTACGGCTCATCGCATTCATTTTCGATCCAGACAAGGTAAGCCTCTCTTTCTTCACGACTGGCACGGCGGAAACTAATGACTCGGATCGACGCATCTCGCGCCGTATGCACAACAGTCAAAACAGCCAAAAATCCCATGGCATAAGACATTGACAAGGTTCTTAGCTCGGAGCCGCGAACCACCGGGATGTCCAGCCGATAGCGTGAATCCAGCACAACACCAGCCAAGGCAAAGTCCAGACCGTGCTTGCGCAGGTTGATTTGCCTTTTGGTTTCATCCCAACTCAGCTTGGCATCCATTGAATTAATGTAGATGCGTTTAATTAAAACGTCAAGGCTTTTGAAGCCTGCAGTGAACTGCCCCTCTGGCTCAGTCCTTGAAATACACCAACTGGTGCGTGCTCGCCAGCAACTGGCCTTCGGGGCTCCACAGCTCGCCGGTCTGGTCAAAGTAGCCGTGGCGGTAGTTGAGCGCCTTGGCCACGCCCAGCACATGGCGTGTGCCCACTTGCGCCAACAAGGCGCTGTCAGCGTGGAAATACGTGGTGAGGGACACCGTGCCGATCATCGCGCGGCGGCGACGGCGAATGTAGATGCGCGGGAAAAAACTGTCGCTCAAGGCGGCCAAAGAGGCAAAGTCCAGAGCCCGTTCGGGCTCGTCGCGCACCCAAAGGGTCGAGCGCGAGTGAGCTTGCTCTTGCTCATCAAAGGCTGCGGGGAATGC
>JBIKKE010000173.1:0-6075 GCA_044360575.1 Limnohabitans sp. | reverse complement strand
GGGTGAAGGCTCAGCCGCCAAAACCAAGAGGCCCATCAAATTCTTCTGGACCGGCGCTTGCGCAGGCAAAGGGCCTGATGCCGCCGAGGCCATGGCCTGAGTGCCATGGGCATTCGCCAAGAATGCGGAAATTGCAATAATTAAGTACTGCAATTTTGATTTTTTTAAATTTAACATTTTTTGCACTATTAAAATATTAGTTTGGAATTTTCACGATTGCTCGGACTATTCCACACTTAAGTAGGCAAAATTGTCACCAAATGTCAATTGTCGGAATAAATTTCCAGGATTAAATACTTGAACGGTTGACACACGCAAGACAGACACCTGCAGGGCACGCTGGCAGACTGTCAGCACATCAAAAAGGAGGCCGTTTCATGTCACTGTTCAATCTCAAAGGCAAAGTTGCTGTCGTCACCGGTTCCAGCCGAGGCATTGGCCGATCCATCGCCATTCAGCTGGCCAAGCAAGGCGCGAAAGTGGTGGTGTCCAGCCGCAAACTTGATGCTTGCGAAGTGGTGGTGCGTGAGATTCAGGCCGCAGGCGGAGAAGCGATGGCGATTGCCGCCAGCATCTCCAGCAAGGAGCAACTCCAAAACCTGGTGCAGCAAACCCGCCAGGCGTGGGGCCCGATCGACATCCTGGTATGCAATGCGGCCACCAACCCTTATTACGGGCCAGCCACGGGCATGAGTGATGAGGTGTTTGACAAGGTCATGCGCAACAACGTGCTGTCCAACTCGTGGCTGTGCAATTTGGTGTACCCAGACATGAAGGCCCAACAAGACGGTGCCATCGTGATCGTGTCATCGATTGGGGGCTTGCACGGCTCTTCGGTCATCGGGGCTTACAACATCTCGAAGGCTGCCGACATGCAGTTGGCACGCAACCTGGCGGTGGAATGGGGTCCGGACAACATCCGCATCAATTGCATTGCACCGGGGTTGATCAAGACCGACTTTGCCAAAGCCTTGCACGAAGACCCGGTGTTGAGTGCCAAGTACAACAACGAAACGCCCTTGCGCCGCATGGGCGAGCCGGACGACATTGGTGGCATTGCGGTGTTTCTGGCGAGTGCAGCGGGGAGTTACGTGACGGGGCAGACGGTGGTGGCCGATGGCGGGATGATGATTCGCTGACTTTGCTGGGTGCTGAGTGCTTGTTGCTGCGGGCACCGCAGAGCATGGGCTGGGGCCGGGCACCTCATGAGGGGGTACCCAAAATCGGTGCCCGGCCCCAGCCCATGCTCTGCTCATTGGTTGATATATCTGTGTTTGAAAATCAGGCTTCAAGCGCACCAACTACACGGCCACGGTTCACTCTCGGTCCTCAAAGCAAAAAGCCCGCATCAAGCGGGCTTTTTGACTGGCGCAGAACGTCGATCAGCCGAAGTTCTTCTCGGCGAAAGACCAGTTCACCAGGTTGCTGAGGAAGGTCTCGACAAACTTGGGACGCATGTTGCGGTAGTCGATGTAGTAGGCGTGCTCCCACACGTCCACGGTCAACAGGGCGGTGTCGCCGGTGGTCAAAGGGGTGCCAGCGGCGCCCATGTTGACGATGTCAACCGAACCGTCGGCTTTCTTCACAAGCCATGTCCAGCCGGAGCCAAAGTTGCCCACGGCGCTCTTGACGAACGCTTCTTTGAAAGCGGCGTAGCTGCCAAACTTGGCGTTGATGGCCGTGGCCAAAGCGCCAGTGGGCTCGCCACCGCCGTTGGGCTTCATGCAGTTCCAGAAGAAGGTGTGGTTCCAGATCTGGGCGGAGTTGTTGTACACGCCGCCGCTGGACTTTTTGATGATCTCTTCGAGGGACATGCTCTCGAATTCAGTGCCTTTTTGCAGGTTGTTCAGGTTCACCACATAAGCGTTGTGATGCTTGCCGTGGTGGAACTCCAGGGTTTCCTGGCTGTAGTGAGGGGCCAAAGCGTCGATCGCATAAGGCAGTGCGGGCAAGGTGTGTTCCATGAGGGGTCCTTTAGTTGTTGCGGGTTGAAAAAATGTTTGACGCATTTTAGGGGAGCACGATGCCCCTTACCGTATTCAGGGTCACTGCCGCGTTTGGGTTGCGTTCGGACAGGGTGGGGCCGGGGCTCCTCATGCTGGGGTACCAGAAATCGTCGCCCCGGCCCCACCCTGCCCGAACGCGCTGGCGTCTAAGACTTTCACGACCAAAGGCACCAAGCCATCGGACAAAGTAGCCTGAACGCCCTGCCCGGGCTGGAACTGAGCTGCATGGGTCAAAGCCTGCCCGTTGTCGTCGCTCAGCCAAGCGTAACCTCGCTCCAGCACCCGGTGCGGGTCCACTGAAGACAAGCGCAAAGCGGCCCGCTCCAGACGCTGGGCGCGTTGCGGCACCTGCTGACCCCGGTTGAAGCCTAAACGGTCATTCAATCGGTCCAATTGGTGGGCTTGCCCTGTCAATTGGCTTTGCACTGCACTGTTCAAACGACCGGCCAAGCGGTCAAGCCACTGCTTGTGCTGGCCCAGCAAGGCCTGGGGGCGACTCAATCGGGTCGCGATGGCGCTCAGGCGTTGGTTCTGGCGCTCTTGCTGACGGACCAAACCCACGCCCAATCGGGCTGCCACAGTGTCCAAGCGTTGCGCTTGGCCGTCTTGCTGGCGAAACAAGCCCCTTCTCAAACGGTGCTCCAACACGCTCAAGGCATCGAGCCCCACACCGCGGTCGGTCGCGGCCATCTCGGCAGCCGCCGTGGGTGTTGGGGCGCGCACGTCGGCCACAAAATCAGCGATGGTGAAGTCGGTCTCGTGGCCCACGCCGCAAATCAGCGGCACCGGGCTCTGGGCGATCACGCGGGCCAGGTTTTCGTCATTGAAAGACCACAGGTCTTCCATCGAGCCACCGCCGCGAACCAACAAAATCACATCCACGGGGGGGCACAGCGGGTTGTCCACTGCCGTGAGGGCGTAGATATTTTGCAAAGCCTGCACCAAAGTGGCCGAGGCACCGACCCCTTGCACCAAGGCTGGGGCCATCAGCACCGGAATATGGGGGACTCGACGCTGCAAAGCGGTCATCACGTCGTGCCAAGCTGCAGCCCCCAGCGAGGTCACCACACCAAGGGCTCGGGGTTGGGCGGGTAAGGCCCGTTTGTGGAGGGGGTCAAACAGCCCTTCGGCTTCCAGCTTGGCTTTGAGGCGCAAAAACTGCTCAAACAAAGCGCCCTGCCCGGCCCGCTCCATGGATTCGACGATCAACTGCAGGTCACCCCGGGCTTCGTAAACCCCCAGGCGTCCTCTGATTTCAACCAGTTCGCCGTCACGCGGCGCAAAGTCCATGAGGCTGGCAGCACGGCGAAACATGGCGCAGCGGATCTGGCCCGTTTCGTCTTTGATGGAAAAATAACAATGCCCACTGGCTGCGCGCGCAAAGCCCGAGATCTCGCCCCGAACGCTGACGGGGTTGAATTGACCGTCTAAAGCATCAGCAACGGCGCGGCACAGCGCAGAAACTGTCCATGCGCGGGTCGTCAAATCGTTGTTTTCAGACATGGGCTCAGGTTTGATGGGTGTTTCAGGCACATTTCAAGTGAGAAATCAGGCGGTGTATGGTCAAGTACTCCACAAGCCAAGGACGGAGATGGGTTTGAACGGCTTTTCAAAAGTAGTCTCAAGAAATTTATGCAAGTCATTGATCTAATGAAACATTTTAACTTTTTCAGTTTGAATTTCGACACCAAGCTCTTTACCTGAGTATTCAAGATCAGTTGGTTTGACAAAGTTTTCCACAAAGTTATACACAGCTGGTGGGGTCGGTCGCACCAACCACGTTTTCATGCACGCTCGCGGCATGGGTTCACGGATAATCAGGTTCATCATGACCGCCACAACGTCCACTTTTTCAGCCAAGATCAATCATCCTTTGGGGCGATTTTCACACTTTGCGAATCAAAACGTGCCGGGGTCGGCATGTTGGTGAGCCGTTGGTTGCACCTGACCCTGCCCAAAGTGTGGCAGTCGCGTAACGCCTTGGCCCGTTTGCTGGTTCCTTTGTCCGTTTTTTTCGCCAGTTTGATCGCCATTCGTCAGGGCCTGTACCGTCTGGCCTTGTTCCGAAGTGTCCGTTTGCCCGTGCCCGTTGTGGTGGTGGGCAACGTGGTGGCCGGTGGCGCAGGGAAAACCCCTTTGACCATGGCGATTGTTCAGCACCTTGTTGCACAAGGTTGGCACCCTGGCGTGGTGTCGCGGGGCCACGGCCGGCAAACGCAGGAAACGCGCGCTGTTCAGTTGAGCAGCACCCCTGCAGAGGTGGGCGATGAGCCCCTGCTGATCCACCAAAAGATGGGCGTGCCGGTTTGGGTCGGCCCCAAGCGCGCCGATGCAGGTCTTGCCTTGCTGCAATCGCACCCTGAAACCGACATCCTGATTTGCGACGACGGTTT
Source organism: Limnohabitans sp. (assembly GCA_044360575.1). Taxonomy (GTDB): domain Bacteria; phylum Pseudomonadota; class Gammaproteobacteria; order Burkholderiales; family Burkholderiaceae_C; genus Limnohabitans_A. The sequence continues at coordinate 1,676 of JBIKKE010000173.1, read as the reverse complement.
GCAGCATTGGGCTTTGGCCCGAGACCTTGAAGTTTGTGTGATGGACGAACGTGGCATTGGCAACGGTTGGTTGCTGCCTGCGGGCCCGCTGCGAGAGGCCTGGCCCCGAAAAGTTGACCTGTTGCTGCACACCGGCAAGAACGAAGTGGGTGGTGGATTCCAAGCCCAAAGACAGCTGGCTGACTGGGCGGTGGATGGCCACGGTCAGCGGGTGGCGCTGGAGAGCCTGAAGGGCCAAGCAGTTGATGCCTTGGCCGGATTGGCCAGACCCGAGGGGTTTTTCAATTTGCTGCGCGACAAGGGTTTGACGCTGCAGCAAACCACCCCCCTGCCCGATCACTTTGACTTTGCCACATGGTCAAAAGCCCCCTTGCAACGCCCCTTGCTTTGCACCGAAAAGGACGCCGCCAAACTTTGGCAACACCAGGCTTTGGCCTTGGCTGTGCCCTTAGAGCTGACACCAGAGCCCGCCTTTTGGTCAGCGCTTGACCGCTTGGTGGGGGCTCTGCCCAAGCGCTGACAAGCGCCCGTTATCATTGCGCCATGGACATCAAATTGCTTGAATTGCTGGTTTGCCCAGTCACCAAAGGCCCGCTCAACTTTGACCGCGAGCGTCAGGAATTGCTCTCGCGCAGTGCCCGCTTGGCCTATCCGGTTCGCCAAGGCATACCGATCTTGCTCGAAAACGAAGCACGCGCCTTGAGTGACGAAGAAATCGACAAATTGGCCGCCCTGCGCCCACCGCTCTGAGGCGACCGCATGAAAGAAAGCCCAACAGCGTCGCGGTTCACTGTGGTGATCCCGGCCCGCATGGCTTCGAGTCGCCTGCCCAACAAACCATTGGCCGACATTGCCGGCTTGCCCATGGTGGTTCGGGTTGCGCAACGCGCTGCTCAATCACAAGCCAAGCAAGTGGTGGTGGCCGCTGACGATGCGCGCATCGTGCAGGCTTGCCAGTTGCATGGGGTAACTGCCTTATTGACACGCCAAGACCACTTGAGCGGCAGCGACCGATTGGCCGAGGCCTGTCAACTGTTGGGGCTTGAAGCAGATGATGTGGTGGTCAACGTGCAAGGCGATGAGCCTTTGATACGCCCAGAACTGATCGACGAAGTCGCCTGGTTGCTGACGCAACGCCCTGAGGCGAGCATGAGTACAGCGGCCCATGCCATCGCATCACTGGAGGAGTTCACAAACCCCAATGTGGTCAAACTGGTCATGGATGCTCGCCAATTGGCGCTTTATTTCAGCCGAGCACCGATTCCTTGGTGGCGAGATGGCGCCCCCAACGCTTCTCTGCAAGCTTTGCCCAACCCTGCCCCTCTGAGGCACATTGGCATTTACGGTTATCGGGCAGGTTTTTTGTCACTTTTCCCAACTTTGCCACCCGCACCCTTGGAAACCATGGAGTCCCTTGAACAGCTCCGCGCCCTTTGGCACGGTTACCGCATAGCGGTTCATGTGACCCAACAAGCACCCGGCCCTGGCGTCGATACACCCGAAGATCTGGAGCGCGTGAGGCAAATACTGGGCTGATGAACAGATGATTTGTCAGCCCCGAACCCCAAGTGGCTCGTAAGCCAGCTTTGAGGATTGCGTGATATTCTTAAAATATAGATGAATCTGGTCTTTTGGCCGGACCGACCAAAATAAACACAAACGACAAGGACCCTCAC
>JBIKKE010000172.1:0-6079 GCA_044360575.1 Limnohabitans sp. | reverse complement strand
AAAACCAGGAGGAACGCTGGTACAAATCACGCAGCCAGAACCCCCCAATTTGGCCCCCTACATTTCAACAGCTGGCCCCATCAGCCAAGTCACTGCCAAAGTTTTTGATGGCTTGCTGGAGTACGGTTTTGACTTGAAACCTCGCCCAAGTCTTGCTGAGAGTTGGACCGAATCTGCTGACGGAAAAACGATCACATTCAAGTTGCGCAAAGACGTCACCTTCCACGACGGCAGACCATTTACGGCAGCCGATGTGCAATTCACAGTCATGGAGGTTTTGAAGAAAAACCATCCGCGTGGCATGTCCACATTCCGTGAAGTCACCGCCGTTGACACCCCTGACGCACACACAGCCGTTTTCAAACTGAACGTTGCGGCACCTTACATCATGAAGGCGCTGGCAAGCTCCGAGAGCCCCATCCTGCCCAAACACATCTATGAGCGGGGGGACATCAAGACTCACGCCAACGCGAATAACCCGATCGGTTCGGGCCCCTTCAAGTTCGTTGAATGGCGCCGCGGTGAATTTGTCCGACTGGACAAAAATGCCAACTACTGGCGCAAAGGGCTGCCACACCTGGACAGAATCGTGGTTCGCTTCATTGCTGACGCTTCAACACGTACTGCTGCTCTAGAGCGTGGTGAAGCCCATGTGGCTGGTTTGGGCGCTGTCCCCTACAACGACGTCAAACGTCTTTCGGCCCTGCCCTCCATTGAGGTGACCACCACCGGTACAGAAATGATCTCGCCCATGGTTGAAATGATCATCAACACCAAACAGGCGCCCTTTGACAATCCAAAAGTTCGACAGGCTATTGCGTATACCGTTGATCGCCAATTTGCCATCGACAACGTGTGGTTCGGCTTTGGTAAACCGGCCATGGGTCCGATCAGCAGCAATTTTGAGAAAGCTGGCTTGTTCGGCAAAGGGATTGATTTCACCGTTAGCGACCGCATCGCCCGTGCGAACAAGCTGCTGGACGAGGCGGGTTTGACACGCAAGGCCAACGGCATCCGTCTGGAAATCACCCATGACATCACCCCCTACGGTGAAGAATGGCAACGGTTTGGTGAGTCCGTACAACAACAACTGGCCCAAGTTGGTATCAAAGCAAACCTGCGCTACGAGGACCTGCCCAAATGGCTTAAGCGTGTCTACACAGACTACGACTTCACACTGACATCGAACTTCTTGTTCAATTTGGCTGACCCAGTCCTCGGCGTTCACCGTGGCCTGCACTCGGACCGTATTCGTCCCGGCACTGTTTTTGTCAACGGTTCACGCTGGAGCTCACCTGAAACTGACCAGTTGATGGACCGTGCCAGCGTGAACACCGACCCCATGATTCGTGGTCGCCAATATGGTGAATTGGTCAAACGCGTCTCTGAAGCCAGCCCAGTGGTTTATGTACTGGAACTGCGTTATCCCGCTGTGATCAACAAGCAATTCAAGCGTGTGATTGATTCACCATTAGGTATCTACGGTAACTTTGCGACGGCGCATCGCGAGTAATACGGAAAAAAGGAAGGGGGCCAAGCCCCCTTTCTTAAACCCGACTAAAGGCAAATCGTGAGCCAATTCATCATTCGGCGACTTTTTCAGACCATCCCCGTCGTGCTGGTTGTGGTCATTTTGAACTTCCTGTTGCTGCAACTGGCCCCTGGCGATCTGGCCACCGTACTGGCTGGTGAAGCGGGTGGTGCACCTGCGGAATACATCGAAGCCATGCGTAAACGCTTTGGTCAAGATCAACCGGTATGGACTCAACTGTTGACCTACATGGGCAACATCCTTCAGTTTGATCTGGGTTACTCGTTTCGCCAAAACGCCCCTGTGGCGACGTTGGTGTTTGACAGGTTAGGTCCCACCTTGCTGTTGATGGGTACAACCCTGGTGGTTTCGCTCTCGCTGGGCACCCTTTTGGGCTTGTTGGCGGCGATGTGGGTCAAAACATGGAAAGACCATCTGATTTCAGTGGGTGCTGTTCTTGTTTATGCCATGCCATTGTTTTGGCTGGGATTGATGTTGGTGCTGGTTTTCTCCGTCAAACTGAACTGGTTTCCCACGTCAGGCATGGAGAACATCACGGCATTCAACGAAGGATGGGTCAGGGTTGTCGATATTGCACACCATTTGGTTCTGCCAACCTTGACGCTGTCATTGTTTTATTTGGCCTTGTATGCGCGACTCATGCGGGCCTCCATGCTGGAACAAAGAGGCTTGGACTATGTCACCACCGCACGCGCCAAAGGACTTGACGAAAAGCAAATCACTTTCCGCCATGTGGTCCGCAACGCCTTGTTGCCGGTCTTGACAATGGCTGGCGTTCAATTCGGTGCGCTGCTCGGTGGATCCGTGGTGGTGGAGGCGATTTTTGCCTGGCCAGGTCTTGGACAACTGGCTTATCAATCTCTTTTTGCACGCGATTACAACCTGCTGCTGGGCATATTTTTCATGTCAGCCTGTCTCGTGGTGATCATCAACTTGGTTGTGGACCTGCTTTACGTCTGGCTGGATCCGCGCATTCGAATGACATGACACCCCTATGAAGTCTTTCAAGTATCGCTTTTTAAGCAACCCAAGGGTGACCATCGGCTTGACTTGGCTTGTCCTTGTCCTGATTGCGGCGCTCTTCGCCCAGCAGATCACCCCTGGTGACCCTTTTGAAATCGTTGGGAAACCGTTTTCTGGTTCAGCGCCAGAGCATTGGTTAGGCACTGACAGCCTGGGTCGAGATGTTTTGGCGGGATTGATCCATGGCGCCAGAACAACCCTCATGATCGCTGTTTTTGCAACCCTTGCTGCAGTTGCATTCGGTACGGCTTTGGGGGCGATTGCCGGCTATTTCGGTGGATGGGTTGATGACGTGCTCATGCGAGCTACCGAAATCTTTCAAACCATTCCGTCCTTTTTATTTGCCATTGTGCTCATTGCCATTTTGTCGCCTTCAGCGTTCAACCTCGTCGTGGCCATTGCCACAGTGAGCTGGCCCCCCATTGCGCGAGTCGTCCGTGGGGAAGTTCTATCGGTCAAGGCTAGGGAATATGTTCAGGCGGCTGTGGTTGCCGGACAAACCGACAGCGCCATCTTGCTGCGACAGGTTTTGCCGAACACCCTTTCGCCCTTGATCGTTACAGGCTCTTTGATGGTGGCAACGGCCATTCTGGTGGAAAGTGCGCTGTCTTTTTTGGGTTTGGGTGCGCCTAACCAAATGAGTTGGGGTTTTATGGTGGGTGCTGCTCGCTCTTTCTTGCGAGATGCTTGGTGGTTGGTGTCCCTGCCTGGCCTGACCATCATGTTGACCGTCTTGGCCATCAATTTGGTGGGTGAGGGTTTGAATGACGCACTGAACCCCAGATTGGCAGATTTATGAATCCGACACCCGCATTGACATCCGTTCTCGACATTCAACGTTTACAAATCAAGTTGCCGCCTTGGTCAGACAGGCCGCATGCCGTCAACAATGTGTCGCTCAGCGTATCGTCCGGCGAAATCCTCTGCATCGTCGGCGAGTCAGGCTCCGGCAAATCTATGCTGGGCAAAGCATTGATGGGGTTGTTGCCCAAACCGCATGTGCATGTATCTGGTGGACAAATTCATTTTGAAGGTCAAAACATCACGGACCTTGATGAAAATGAATGGCGCCAATTGCGTGGTCACCGAATTGCCATGATCTTCCAGGAGCCGATGACGGCCTTGAGCCCCTTGATGCGCATTGGTCAACAGATTGAAGAGGTCATGCTGGTGCACACCAACATGACAGCAAACGAACGTCATGCGCGCACGATGCAACTGCTCAACGATGTGCATCTGCCCGATCCTGATCGGATTTATGCCAGTTACCCACACCAATTGTCCGGTGGGCAACGGCAACGGGTCGTGATCGCAATGGCTCTGGCCCTTGAACCGAAATTGATCATTGCCGACGAACCCACTACCGCGCTTGATGTCACAACCCAGGCGCAAATTCTTCACCTGATCAAAGAGCTCCAGAAAAAACACGGCACAGCCGTACTTTTCATCACGCACGACTTTGGTGTCGTGGCTGAAATTGCAGACCGTGTGGCTGTCATGCAGGGTGGTGAGTTGGTAGAAGTGGGCAGTGCCCAACAGGTTTTGAATGCACCCACAACCGCTTACAGTCGCCAGTTGATTGACGCCGTGCCAAGTTTGTCACCTCGCGTTGTTCAGCAAAATGCCGCTTCAAGCTCTGCCTTGCTGAATGTGACCTCGGTCAGCAAAACATACGCTGGCCAACGCAGCTGGTTTTCACGCGGCACAAAAGGTGTCATGGCCGTGAACAACGTTTCCTTGACCTTGCCCAAACAAGGCAGCCTTGCCATCGTCGGTGAATCAGGCTCTGGGAAATCGACATTGGCGCGCTGCATCATTGGTTTGGAAAAAAACGAGTCCGGCGCTATTGAGCTCGAAAACCAAGTCATCAACGGTTTGACTCGCCGTGCGCTTCGCCCGATCCGTCAAAAAATCCAGATGATTTTTCAGGATCCATTTTCTTCCCTCAATCCACGTCAAAAAGTGGGGGACATCATCTCGCTGGGCCCCATGATCCAAGGCGTCTCTCGTGATGAGGCATGGACTCAGGCGCGCGAGTTGCTCCGCAGGGTTGGCCTTCGGGCCGAAGCGGCCGATCGTTATCCGCACGAGTTTTCAGGAGGTCAACGACAGCGCATTGGTATTGCAAGAGCACTCGCTGTAAAGCCAAAACTGATTGTGGCCGACGAACCCGTTTCCGCGCTGGATGTGTCGGTTCAAAAACAAGTGCTTGAATTGCTGGATGAGTTGCGTGAAGAAATGGGGCTGTCGCTGCTTTTCATCACACACGACTTGCGTGTCGCAGCCACAGTTTGCGAAAACATCCTCATCATGAGCAAAGGCCAAGTGGTTGAGCAGGGCACAACGGAAGACGTCTTTGCACGGCCCTCCCACCCTTACACGCAAAGCTTGCTTGCAGCCATTCCTGGTCAGGCATGGAGCCGCTCCATTTCAAAAAATGCCTGAGGATGACCTCATGAACGCTGTGCATTTGGCCGCAACTGTTCACCGCCGCCCACGCCTGACATTGCTGGCCCTGGGCGGCACAATTGCTGGAAGAGCATCACAAAGCACCATTTATGCTGGCTATCGCGCAGCTGTGTCTGATGTTTCGGAAATTTTGTCCAGCGTCCCTGAGCTGTCAGGGGTGGCAGAAATCAAAGCACACCAAATTTTCCAGGTCGCAAGCCAGGACATGGTCAGTCAACATTTGTTGGCTCTTGGCAAAGAGGTTAATCGCTTGTTGAGCAATGACGACTGCGACGGCGTAGTGATCACTCAGGGAACAAACACCCTAGAAGAAACCTCTTATTTTCTCAACTTGGTCGTGCGCAGCCACAAACCTGTTGTTGTGACTGGAGCCATGCGGCCATCAACATCCTTGAGCGCAGACGGTCCTATGAATCTTTTCCGTGCCACCGTCGTCGCCGCTTCGCCGCAGGCCATCGGCAGGGGTGTGATGGTGGTGATGAATGACCAAATTTTGGGCGCTCGGGATGTTCACAAAACGGACACGATGACGGTTGACAGTTTCAAGTCTCCCCTGTTTGGTGTGATGGGCATGGTTGCCGATAACGCATGCTATTTTTACCGTTCAGCCATACGATGTCACACGCTCGACAGCGAATTTGACATATCCGACACGCAAGAATTACCCAAAGTGGACATCGTTTATGGGTACCAAGACGATCAACGAACCTTGCTGGACGCTTGTGTGGCGACTGGGTCACGAGGCATTGTTCTGGCCGGTGCCGGGACTGCAGCGATCAGTACCCGACTTCTTCCTGCGGTCAAGGACGCCATTGCTGCGGGCGTTGCTGTTGTAAGAGTGTCTCGATCATCTTTGGGCCTTGTGGGGCACAACGTGGAATTTGATGACGACACCTACGGAACCACATCAGGTGACACACTAAACCCCGCCAAAGCCCGCATATTGCTTATGCTGGCTTTGACTCGTTCAATGAACAGATCAAGTATTCAGTCATGCTTTGATCGTTACTGACCATCAATCGCCGAACCCGATTT
>JBIKKE010000171.1:0-6080 GCA_044360575.1 Limnohabitans sp. | reverse complement strand
TTGAATCAAGGGTACAGGCCTGCCCTCGTCGATTTTGCTTCTCAAGCGCCGAATGTAGACATCCACCACATTCGTCAGCGGGTCTTCGTTCAAACCCCAAACACTCGACAAAATCCGTTCACGGCTGAACAAGCGGCCAGGCGCACTCATCAGCAGTTCCAGCAGGGCCAACTCCCGCGCTGTCATGTTCAGGGCCTCCCCAGCACGACTGGCCCGCATCGACTCGCGGTCAAGCGTGATATCGGCCACTTGCAAGTGAGTTGGACGACTGATCTGTGGGCCTTGCCCACGTCGAGCCAGGGCCTCCAAACGGGCCAACAATTCTTCAAACTCAAAAGGCTTGCACATGTAGTCGTCTGCGCCCATGCGTAAACCGGCCACTCTTTCCTCCAGAGTGTTCAAGGCCGTTAGCATCAGCAAGGGAAACGTGATGCCTTGTGCCCGAAGGGTTTGGCAGATTTCCATGCCGTTCATGCCGGGCAGCATCAAATCCAGAATGACGACGGTGGAGACGGTTTCGGTTTTATTCTGCCGAGCGGTCTCGATCACCAAGGCCAGCCCCTCTGGACCGGTTGCGGCACGTTGCACCTGAAGACCTTCGGCCCTCAGTCCGCGTTGTAAAAAGTCGGCAATCCGAGGGTCATCTTCGATCAGGATGATGTTCATGTCTGAGCTGTTTGAAGTGTGTCTAAAACGGGACGGGTCAACAATGGCAAGTTCAAAACCACGCAAGTTCCCGTGTTCTGCATGTCATCGGCAGGGCTTTGCAGCGTTAAATTGCCCCCGTGTGCCAAGACCAAGGCCTTGGCGATGGGCAGCCCCAAGCCGCTGCCCGCTGCTCGGTGCAAACGGGCCAGACTGCCGCGAAAGTGGCGGTCAAAAACTTGGTGCAGCTCCTCAGCGGGGATGCCAATGCCCTGGTCGGTGACCTGCAGCCTCAACATGGGTGGAAACTCGGTGCAGCGTTCCCAGCGGACAGTGACCGTGCCATGGCGGTGCGAATAGCGCACGGCGTTATCGAGCAAAAGCAACAGCAGTTGACTCAGGCGTTGCCCATCTCCCATCACCTTGACCGAGCCTTTGGGCATGGGTGGGCAATCAATGAGAATATTTCTTTCACCCGCCAAGGCGCTGGCTTGAGACAGCGCATCGGCCAAGGGTTCGGACAAGTCGACTGTTTGGTGCACGATGCTGAGTGTCTCCATGTCGCTGCGGGCCATCGCGAGCAAGTCGTCGATCACCGAACCCAGTTGGCGCGAAATCGCCACAATGCGTTGCAAGGCCTCGCGGTACTCGGGGTTGGGTCTTTCACCACCGCGCAGAGTGATTTCGGCTTCGCCGCGAATGGCAGTGGTGGGGGTGCGCAACTCGTGGCTGATGTCGGCCAGCAGCTGTCGGCGCCGCGTGTCGGTTTGTTGCAGTGACTTGTTGGCCTCATGCAAGGCGCTGGTGCGTTCGCGCACTTCGGACTCCAGCCGATGGCGCTGTTCGGTTTCTTGTTGGCTGTGCATTTCCAGGGCTGCTGCCATGGCGTTCATGCTGCGTGCCACGTCCGAAAACTCATCTTGCCCATCCAGTGGAATGCGGTGTTGCAGTTGCCCTTGTCGGAGTTTGTGCGCCCCTCTGGCCAATTCGTCGATCGGGCGGCGCAGGGCCCGCGCGAAATAAACCGTAGCGCCCAACGCCAACAAGGCCAGTGACAATGCCATGCCCACCCACAACCAACGGATGCGCGCCAGCGTGGCATCAGCGGCTTGGCGCTCGCGCAGCATGGCGGCACGTTCACGAACGATGTTTTCACCGATCAACTCGCGCAAATCACGCCCCTCCGACTTTTCGAAAACCTCGCTCAAGGTGTCCCAGCCTAAACGGGCCGGGATGTCGGCTGGCAGGGTTTTGACTTGTCCAACGGCATCTCCGAGTGTTTTGACGTTTTGCCCTAAAACATGCAAAGCCTCTTGTCTGGCTGTTTGCTCCTCGCCATCGCTGCGGTCCATGCCCAAACTGGACGCTGCTTGGGACAGCTTCGCCAAATCGGCCAATGTTTGGTGCATGTCGCTCAGCAAGGCTTCGCGTGCAGCCGGATTTCCTCCGGCACCGATTTTGTGTTGAGTCACCCATGCACGCAGGTGCTGCTTGGTGGCCGACAGTTGCACAAATCCTTGGTGAATGTCGCTGGCTATGCGTCCGCGTACCACTTGGCGTTCGGCTTCACGCAGGGCAAAAACGGCCCCCACACCCTGCAACACGATGCAGGCAGCTAAAAAGAGTAAGACCCAGCTGAGTTGTTTTCTGAACATTTTTGTATTGTCGCTGTCCGCATCGCCATGCAGGTGCTCGTCATCTCTTGTTAATGCGAAGAGCTGCCCTGGGTCAATTGGCGTGAAATTCCTGGTCCTTGCCTATTGCCGGCAAGGAATCATGGCCGTGATGAGCTCGGTCCAAGCTAACGCACCGATGGGCAGCGCTGGCTGATTCACAAGCCCAAAGCTTGCCATACCCGAATGGCCGCATACGCATCGTTAGCGGCATAGACCAGTTGAGCCTCGCTCAGTCGGGTATTGGCCCAATTGCTGGTGGCGGCTTTTTTCGATTTGATGAAGCGCTGGTTGAACATCACTGCCACGGCGCCTTTGACGCCCATGTCTTTGCGGTAACCGCGTTCGCGAAAAATCGTGTTGAGCTCCAGGATGCCTTGGGGCTCGATGCCCAATTTGTGCACGATGCGTTTGCGGTCGTCGCCCAGGCCAAACCCGGCTTTGGCAATGCCGCTTCGGGCCAACAAGTCGGCCGCCACGGCGCGGCATTCGGGCTCATGCAGTTGAAACACCCAGGCCCGCTCGGCGGTGGCCAATTGCAAAATGTGCGGCCCGTCTGACTGCTCGCCCACCCGAAAGGTGGGTTTGGACTCGGTGTCAAAGCCCCATGCTTTGGCAGCGATCAACTGGTTGTGCGCTTGGTGCGCCTCGCTGCCCGTGCAGACCAAGCTGATGCGGTCCAACCCCAGGCGCTCGAATTCGGGCAGCAGGGCAATCGCCTCTTTGTCGGGGGTGGGTTTGTGTTCTTGCATCTTGGGCTCAGTCTTTCAGGGCCTTCTTGGCTTTTTTGCTGCCTTCTTTGCGCACAGCCCGCTCTGCATCGGCCTTTTTGCCTTCGGCCAGCCAAACGGCAAATTCATGCGGGGTCTCTAGCGTTAACCGGCCTAATGCGGCTGATCGGAAGTCATGGATCACGATCTCGGCGGCTTTGGTGGTGTTCACCCGGCCGCCGCTTTGGATCGCACCACGGTAGCGGGCAATGGCTTCGAGCAGGGTTTCGTCGGTGTGGCTGGCCACGTCTTGCACCTTGTAGCGCTCGGTGATGGCTTGCGGGTAATGCGGAATCAGGTAGTTCAGCAGCTCCAGGGCCACGACTTCTTCGTCAAAAGCGTTCACGCCAATCGCACCACTGGCGGCCAGATTGAAGCCGCTTTGCTCGACGATGATGCGTGGCCACAGCACGCCGGGTGTGTCGTACAAATAAAAGTCGTCGGCCAGGGTGATGCGTTGCTCCAGCTTGGTCACGCCCGCTTCGTCGCCGGTTTTGGCGGCGCGTTTGCCTTTGAGGGTGTTGATCAGTGTCGATTTGCCCACGTTGGGAATGCCGCAAATCAGCACACGCATGGGCTTGACCATGCCGCCACGGTTGGGGGCCAACTGGCGGCTGGCATCGATCAAGGCCTTGGCGGGGGACACCACGCTGGTGTCCATGCCCAAAGCGCTCACGCCGGGCAGGGCGTTGTAATGCGCCAGCCAGGCCGCGGTTTGCACCGGGTCGGCCAAATCTTGCTTGCTCAGGATTTTGAGGGCGGGTTTGCCTTCGATCAGATCGGCCAGCATCGGGTTGGCACTCGACCCCGGCAAGCGGGCGTCCAGCATCTCAATGACGACGTCAATGTCTTTGATGCGCTCCCCAATCGCCTTGCGCGTGAGGTGCATGTGTCCGGGGAACCATTGAATCGCCATATAAGAAGCCGCTGCTGACTTGAAATACAAAAGAGGTGATTGTCAGGCAGTTCGCACCCGCTTGGCGCGGGATGGCTGCGCTGTACCCTAGCTTCTGTTGTCAGACCAGGATTTGACCAGGTCCACGCCCGCCAGTCACTGGGCCAGGCGCATGCGGGTGGTGAGCAGGCTGTCAGGCGCTTAGGGCTTGAGTCAACCCACGACCCTATGCTGCGGCAAGGGTTTGAGGAGGTCTGATCCCCAGTGGGTGTCCTGAATAATCATTTGAAGCTACCCGGTTCCACAGGGCGCTTTTCGCGTGAGAAGTGCAACTCGATAAGCTTGACAAAAATGCCTTCACTGCTAGCATTGCTAGCAAATGCAAAGGAGAAGCCCTGTGTCAACCCTCACCATCCGCAACATCGAGACCGAGATCAAGGACAAGCTGCGCTTGGTCGCAGCGGCAAACGGTCGGTCCATGGAGGAAGAGGTGCGAACCATCTTGCGCAGCGTCTTGTCGCAGCCAGCTGCGGCCACGGGTTTGGGCAGCCGTTTAAACGCCCGGTTTGCGGCCATTGGTGGCGTTGACTTGCCGCCGCCAGATCGTTCTTCACCCGCTCGCTCGCCTGACTTTGGAGATGCTCAGTGATCGTGCTGGACACCAACGTGGTGTCTGAGCTGATGCGGCCGGTGCCCAACCCTGCGGTGTTGGCTTGGGTGGATGCGCAGTCAGACCGGGATCTGTGGCTGTGCAGTGTGGTGGTGTCCGAGCTGCTTAATGGGCTGGCGCGTTTGCCGATGGGATCGCGCCGAGCTCAGTCGACGCAGGCTTTTGAGGCCATGTTGGCCGAAGACTTTGTTGGCCGTGTGTTGGCCTTTGACTTGCCCGCGGCGGTGGTTTACGCCGATTTGGTCTCGGCGCGAGAGCAATTGGGTCAGCCGCTGGCGATGGCCGATGCACAAATTGCCGCCACCTGTTTGGCGCATGGTGCCCAATTGGCCACGCGCAATGTGCGCGACTTCGAAGGGCTGGGGCTCGGTTGGATGAATCCATGGACAACTTGAACACGATGCAGCGCGACTTCGCTGAGCAGCAAATGCACACCATTCTGGCTCGCCTGGCCGGGCCGGAAGCTGTGCCGCGCGCAGATCAGGTCGATGCGGTGCACGCTGTGTTGCAAACCGCATCACGGGTTTTGGTGGTTCAGGCCACGGGCTGGGGCAAATCGGCGGTGTATTGGGCGGCCACGCATGCGATCCGCAGCAGGGGCGCTGGCCCCACGCTGGTGGTCTCGCCGCTCTTGGCCCTCATGCGCGACCAGGTGAGCGCCGCAGAACGGGCGGGCCTCAAGGCCGCCACGGTCAACTCCACCAACATCGACGATTGGGATGAGGTGTTTCAGCGGCTGGACGACGACGCGATTGACGTGCTGCTGGTCTCGCCCGAGCGCCTGGGCAACCCGCGTTTTGCAGCGCGCTTGGGGGCTTTGTTGGCCCGGGTGGGCCTGATCGTGATCGACGAGGCGCATTGCATCAGCGATTGGGGTTTTGATTTCAGGCCCGATTACCAGCGCTTGGCGCGTGCGCTGCTGTCCACACCCACTGCCAGCGTGCTGGCCACCACGGCCACGGCCAACGAACGGGTGACTTTGGACATTGGCAAGCAGTTGGGCGCGAACACGGTGACGTTTCGCGGCACGCTGGCTCGCACCTCGCTCACGCTGTCGGTGGTGCCGGGTTTGTCGCCCTTGCAGCGATACGCCTGGATTGCTGACGCGCTGGAGCAGTTGCCCGGCTCGGGCATTGTGTATGTGTTGACAGTGGCCGAGGCCGAGCGGTTGACGGCATTTTTGAGCAACTGCGGCCATGCGGTCGATGCCTATTCAGGCCAGACCGATGCCGATACGCGGCTGAAAGTGGAAGACCGTTTGCGCCACAACCAGGTCAAGGCGGTGGTGGCCACATCGGCGCTGGGCATGGGTTACGACAAACCCGACCTGGGTTTTTGTGTGCATGTGGGTTCGCCCTCGACCCCGGTGGCCTATTACCAACAAGTTGGGCGAGCGGGCAGGGCGGTGGCCCACGCCGAAGGGGTGT